>NZ_JAINZO010000001.1:624192-936288 GCF_020179605.1 Geomonas agri
TCCATCGGCGACGTGGTCATGTCCATGCAGGCCCACGATATCGTGCGCCAGCAGATCGAGCATGTCCATGAGGCGCTGGACGAGGTCAAGGACGGTCTCGACTCCGGCAGCTGCGGCGCGGACACGACCGCCACCATCTGCGAACTGCAGATAGCCCAGCTGCGCCACGCCTCTGACGAGCTGGACGGCGCGGTGCGGATCATCATTGAGAGCCTGAGGGAGGTGGCCAGGAAGCAGTCCGGCCTTTCCTCCCAAACCAGCGGCATGTCGGGCATCGCTGACCAGGCGGGGGGAAGCTTCTTCACCGGGATGGAACGGGATATCTCGGTGGTCTCGGACGCGCTTCTCGAAAGTTCCAAGGTGAACCAGGCGCTGTGCGTGGCCATGGCCACGGTGGCGGAGACGGTGGGGGAGATCGCCACCTTCGTCGGGGACATTGAGAAGATCGGCGAAGAGATCAAGCTGATCGCCTTGAACGCCCAGATCAAGTCGGCCTACACCGGCGACGAGGGGGCGGCGCTCGGGGTGCTTGCAGAGGCCATTCAACGTCTTTCCATCGACGCCATCGATCATACCGGGGCTGTCTCCGGGACGCTGCAGGGGATCATCGCGGTCACCGACCGGCTCAGCCAGGGGGTAAGCGTCGAGACCACGGGGCTGGAGAGCGAGGTGCACGGCATGGTGCAGACCCTTTCCGGTCTGGTGCAGACCCTGAGGCAGGTGAACGATACGCTGCAGCGCTCGCTGCACGAAATGGACGACTCCGTCACCCGGCTCTCCAACGATATCGAGCAGGTGGTGTCGGGGATCACGGTGCACCGCAAGGTGGCCCAGGTGCTGGAAGAGTCGATCCGGGCCATCTCCGGGGTTGCCACCGAAGCTCGCAGGCTGGCTCCGGCGGGCATGGGGGGCAATCTGGACCAACTTGCCCAGCGCTACACCATGCAGAGTGAACGCAGGATCCATGAATCGCTGAGCGGGCCCGCTACCGGCGGGAGGATGCCCACCCACTCTGCGCCGCCCCCGCCGGCGGCCGATGATGACGAGTTGGGCGGCAACGTGGAACTTTTCTAGATTAACGAGAGGACCTATATGGACGAAGTGAAGTTGGAACGGGTCAAAGACCCGCAGGGGGCAACACAGACGCTGATGGTTTCCGGCGGCGTCACCATCTGCGAGGCCCGGGATTTCCGGGACGCGCTCCTGGCGACACTTGAGGATGCACCGGAGGTGCGGGTGGATGTCTCCGCCCTGACCGGGATCGATCTTACCGGGCTGCAGCTATTGTGCTCGGCGCACCAGAGCGCGCTGCGCCGCGGCAAGACCCTGCACATATTCGACGGTGGCAACACCACCTTCCGTGAAGCGGCGACCGGCGCCGGATTTCAAAGGCAAACCGGGTGTCCGCAAGATCGAGCTTGCAGTTGCATCTGGGTAGGAGGAGAGAGCTAATGGCCAAAGTGATAATGACAGCGGATGATTCTGCCAGCGTACGGCAGATGGTGACCTTCACCCTGAAGCAGGGTGGCTACGATGTCGTGGAGGCCGTGGATGGTAAGGACGCGCTGCAAAAGCTTGCCAACACCAAGGTCGACATGCTGATCACCGACCTGAACATGCCCAACCTCGACGGCATCGGGCTGATCAAGGGGGCCAGGGCGTTGGCTAGCTGTAAGTTCATCCCCATCGTCATGCTGACGACTGAATCGCAGGATTCCAAGAAGCAGGAAGGGAAGGCCGCCGGGGCCACCGGCTGGATCGTGAAGCCCTTCAAACCGGAACAACTCATGGCGGTTGTGAAGAAGGTGCTGGGATGATCGACCTTCATCGGCAGGCATTCAAGGAAGAGGCATACGAGCTCCTGGCGGAACTGGAGAGTTCGCTGCTGGAGCTTGAGGAGCGGCCCGATGACCAGGATCTGATCGGCCGGGTGTTCCGGGCCATGCACACAATCAAGGGGTCCGGCTCCATGTTCGGTTTCGACGACATCGCGAGCTTTACCCACGAGGTGGAAACCGTCTTCGACATGGTGCGCAACGGCAAGTTAAGCGTCACCAGCCGGCTGGTGAACCTGACCCTGGCAGCCCGGGACCAGATCCGGGCCATGCTCGACGCCGCTGACAGCGGTGCGGAAACCGACCTGCAGGCGAGCGCCGGGATCATCGTCGGCCTGCGCGAATTGGCCGGTTTCGGCGGCAGCGGCGCGGCGGCAACGACCGAGCGACACGAGGAGGCGGAGCAACCGCAAAAAGACCCCGTCACCTACCGGATCCGCTTCGTCCCCCCGCGGGACATCTTCGTCTCCGGCACCAACCCCCTGAACCTGCTGGCCGAGATGAAGGAGCTGGGGACCTGTACCGTGGTGGCGCAGACCGATGGGTTCCCCCCGCTGGAGGAGATGGACCCCGAGGGGTGCTACGTATACTGGGACGTGATCCTCACCACCGACCAGGGTGAGAACGCGGTGCGCGACATCTTCATCTTCGTTGAGGACGACTGCGACCTGAAGATCGAAGTGGTGGCCGAGCACAACCGCTACGACGAGCAGCAGGACTACAAGAAACTGGGCGAGATCCTCCTGGAGCGGGGGGATATCACCCTGGATGAGATGAAGGCCGTCCTGGCACGCCAAAAGAGGTTCGGTGAGCTTGCGATCTCCGAGGGGATCATTCCCGAAGGGAAGGTGAAATCTGCCCTGGCGGAGCAAAAGCACGTCAAGGAGGTGCGCCAGGAGAAGCAGGTAGCGGAGGCATCCTCCAGTATCCGGGTCCCGGCCGAGCGGCTCGACCTCCTGGTCAACCTGGTGGGAGAGATGGTTACGGTGCAGGCGCGCCTGTCGCAGACCGCGGCCCATCGCGACGACGCGGAGCTCATGGCCATCGCCGAAGAGGTGGAGCGCCTCACCGCCGAGTTGCGCGACAGCGCCCTCAACATCCGCATGCTCCCCATCGGCAGCACCTTCAGCAAGTTCAAGCGCCTGGTGCGCGACCTTTCCGCCGAGTTGGGCAAGCAGATCGAGATGACAACGGAAGGTGAGGAGACCGAGCTGGACAAGACGGTGATCGAGAAGCTGAACGATCCGCTGGTGCACCTGATCCGGAACAGCATCGACCACGGCATCGAGCTTCCCGATGCGCGCGAGGCGGCTGGCAAGCCGGCGCGGGGCACCGTGCATCTTGCCGCCATCCACTCCGGCGACAGCGTGCTGATCACCATCGCCGACGACGGGGCCGGGCTGGACAAGGAGGCGATCCGCACCAAGGGGATCGAGCGCGGCATCATCTCCGCCAGCGCCGAACTTTCCGAGAAGGAGCTTTTCAACCTCATCTTCGCGCCGGGCTTCTCCACGGCCAAGACCGTCTCCTCGATCTCGGGGCGCGGCGTCGGCATGGACGTGGTGAAACGGGCCATCGAGGCGCTGCGCGGCAGCATCGACATCACCAGCGTACGCGGCCAGGGGACCCGCATCACCGTGAAGATCCCGCTCACCCTGGCCATCATCGAGAGCCTGCTGGTGAAGATCGGCAACGACGCTTTCATGCTGCCTCTGGCCATGGTCGACGAATGCGTCGAGCTGACCCGCGATGACGTGGCGCGCTCGCACGGCAGGAACCTCGCACACGTACGCGAGCACCTGGTCCCCTACATACCGCTCAGGCAGCATTTCCGCATCAGCGGCGAGCCGCCGGAGATCGAGCAGATCGTGATCACCCAGGTGAACGGGATGCGGGTCGGTTTCGTGGTGGACCACGTGATCGGTGAGCACCAGACGGTGATCAAGTCGCTGGGGCGTGCCTACAAGGACACCGAGGGGATCTCCGGAGCCACCATCCTCGGCGACGGTTCGGTGGCGCTGATACTGGACGTCCCGCAGCTGGTGCAGGCGGCCGAGATGGATCAGAACTGATGATGAGGGGAGGACGTAGCGCCTATGCAAGCAGCGAGGGCCGTTAACATGGCGGAATCTGGAGTCACCGAGCACAGCGCCACCCTGTCGGCGCGCGACTTCGGCAGGTTGAGCCGGTTTATCTACGACACCTGCGGCATCAAGATGCCGGATGTGAAAAAAACCATGCTGGAGGCGCGTCTGCAGAAGCGGCTCAGGAACCTCGGCATGCACAGCTTCACTGATTACTGCGACTTTCTCTTCTCCGCCGAGGGGATGGAGAAAGAGCTTGTGCAGATGCTGGACATGGTCACCACCAACAAGACCGACTTCTTCCGGGAGCCGGACCATTTCCACTACCTGACCCAGACGGTGCTCCCGGAATGGGTCAAGCGGCACCCCGGCGCCACCCTTTCCATCTGGAGCGCCGGATGCTCCTCCGGCGAGGAGCCCTATACGCTGTGCATGGTGCTCTCCGAATACGCCCTGCGCAACCCGGGGTTCGACTTCAGGATCCTGGCCACCGACATCTCCACCCGCGTGCTGGACAAGGCCAAGATGGCGATCTACACCGAGAGCCAGGTGGAGCCGGTGGCCATGGAACTCAAGAAAAAGTACCTGCTGCGCAGCAAGGACCGCTCCAGCGGCATGGTGCGCATCGTCCCGGAGTTGCGCGAGAAGGTGCGCTTTCGCCGCCTCAACTTCATGGACGAAGATTTCGGTATGCGCGAGCAGTTGGACATCATCTTCTGCCGCAACGTCATCATCTATTTCGACCGCCCCACCCAGGAGAAGCTGCTGCAGCGTTTCCACCGCCACATGAAGCCCGGCGCGTTCATCTTCATGGGGCACTCGGAGACTCTGAGCGGCCTCGACGTCCCGCTGGTGAGCGTCTACCCGACGGTGTATCGAAGGCCGCGATGATGCCGCCGACGCAGGGAAAGGTCGTCTTCCTGAAACCGGGCCAGATAATGGTAAGCTCTGAGCCTGTGCTGGTGACGACCCTGCTCGGATCCTGCGTCGCGGTCACCATTTTCAACTACCGGCTCCGGCTGGGGGCGATCTGCCACGCCCAGCTGCCCGGCACTGGCGACCTCTTTGACGCCCAGGACGGGCATCACGGCAAGTACGTCGACACCGCCATCAGGGCCATGCTGGAGCGGATGCTGCACCGGGGGGCGCTGCGCGGGGAACTGGAGGCGAAGGTCTTCGGCGGCGCCGACATGTTCGACGCCCTGGGCAGGTTGCGCAGCGTGGGACGGCAGAACGCGGAGATGGCGCTCAAGATCCTGGCGAACGAGTCGGTGCGTGTCGCCAAGCAGGACCTGGGAGGGGAGCGGGGCAGGAAGATCATCTTCCACTCCCACACCGGGGAAGTTCTTCTGAAACGGATGAGAAAATCAGGGGGTTGTTAGATGCCCAAGAAGATAAAGGTACTGATAGTGGACGACTCGGCCGTGGTGCGCCAGACCATGGTGGAGATCCTCTCCTCTGACCCGCAGATCGAGGTGATGTCGACCGCGGGCGACCCTTTCATCGCCGCGGACCGGATCAGGCAGGAAGTCCCGGACGTGATCACCCTCGACGTCGAGATGCCCAGGATGGACGGCATCACCTTCCTGCACAAGATCATGAGCCAGCATCCCATCCCGGTGGTGATGTGCTCGAGCCTCACCGAGAAGGGGTCCGAGACGGCCCTGAAGGCCCTGGAGTACGGGGCGGTGGAGATCATCCAGAAGCCGCGCCTGGGGACCAAGGCGTTCCTGGAAGAGTCCCGGGTGAGGATCTGCGACGCGGTGAAGGCGGCGAGCCAGGCACGGGTGCGGCGCGTTGCCGCGGTGACCCACCAGGTGGCGCCCAAGCTGACCGCCGACGTGATCATGGAAAAACCCAAGAGCCAGGCGATGATGCAGACCACCGAGAAGGTGGTGGTGGTCGGCGCCTCGACGGGGGGGACCGAGGCGTTGCGGACCTTTTTGGAGTCGCTGCCGGCGGACTGCCCCGGCATCGTCATCGTGCAGCACATGCCCGAGGGGTTCACCCGCGCCTTTTCGCAGCGACTGGATGGTCTGTGCCGGATCACCGTCAAGGAGGCGGAAAACAATGACACCGTGGTGCGCGGTCGGGCCCTGATCGCGCCGGGCAACCACCACCTGCTCTTGAAGCGCAGCGGCGCGCGTTACTACGTGGAAATCAAGGACGGGCCGCTGGTGTCGCGCCACCGCCCGTCGGTGGACGTGCTGTTTCGTTCCGCCGCCCGCTATGCCGGCAAGAACGCGGTAGGGGTGATCATGACCGGCATGGGGGACGACGGCGCCCACGGCATGCTGGAGATGAAGCAGGCCGGTGCCCTGAACATCGCCCAGGACGAAGCGAGCTGCATCGTTTTCGGGATGCCCAACGAGGCGATCAAGCTGGGAGGCGTCGACTACATCCGCCCCCTGGACGCCATCAGTCGGGAAGTATTGAAGCTCTGCAACTGATGCCCTGAGAGGTTTTCATGGTTGAGGAAAAGTTCTTCCTGGGGCGGCAGCCCATCCTGGACCGGACCCAGCAGATCATGGGGTTCGAACTCCTGTTCCGCTCGCCGGAGAGCCTGAACGCGGCCAACATCCTCGATGTGCAGGTGGCCAGCGCCAGCGTCATCGTCAACGCGCTGACCCAGTTCGGCATCCAGGACGTGCTCGGGCGCCACAAGGGTTTCTTCAACGTGACCCGCGAAGTGCTGATGAGTGACGCCGTGGAACTTCTGCCCAAGGACCGCGTGGTGATCGAACTCTTGGAGAGCATCGTCGCCGACGACGAGGTCTTCGAACGTTGCCGCACCCTCAAGAAACTCGGTTTCAGCCTCGCCCTCGACGACCACGTCTACTCTCCCGCCTTCCACGACATCTATCCCCTGGTCGACATAGTGAAAGTCGACGTGCTGGAAACGCCGGCAGAGTCGTTGCCGGAGATCGTCGAAAAGCTCAGGAAGTGGCGCCTCACCCTCTTGGCCGAAAAGGTCGAGAACGCTGAGCACTACAAGTTCTGCTCGCAGCTCGGCTTTGACCTGTTCCAGGGGTACTATTTCGCCCGACCGGTGGTGCTCAGGCAGAACAAGATCGACATCGGCAAGATCACCATGATGCAGCTTATGAAGCAGGTGATGGCTGATGCCGAGTGGAGCGAGATCGAAGAGACCTTCAAACAGAACCCCGGGCTCACCTACAACCTGCTGCGCCTGGTCAACTCCGTGGCCATCGGGCTTCGCGTGCGCATCAAGACCCTGCGCCATGCGCTCACCGTGCTCGGGCTGGAGCAGCTCAAGCGCTGGATCACCCTGGCCCTGTACGCCAGCAACGATCAAAACGGGGTGCAAAGCCCGCTGCTGGAGATGGCGGCCACACGCGGCAAGCTGATGGAACTCCTCATCATCGCCTCGAGGGGGCGGGGTGCTGCTGAGCTCGCGGACCAGGGCTTCATGGTGGGCATCCTCTCGCTCATCGACGTGCTGTTCGAGGATCGCATGGAGGAACTGGTCGGCAAGCTGAACCTGGTGGAAAACGTGAAGAGCGCGCTTTTGCACCACGAGGGGGACCTGGGGGAACTCCTCGTGCTGGCCGAACTGCTGGAACAGGCCGATTTCCCCGCCGTGAGCGAACAGTTGGGCGTCTGCGAACTGGAGCTGGACCAGCTGCTCTCCGCCCAACTGGAGACCTTCTCCTGGGCCGACAAGCTGAGCGCATCCCTCTAATTTCACTCCTTGACACAAACCTTTCTTTTGATGTAACTTGTTTCGTCCCGCCAGACAAGGGACGGAGCCAGCAGTTTAGGCTGCGCTCCACCGGCTAAAATCGCAGCAAAAGCCAGCCATCAAAAATCACCAAACCACAACCGCAACCAGGACTCGCTTCCGGCAGTGACCGGTGTGGGGTCGTACTGAGACGCCAAATGAAAATAACCGCGGTAATTCCCGCCAGGTATGCTTCTACGCGTTTTGAGGCCAAGGCATTGGCGGACATCATGGGAAAACCCATGGTGCAGCACGTGTACGAGCGCGCTTCCAAGGCTAACCTCGTTTCCGAAGTGATCGTGGCGACCGACGACGAGCGGATCGCCGCTGCGGTGCGCGCCTTCGGCGGTCGCGTGGAGATGACCTCGGTGGAGCATGAGACCGGGACCGACCGGCTGGCCGAAGTGGCGGCAAGGCTCGACGCCGACATCATTGTCAACGTGCAGGGCGACGAACCGCTCATCGATCCGGCCATGATCGACCAGGCCATCGCACCGATGCTGGAAGACCCGTCCATCCCGATGGCGACGCTTAAGTGCCGCATCAAGACGCTGCACGACTTTCTGTCCCCCAACGTGGTGAAGGTGGTTGCTGACCCGAAGGGGAACGTACTCTACTTCTCCCGTTCTCCGCTGCCGTTTTTCCGCGACAAGTGGAACGACCTGAAGGACGATGCCTTTTGCTGCGGTAAGCTGTTGTGCTACAAGCACGTCGGGCTGTACGTGTACCGCCGCGAGTTCCTGCCGGTCTTCGCCGCGCTGCCGCCGAGCTACCTGGAGATGGCCGAGAAACTCGAGCAGTTGCGGGTTCTGGAGAACGGCTACCGCATCAAGATCGTCGAGACCGAGTGCGAGTCGATAGGGGTGGACACCCCGGCCGACCTGGAGAAGGTGCTGGCAAAGCTAAAAGGCTTAAAAGCAGATTGAGATAAAGATTAAGATTAAGGTTCAGATTGAGATAGAGATTTAGCTTCAGGCAAAGACGAACACTTAAGAGAGGCGTAAACAAGCGGCTCCTTCAGATTTTCTACTTAGTCTTAATCTTGATCTCTATCTAGTTCATGGAGGTTTTTTCAGTGAAGACAAAATTCATCTTTGTTACCGGCGGCGTTGTCTCCTCCATAGGTAAGGGACTCGCCGCCGCTTCTTTGGGCGCTCTGCTGGAGGCACGGGGGCTTCGGGTCACTATCCAGAAACTGGATCCGTACATCAACGTCGATCCGGGCACCATGTCCCCGTTCCAGCATGGTGAGGTCTTCGTCACCGACGACGGCGCGGAGACAGACCTGGACCTCGGCCACTACGAGCGCTACACCTCCAGCAAGCTCTCCAAGAAGAGCAACTTCACCACGGGTCAGGTCTACTTCTCGGTCATCGAGAAGGAGCGTCGCGGCGACTACCTGGGTGGCACCGTGCAGGTCATCCCGCACATCACCGACCAGATCAAGGCCAACATCCTCGAGAACGCCAAGGGTAGCGACATCGCCATCGTCGAGATCGGCGGCACCGTGGGCGATATCGAGTCGCTGCCGTTCCTCGAGGCGATCCGCCAGTTGAAGAGCGATCGCGGCGCGGGCAACGTGCTCTACCTGCACGTCACCCTGGTTCCCTACATCAGGACCGCCGGCGAGTTGAAGACCAAGCCGACCCAGCACTCGGTCAAGGAGCTGCGCGAGATCGGTATCCAGCCCGACATCCTCTTGTGCCGCTGCGAGCAGGAGCTTCCCCAGGACATGAAGGCGAAAATCGCCCTGTTCTGTAACGTCGAGGAGAAGGCCGTCATCACCTCCCGCGACGCCGAGCACATCTACGCGGTGCCGCTGGCGCTGAACCTGGAAGGGCTCGACGACCAGGTGGTCGAGAAGCTGAACATCTGGACCAAGGCCCCGGACCTCTCCCACTGGCAGCAGGTGGTCTCCAAGCTGACCAACCCGGGCTGCGGCGAGGTTCGCATCGCCGTGGTCGGCAAGTACGTCGACCTCAAGGAATCCTACAAGTCGCTCTCCGAGGCGCTCACCCATGGCGGTATCGCCAACGACTGCCGCGTCACCCTGGTCTACCTCGACTCCGAGAAGATCGAGGAGGAAGGGGCGGACAAGTACCTCGCCGACGTGGACGGCATCCTGGTACCGGGCGGCTTCGGCGAGCGCGGCACCGAGGGTAAGATCAAGGCCATCGAGTACGCCCGCGTCAACAAGGTTCCCTTCTTCGGCATCTGCCTCGGCATGCAGATGGCTGCCGTCGAGTTCGCGCGCAACGTCTGCCAGCTCCCGGAGGCCTTCTCCAGCGAGTTCAAGCCCGCCTGCACCAGCCCGGTGATCCACCTGATGGAAGAGCAGAAGGGGGTCGACAAGAAGGGTGGCACCATGCGCCTGGGCGCGTACCCGTGCTCGCTCACCAAGGGGACCTTCGCGCAGAAGGCCTACGGCGCGACCGAGATCTCCGAGCGTCACCGTCACCGCTATGAGTTCAACAACGCCTTCCGCGCCGCGCTCGAGGAGAAGGGGCTGATCATCTCCGGCATCTACAAGGAAGGGAACCTGGTCGAGATCGTCGAACTGGCCGACCACCCCTGGTTCCTTGGGTGCCAGTTCCATCCGGAGTTCAAGTCCAAGCCGCTCAACCCGCACCCGCTGTTCAAGGCCTTCATCGGCGCCACCAAGGCAAGGAAAGGCAACTAGTAGCAATTGACAATTGACAATGGACAATTGACAACGCGTCCTTCACAATAGCGAAGGGCGCGTTGGACTTTGACAGTCCTACTTTTTTTAAGACAGTCTACGACGTTCGATCATTGAACGTCGTGCGGGATCTCTTCAAGGAGAAGTCATGATGAAGGAAGTCACTGTAGGTCAGATCAAGATTGGCGGCAACAGGCCGCTCGCGCTGGTGGCGGGCCCCTGCGTGATAGAGAACGAAACGGCGACGCTGCGTCACGCGGAGCGCCTGATGAGCATCTGCAACGGCGTCGGCATCCCGCTGATCTTCAAAGCCTCCTACGACAAGGCCAACCGCACCTCGGTCACCGCCTTCCGCGGTCCCGGCATGGACGAGGGGCTCAGGATCCTGGCCAAGGTAAAGGAAGCGCTGGGCGTTCCCGTCCTTTCCGACATCCATTCCATCGAGCAGGTCGAACCGGCCGCTGACGTGCTCGACGTGCTGCAGATCCCGGCGTTTCTCTGCCGCCAGACCGACCTGCTGGTCGCTGCCGCCAATACCGGTAAGGTCATCAACGTGAAGAAGGGGCAGTTCCTGGCACCGTGGGACATGAAGAACGTGGTCGGCAAGATCCGCTCCTGCGAGAACGAGAACATCATTCTCACCGAGCGCGGTGCCTCCTTCGGCTACAACAACCTCGTCGTCGACATGCGCAGCTTCCCCATCATGCGCTCCACCGGTTACCCGGTCATCTTCGACGCCACCCATAGCGTCCAGCTGCCTGGAGGTGAGGGTACCTCGTCGGGCGGCCAGCGCGAGTACGTGGAATTTCTCTCCCGCGCGGCGGTGGCAGCCGGTATCGACGGCATCTTCATGGAGGTGCATGAGGACCCTGAGCGCGCCCTGTGCGACGGCCCGAACTCCGTGCGCCTGGACGACCTGCCGGCACTTTTGAACAAACTGAAGGCTATCGACGCCATCGTGAAGCAGGCGTAAAGAAAAGTGTTCAAACAGGGATAAAGGGGATCAAAGGGATAACTGCAGAAAAGCGATCTTAACGCAAAGCCGCAAAGGCGCTAAGCAAAGATCGGTTTTGGTTTAACCCCCAGCTTGGTTTTTATCCTTTTTATCCCTTTTATCCCTGTTAATACGGTTTTGTCTTTGTAAGGAGTTGACCTTGATTTTAGAAGAAGCGAAGCGGGTAATCAGAGTAGAGGCTGAGGCGCTTTTGAACCTGGAGGCATCCATCGACCGGACCTTCGAGAAGGCCGTGGAGATGATACTGAACAGCACCACCGGTCGCGTCGTCGTCACCGGCATGGGCAAATCCGGCCTCATCGGCCAAAAGATAGCCTCCACCATGGCCTCCACTGGCACCCCCGCCTTTTTCCTGCACCCGGCGGAAGGGATCCACGGCGACCTGGGCATGATCATGAAGGGTGACGTCGTCATCGCCATCTCCAATTCCGGCGAGACCGACGAGGTGGTGCGCATCCTCCCCATCATCAAGCGCCTCGGTGCATCCCTGATCGCCATGGCCGGAAACCCCAACTCCACCCTGGCCAAGAGCGGCGATATCTTCCTCGACATCTCGGTGAAGGAGGAGGCGTGCCCGCTGGGGCTCGCCCCGACCGCATCTACCACCGTGACCCTGGCCATGGGCGACGCCATCGCCGTTGCGCTCCTGGTCAGCCGCGGCTTCAAGGCCGAGGACTTCGCCATGTTCCACCCCGGCGGCGCCTTGGGGCGGAGGCTGTTGCTGAAGGTCGAGGACATCATGCACTCCGGCGACGGGCTGCCGCTGGTTAGTGCCGCGACCCTGATGCGCGAGGCCCTTTTCACCATCACCTCCAAGGGGCTGGGTATTACCGGCGTCACCGCCGATGACGGTGCCTTGGTCGGCGTCATCACCGATGGCGACCTGCGCCGGGCCCTGGGGCAGGGGCTCGACATCATTAACCTGCCGGCCTCGGCGCTGATGAAGAAGGGCCCCAAGCGGATTCGCCGCGACGAGCTGGCGGCGCGAGCCCTGCAGCAGATGGAGCAGTACTCCATCACTTCGCTCTTCGTTTTCTCCGACGACGACGCCACTGCGCCGGTCGGCATCGTGCACCTGCACGACCTGTTGAAAGCGGGCATAGCATAAAGAAGCACATCGAATCGAACAGGGATACAAGGGATACAGGGGATAAAGGCACACAACCACTCATGGTGTTGTAGTTATCCCCGATCCGTTTTTGTACGGTTTTGATTTATCCCTTTTATCCCCTTTATCCCTGTTAAATGTTTTTGGGGTATCCAGTGAGGTTTTCATGGAAGAAAGACTGAAAAAGATCAAGCTCTTGATACTCGATGTGGACGGTGTGCTCACCGACGGACGCATCATCTTCGACTCCAACGGCGTGGAGAGCAAGTTCTTCAACGTAAAGGACGGGCATGGCATCAAGATGCTGCAGCGTTCCGGGATCGAAGTCGGCATCATCTCCGGTCGGGAGTCGCAGGTGGTCTATAACCGCGCTGTCGAACTTGGCATCGGGCAGGTCTACCAGAAATCCCTGGACAAGCTGGTCCCTTACCGCCAGATGCTGGAAGCGACCGGCCTTTGTGACGAGCAGGTCGCCTTCATGGGTGACGACGTCATCGATATACCGCTCCTGAAACGAGTCGGCTTCGCTGCCGCACCTGCCGACGCCGTCCAGGAGGTGCTTCCCTTCGCCCACTTCGTCGCCCGGAACCGTGGCGGCTGGGGGGCGGTGCGCGAACTCTGCGACCTGATCCTCAAGGCTCAAGGCACATGGGAGAGCGTGACCTCCAGGTATTACGTCTAGGACGGTCGCACGCTGTACAGATAAAAACAAGCAACTTCTCGCCCCACAGAGAGAGTGTTGCCGCAGCATTGAGCAACATTACATGGAGGCACGAAAAGGGATGTCTGTGACTCAGATATCCCTTTTCTTTTACCTGGAAAAAACTCCTCCTTTGGCTGTCTCGTATTTTTTTCGTCATCCAGTTCCTTTAGTGAGAAAGTTCTGATACACTGACTCCTCATTTACCAGAGCTTTGCAATTCTCTTTCTGGCACGACTGCATTCCATTGCTTAGGGAGTTCCTGTGATGTTAAAGCACGACCGAGTCGTTTCAGTCATCGGGCTTGGCTATGTCGGCCTTCCCGTGGCGGTAGCCTTTGGCAAAGTACGCAGATGCTACGGTTTTGACATAAACGCAACCCGCATCGAAGAACTGAAAAAAGGGTACGACCGCACCGGAGAGGTGACGGCACAGGATCTGCGCGAGGCAGACATCGTCTTCACCGACAGCATCGACGTCCTCAGGGAGGCCGACTTCCACATCGTTGCCGTGCCCACCCCCGTGGACTGCGCCAACCAACCGGACCTGACCCCGATGCTGCGCGCCTCCGAGACGGTGGGGCGTGCTTTGAAGAACGGTGACATCGTCGTCTACGAGTCCACGGTCTACCCTGGCGTGACCCAGGACGAATGCGTCCCCATACTCGAGCGTTTCTCCGGACTGGTATGCGGCACCGATTTCTTCGTCGGGTACAGCCCGGAGCGCATAAACCCCGGCGACAAGGAACACACCTTCACCAAGATCAAGAAGGTCGTCTCCGGGCAGGATGCCGCAACGCTTCAGATCGTGGGGGACGTCTACGAGTCGGTGGTCACCGCGGGCGTGCACCGTGCCCCCTCCATCATGGTTGCGGAGGCCGCCAAGGTCATCGAGAACACCCAGCGCGACCTCAACATCGCCCTGATGAACGAACTGGCCCTCATCTTCGACCGCATGGGCATCGACACCAACTCCGTGCTGGAGGCGGCCGGGACCAAGTGGAACTTCCTTAAATTCCAGCCCGGCCTGGTCGGGGGGCACTGCATCGGGGTAGATCCGTACTACCTGACCCATAAGGCCGAGAAGATCGGCTACATCCCCCAGGTCATCCTCGCCGGGCGGCGCATCAACGACGGTATGGGGAAGTTCATTGCCCAGCGCACCGTGAAGGAGATGATCCGCGCCGGACACAACGTGCGCGGCGTGCGCATTACCGTGCTCGGCCTCACCTTCAAGGAAGACTGTCCCGACCTGCGCAACTCCAAGGTGGTCGACATCATCCACGAACTCCAGGACTACGGCATCGAGGTCCAGGTGAGCGACCCCCTGGCCGACCCGGATGAGGCACGGCACGAGTATGGCGTCACCCTGACCCCCGCCGACAAGCTGCAGGTCGCCGAGGCAGTCGTGATAGCAGTGGCGCACAAGGAGTACCGATGCCTGACCCCGGCCCAGCTCACGGCGATGATGAAAGACTCGCCGCTCGTCATCGACGTGAAAGGCATCTTCAACCCGGAGCAAATGGCAGAACACGGCATCCGGCTCTGGAGATTGTAGGACGACCATGCGGCACTGGTAATGCAATGTTATCGTGCCGCTCAGTCAAATTTCAGACACTGGCTTTGTCTTTGACACTTCTTTACCCTCAGCGCCCTGAAAAAATCTGTACTCTTTCCTTCCGTGATCGTCCGCTATGCCAGTGCTGAATAAAAAATTAGCAGTCAGTTCCCATTCAAATATTTTCTGATACACTCTCAAACGACCTATAACTTAGTGAGGATGAGAAGAAAATTCATATCGATCTAGGTGATGAACTGTCCCCTCATTAACTGGCCAGCACAATTTAGGTTCTGTCCATGAGGATTCCGGCACGAAATCTGCTCTTGTTGATGTTGTCTGCACTCTCATGCAGTGTTGGCTGAGATGCAACTACAGATCTGCAGATGCCGTTGTTTTTGCATTTACAACACCCTGCGTAAGTGGTATAGAGTAAAGCCTGATCATTAGTAACGACTTTTTTTGATTGGGTGCAGTTGTGTCGGCTCTGCCCGTATCATATACAGGCAGTAATCGGTATTGCCACAGAAGAAGAACCCTCCGTGTTCTTGTGAGCTGCTGTCTGGTCCGCTACTGCTGTTCCCGCCTTCCTGGTAATCTTTGAGGTACAACCACGTATGAAAAGAATCCTGTTTCTTGCTGCAACGTTTGCGCTGCTGGTCGCTGTAACCGCTTTTCCTGCCTTGTCCGCCACGGAAACCAACTCATACTCAAGGTCAAACGCTTCTCCCGCGTTCGCCAACGACGAAAGCGATACGCAGGAAATCAACTCCGACTATTTCAACACCAAATCCTCCGAAGATGACGAATCGGATTCCATGGATGACGAGGAATCCCAGGATTACTCCCAACGCAAGGATGTCCGGCAGCTAGACCAGCAAAAGTCCGACGGTACCGCTTCGCGCCGATCCTATGACCAGTCCAGGGATGAGCAGGTAGACTCCACTGCGGATAATGGCAAAGATGATTTTTCTGCCAAGGATGGCAAAGAGACAAAGGACCTCTCTGACAGCAAGGACGGCACTGACTCCAGGGACCTGGGTGAGCGCAAAAGCGTCAAGGATCGTAAAGACCGCAAGGACGACAAGGAAGACAAGGACAGCAGCAAACAGCGAGGCGCCAAAAAGCGAAAGGTAGCAAAGGACAGCAAAAAGAAGAAGAGCCAGAAGAAGGTCGTCAAGAAGCGGGTTGAACCCGAAGAACTTTCAGTTTTGGAAAAGGCCATGGGCGAGATGCCCACAACCTTGGATAAATCCCGCCCTCAGCCGTACGGCTGGGACCAACTCACACAGTTCGGCTACAACTTCTTCAAGCACGACGAGGATCCCTTCGCCTCCCAGACGGATGTGCCGGTAGGCCCCGACTACATAGTCGGTGCCGGGGACCGCATGACCCTGACCGTCTGGGGGAGCCTCAATGGCAAGTACAACCTCGAGGTGAACCGAAGCGGCGACGTTGTGGTCCCCAAGGTCGGTGCCGTCAGGGTGGCGGGGCAGCCGTTCGGCCAGTTGCCGACAATCCTGAAGGGCGCCATTGGCCGCATCTACAAGGACTTCCAGCTCAACGTCAACGTCGCCAACGTGCGGATGGTGAAGGTGTATGTGGTCGGAGAGGTAGCGGCTCCTGGCGACTACAACGTGAGTTCCCTTTCAACCGTCATCAACGCCCTGTCCGCGGCAGGAGGCCCTACTAAAAGCGGCAGCCTCAGGAACATCCAGATCAACAGGGGCGGCAAGGTTGTCGAGACCGTCGACCTCTATGACTTCTTCCTCAAAGGGGATAAGAGTAAGGACATCAGGCTGCAGCCTGGCGATACCATCCTGGTACCCGTCTTAGGCCATGTCGCCGGTGTTGCGGGCAACGTCCGTCGCCCCGGAATCTATGAACTCAAAGACGAGAACTCCATCAAGGACATCCTTACCCTCTGCGGGGGGATCAACGCGACGGGCTACCTGCAGCGGGTGCAGCTCTACCGAGTCCAGGCGCATGACAAGAAGATGGTCACCGACTTCAGCCTCGATTTGAGCGGGACTGAGGGTGACAAGCAGACCGCCGCAATCAGGCTGCAGGACATGGACTTGGTCAACGTACTTCCCATCGACGGCGTCCTCCGCGGCTATGTGCGTCTTGAGGGACACGTGCTTAGACCGGGGGACTACGCACTTAAGCCTGGCATGAGAGTCAGTGCCCTGATCAAGGGCGACAACCTGCTGCCGCAGTACCATGCGGGTGCCGGGCAGATTACCCGCCTGTTTCCCCCCGACATGCATCCCGAGCTTGTGTACTTCGACGTCACCCGCGCCCTCAAGGGAGATGCGGATCAGGACCTTGAGCTCAAGGAGTTTGACCGGGTGAAGATCTTCGCTCGCGACCAGATGCAGGAGATCCCCGCAGTGAAGGTAAGCGGCGAGGTGCAGAAGCCCGGTCAGTTCCGGTACCTGGACAACATGACGGTACGCGACCTGCTGATGCAGGCAGGCAACGTCAAGCTGTCGGCCTACCTGAAAAGCGCGGAGATAACCAGGATCAAGCGTAACGGCGATGCAGTCACCTCCTACTCGATTACCATAGACCTGGAAAAAGCACTGCAGGGCGGGGCTGAAGATTTTAAGCTGGAGCCGTTTGATGAACTGACCGTGCGTCGCATTCCCAACTGGGCAGAGGCTACCGAACGTTACGTAACCCTTAAGGGGGAAGTCAGGTTCCCCGGCACCTATCCGATTTACAAGGGTGAACGGCTCAGTTCCGTCATTAATCGCGCCGGGGGCTTTACCGACTTGGCCTACTTAAAGGGTGCTCGCTTCACCAGGGAAGCAGTGCGGAAGCTGCAGCAGCAGCGTATGGATGAGGCGCTAGAAAAATCGCAGGAGAAGATCATCAACCTTCAGGCCCAGGTCTCTCAGACGGCGGCATCTGCTGAGGAAGTGGCAAGCTCAAAAACCACTTTGGACAACCTGATGCAGAGTATCGAGCTTCTGAAAAAGAGAAAAGCTGAAGGACGCGTGGTAATGGAGATTGCTTCCTTAGAAGAGTTGAAGGGGGGCGCATACGATCTGGAACTGCAGGGAGGTGACCAACTCGTCGTTCCCAGCGATCCTGGCGGCGTTAACGTGATCGGCGACGTCTACAACCAGAGCACGGTTGTCACCCAGCGTGGCCATGACATAGAGTGGTATTTGAAGCAGGTAGGAGGGCCGACCGGCGACGCCGATATGGACAGCATCTACGTTGTTAAGGTCGACGGCTCTGTCATCAGCCAGGCCAACTCCTCTAAATTCATGTTCTACAACTCCTTCTGGGGCAAGAAGCTCGACTCTGGCGACACCATTATCGTGCCGAGGCAGTACGAAAAGACCGCCTGGCTCAGAGGCGCCAAGGACATCGCTTCGGTCATAGGCAACATTGCGGTGACTGCCGGCGTTCTCGTTGCGGCGGGGCTTTAAGCTTGCCTGACGTTTCATAAATGCAACTCAGATCTGTGCAGGTATTAATGTAACCAATAGAAAACGACAGTAGCGGGAAGTTTCCTGCTGGAACTTTTGCGGATTATGGTCAAGCGCAAGGCTCTCATTATCAAGGTCTGCGGTCTTGCCGCCGCGATATCCGTTGCCTCTCCCCACTGATCCCGGTGGCATCAACGTGATCGGCGACGTCTACAACCTGAGTTCCGTGGTGACACGGCGCGGTCGTGAGCTCGAGTGGCATCTGCGACCGGTCGGCGGTCCCACGGGGATGCGGACTGGTATGACATCTACGTCGTCAAGCTGGACGGCTCCATCATCAGCCAGGCCAGCTCCTCGATAATCATGTTTTACAACTCCTTCTGGGGCAAGAACGGGATTCAGGAAACACCATCATGGTGCCGAGGCTGTACGAAAGGACCGCATGGCTAAAGGAACATCAAGGAAATTGCTAAGATTATTGGCTACATAGCCGTGACTGCGGGTGTTATTCTTTCCGCAGGTAACTAGAAGTGACTTAATCGCGTGAGGGACCGCGGTAGAGAGGTATTCAAGGGACTGTATGAAATCACAAGATGTTTTTGACGACCGGGAAGTAAATCTAGTAGGCCTATTGTTTATCTTACTTAAACGAAAAAAACTAATAATGTCCATTTGTGGTTTCACAGTCTTGGTGTCAGTTGTTTACAGCCTGAGACTTCCCAACATTTATTCAGCTACGGCCAAGATTCTCCCCCCTCAAAAGGAGAGTGGTGGGGCTTTGTCGGCTCTAGTCGGACAGGCGGGGGGGTTAGCAGGGCTAGCAGCGTCTGGGCTTGGGGGGGGCGATCTCTACCTGGGGATTTTAAAAAGTCGTTCAGTTGCTGACGGTGTAATAAATAAACTGGACCTGATGAAGGTTTACGAGGTAGACACCCTTGAACAGGCCCGGCTCACGCTTCAGGGCCGCACCATTGTTCAAGGTGGAAAAGATGGGATCATCTCTATCACTACCGAGGATAAAGACCCGAAACTCTCAGCCTTATTAGCCAATACAATTGTTGAAGAACTTGGTACGACTACAGTTCGGTTGAATCTATCTAAAGCAGGAACTGAGAGAGCTTTTCTGGAAAAGCGACTTGATGTAGTCAAGAAAGATCTAAAGATTGCAGAAGAGAATTTAAAAACCTTTTGCTCAGAGCATAAAATTGTTCAGGTCGACTCGCAAACAAAAGCCTCTGTTGAATCAGTGGCGCGAATGAAAGCTGAACTTGCAAATCGGGAGATTCAGCTTTCGATAGTAAGGGCCAAGCAGACGGATGAAAGCCCTGATATTAAAGCCCTGCAGAGTGGGATTAGACAACTTAAGAATGAAATACAACGGATCTCAGGGAGTAGTGTTTCTGCTGAGGGAATCCCATCGGTAGGCAGTGTGCCGAGCCTTGGCCTTGAATATACCCGGAGACTTCGCGAACTGAAAACACAAGAGGCGATCTTGGAGCAGTTGACTAAACAGTACGAAGTAGCAAAGCTGGGCGAAGCTAAGGATTCTTCTGCATTTCAAGTGCTTGATGAAGCCGTTGTCCCCATTAAAAAAAGTAAACCGTCTCGCGCTCGAATAGTGATTTTAGCAACGATTTCAGGAGGTATCCTTTCAGTGCTACTGGCCTTTCTGTTAGAATGGATTGGCAACCTTGAGGATGCTGAAAAAGAGCTGTTAAATAGAATCAAACGAGAAATATTTTCGGTGCGGTCTTGACTGTATTTTATTTTTTACACTAATTTGGTTTGTTGACTGAAAGTAACTGATAAATTGCATATTTCAGACTCATTCTGTAGTTAGTTTGGAGGTTACTCTTGAAAGTTGTTATTCTTGCGGGTGGTTTTGGAACTCGAATTAGTGAAGAATCTCACCTTAAACCTAAACCAATGATAGAAATAGGTGAACGCCCCATACTCTGGCACATAATGAAAATCTATTCCAGTTATGGTTTCAACGATTTCATAATTTGTCTCGGATATAAGGGGTACTGCATCAAGGAGTACTTTGCTCACTATTTTCTTCATGAATCAGACGTCACCTTTGACTTTAAGAACCATAACGAGAGAATGATCCATCATCATTCGGCCGAGCCGTGGACTGTTACCCTTGCCAACACCGGTTTAGAGACCATGACTGGAGGGCGTGTGAAACGGATTCGTGAGTACGTTGGAAACGATACCTTTATGCTCACTTACGGCGACGGTGTTTCAGATGTGGACGTTCGAAAGCTGGTCGCATTTCACAAGGAGCATGGCCGACTTGCTACCGTCACCTCTATTCAACCTCAGGGGCGCTTCGGCGCTCTTGACGTCACAGGCGAAAGCCGGGTCCTAGGTTTCCAAGAGAAACCGAAAGGCGATGGAGCTTGGATTAACGCAGGTTTCTTTGTTCTGGAACCGGAGGTGCTGGATTATATAGCTGGGGACGATACTTCATTGGAAAGGGAACCGATGGAAAAGCTCAGCCAGGACGGGGAACTATTCGCTTATAGGCATACGGGGTTTTGGCAACCAATGGACACACTGCGGGATAAGAAAGCTTTGGAAGAACTGTGGAAGAGTGGCAATGCACCGTGGAAAACATGGTAGGTACCATGATCGACCCCATATTTTGGAAAAACAAAAAGGTCTTTGTTACAGGGCACACCGGCTTTAAAGGCAGTTGGTTATGTATGTGGTTGCATAGCCTTGGTGCTGAGGTAACGGGATATGCTCTTGCTCCTCCTACGAGCCCTGCTCTGTTTGAACTTTGTAGGGTTGGTGACCTTGTACACTCTGTTATCGCAGACGTTAGGGACTACAACCTATTGTCGTCCGCCTTGTTGGCCGCCTCTCCCGAGGTGGTTGTACACATGGCGGCGCAACCCTTGGTACGGGACTCATACCTGATTCCAGTAGAGACCTTTTCAACCAATGTCATGGGGACAGTGCTATTGCTAGAAGCGGTGCGCCACTGCAGTTCCGTGCGTGCAGTGGTTAACGTGACTACCGACAAATGCTACGAAAATAAAGAGTGGATCTGGGGCTATCGGGAGACCGATCAGATGGGGGGCTACGACCCCTACTCCAGCAGTAAGGGGTGCGCCGAATTGGTTACGGCCGCTTACCGGCGTTCCTTCTTCGGAACTGATCATGGCAGCCACAGCGCCTCCATCGCTTCGGCCCGCGCAGGAAATGTTATCGGTGGGGGGGACTGGGCCTCCGACCGGTTGATCCCTGATTGCGTAAGAGCCCTGCTGGAGGGCCGAAACATTGCAGTCCGCAACCCCCATGCTATTCGTCCTTGGCAACATGTGTTGGAGCCGCTATCGGGGTATTTACTGCTGGCTCAGCGCCTTTGCCAGGAGGGATCGACCTATGCCTCTGCATGGAACTTTGGCCCAGGTGATGATGATACTAGGCCCGTGGAGTGGATAGTACAGAATATCTGCTCCCGGTGGGGACGCGGAGCATCATTCACTGTTGACATCGGAGATCATCCACACGAAGCAAACTACCTCAAATTGGACTGTTCAAAGGCTAGAACTGAACTGGGGTGGCGCCCTAAATGGGACTTGAATGAATCTTTAGAGCGCATAGTTCAGTGGACCAATGCTTACTGCGAAAATAAGTGTATGCGTGATTTCACCATGGCCCAGATTGAAGATTACTGTGCCTGTTGATGCGCTGCTTGCATCACCGTCGTGACAACTAGTTTATCCAAAGGAGCGGCATGTGGAACAATGTGCAGAACAAGACCAGGCTTTGCGCGAGGAAGTCATCAGGGCCGCCATTGCCTACTATGAATACAGGCATGCAGTACGCAAGGAGTTTAAGCCGGGAGATAGGATTCCTTATGCGGCGCGTGTTTTTGATGAAGCGGAGATAACAGCACTCATTGATTCTTCCCTAGATTTCTGGCTGACTACCGGGCGATATGCCGAACGCTTTGAAAGGATGTTTGAGCAGTTCCTTGAGGTACAACATTGTTCATTGACTAATTCCGGTTCGTCAGCAAACCTCCTTGCCTTTATGGCCCTAACCTCCCCGAAATTAGGAGAAAGGCGAATAATGAAAGGAGACGAGGTTATAACTGTTGCTGCTGGTTTTCCTACTACAGTTGCTCCTATCGTGCAGTTCGGTGCCGTCCCGGTATTTGTAGATGTTAGTTTGCCTACCTACAATATCGATGTTTCACAGCTTGAGGCTGCACTCTCTGAAACGACTAAGGCTGTGATGGTGGCGCACACGCTAGGCAACCCATTCGATCTGTCCTCAGTTAAGGCATTTTGCGACAAGTATAACCTTTGGCTTATTGAGGACAATTGTGATGCTCTTGGAGCCAGATATCTCTATAAAAATGAGTGGCGTTACACCGGGACAATTGGGCACCTTGGCACATCAAGCTTTTACCCGCCGCACCACATGACTATGGGCGAAGGTGGCGCAGTGTATACTAATGAGGCTACGCTCAATCGTTTGGTAGAGTCTTTTCGGGACTGGGGACGCGACTGCTGGTGCCCTTCTGGTAAAGACAATACATGTAGCAACCGTTTTGGCCAAGTATTTGGTGAGTTGCCTTTGGGATATGACCATAAATACGTCTATTCTCACTTTGGTTATAACTTGAAATTAACTGACATGCAGGCTGCAATTGGTTGTGCCCAGATACAGAAGTTGCCTTATTTTATAGAGTCTAGGAAAAAAAACTGGAAGATGCTCCGGGACGGGCTCGCTGGATGTGAGGATCGTTACATACTGCCTGAGCCAACGGAGTCCTCAGACCCATCTTGGTTTGGGTTCTTGCTTACTGTGCGTTCAGATAATGGACTATCGCGAGATCGTGTCGTCAATCATCTTGAAAAAAACGGCATTCAAACTAGGATGCTTTTTGCGGGGAATCTTATAAAACATCCTTGCTTTGATGAGATGCGGCGAGAAGCAAAAGGTTTCAGGGTGGTGGGGGATCTACCGAACACCAACAAAATTGTTCAAGATACCTTCTGGATTGGCGTCTACCCTGGTCTCAATATAGAGATGATTACTTACATCATTGACAAGATAAAAGCCATAAGTTGAGCTTAATTTGCTCGTTAGTAAATGTTTCAGCCTGAACAACGTGGTTGAAAATAGGTAAAACGATGAACATTTTGATAGATGGAGCAACTGGTTTCTTGGGTGGTAAAGTTACAACTATGCTAGTTGAACTAGGACATGATGTTTCTATTATCAAAAGAACATCTTCTAACACCACGAGCATAGACCATATCAGAAACTGTAAATTTTATGATATTGACACATGTGACAAAGAGACTATTTTTAGTGAAAGCAGCAAGTTTGATGTAGTGATACACTTAGCTACTGATTATGGCCGTGCAGGTAATGGTTTTTCAGGGGTTATTCAAGCAAATTTGATGCTTCCTCTGGAACTTATGAGCCTCAGTGTAAAATATGGGGTGGAGTTTTTCATTAATACTGACACTTATTACAACAGGCCTGGCAGTCAATCCTACCATCTCGCCCCCTACTCTTTAACGAAGCGCCAGATTGTTGAATGGGGCAAATTGCTTGCTGTTCAAAAAAAATTACATTTTATCAATGTAAAGCTTCAACATATGTTTGGGGCTGGCGAAGGGGCTTCGAAATTTACTACAAGCTTGATCCGCGATTGCGTTAGGGACGTTGATGAAGTGAAACTTACTGATGGTATTCAAAGACGCGACTTTATTTATATTGACGATGTAGTGGCAGCGTATAAAACAATTCTATTGCAACTACCATATGATGATTTTTTTGTTGACTATGATGTAGGTACTGGGATATCCACTTCAATAAGAGATTTTGCGTTATTGGTAAAAAAAGCTACAAAAACAAGGACCCACCTCAATTTCGGAGCTATACCAAATCGTGAAAATGAAATAACTGATTCTTGTGCAGACACAACTCTACTTAGAAGTTTGGGATGGACCGCACAAGTAGAGTTAGAAGAGGGAGTTGACAGGATCATACAGTATGAAACCATTTCTAAGTATAACGATTCCGACTTATAATAGATGTGAGACACTCAAAGCGAATCTTTCAAAGATCGTTGAAGAACTAGATAGTGAGATAGAGATTCTTGTTTCAGATAACGCGTCGACGGATGGGACGGAGGCGCTATGCAGGCAATACCAGGAGAGGTTCTCTTTTTTTAACTACCACCGAAATGAATTTAATCTGGGTTATGACCTAAATGTTTTGAATTGCGTAGAATTGTGTTCCGGACACTATATTTGGTTTTTAAGCGATGATGATTTCGTAAATGGCAAACTTATAAAGGAAGTCGTTGCAGAGCTAAAAAAAGAAAAACCCGATGGTGCTCTTATTAATGCGACAGTGGTAAATCCACAATCAGGCATAGTCTTAATTGATAATTTAGGTGGCTGCAATACTGACTATCTGACGTTGGTAGGCACGGCAGAATTCATCGATTACTCGAAATGGGCGACCCTCATCTCTTCCCTAATAGTCCGAAGAGACTTGATAGAATTTAATCCTCTATCAGAACACGTTGGGTCGTGTTTTATCCAAGTTCCATTGTTCTGGCGTGCTTTGTACCAGCGTCGTCTCTATGTGCTTGGATCGAAACGAATAATTAAAAACGACGGTATAGGTGATAATTTCAACCAGCACTCAAGCAAGCTTTGGTTGCTGAACTGGATTGCCACCATATCTTCGTTGTGTGATCTGTATACACTCGAAAGTTGTAGACGAGCAGCGACTAGTCTTTATCCTAAAGCTTTTTACGCACCCGGGAGTTTGGTTATGCATGTGATTCAGGCGAGGGGGGGCGGAGTGTTGAGCTCTTCGAATAAGAAAGTTGTAGTTGATGGACTTGATATCAACTTTGCCCAGCGTCTACTTATTGATGCCATTGTTTACGTGCCGGTAAGTCTCGTGGATTGTCTCTTCTGGATCGCGAGAAGGTTTGCCAGAGTTGTCCGGACAGCCAGACGGAGACTTGACTGTGCCTGATAAGATTAAAATCTCTCTAGTTGTTCTTGCAGGGCGGGACCGGGAAAATTTGAAGCGTTTTCTTGCTTCGCTTGTCCAGGTAACCGAGCTGCCTCATGAAGTAGTTGTAGTTTTTGATGTCCAGCATCATGGAACGCCCGATCCATTGCCTACTATTAGCGGATGCGAAGTAGTAGGGTTGAAGTTCGAGGGTGACAAAAGGCAGCCACAGATGAGGAATGTCGGGCTAAAGGCGTCGACAGGCGATTTCATCTGGTTTGTTGACGATGATGTAAGTCTTGATCCGAACTCCATTGAACAACTTATGCTGCTGTTGAAAGACATAAGGGATACAGGAAAAATCGGTGCTATATCCGGGCGAATAGTCGAACCCCCTTCATTCGATGTCAGACGCCTGTCTCGCCCAATCTACTTGTCCTTATTTAGAGGTGCTGTTGGCTGGTTTAATTATGACACCTTCTCATTTCCCAAAGACAAGTTCCAACTTGTCAAGGGCACTTCTGGTACTTTATACCCCATAGTCCCATTTGTGCAGGGTACCAGTATGGTTTTCAGAAAATGCTACCTAGATGAAATCGGTGGGTTTGATGAAGACCTTGGTGTAGGCTACGCCAGTTTTGAGGATTCCGAGCCATGTTTTGCCATGCACCGCAAAGGTTGGCTCACTATCTTTTGCGGGGATTTTGTCTTGACTCACCACAAGCTGCCAAGGATTGGTGGTAACGGGCGAGGGTATGACGATTACCAATATTCCTCCTATCTAGTTCGAAACTACTGTATTTCTCTCCTCAAAAACAAATATCCCTCCTTCACGCTGGCCTTGACCTATTTTTCAGTTTTTTGTGTTGTGCACGTGGTTAGGGTT
This sequence comes from Geomonas agri, assembly GCF_020179605.1. Classification (NCBI taxonomy): domain Bacteria; kingdom Pseudomonadati; phylum Thermodesulfobacteriota; class Desulfuromonadia; order Geobacterales; family Geobacteraceae; genus Geomonas; species Geomonas agri. Next base: position 650,254 of record NZ_JAINZO010000001.1, read on the forward strand.
GCATACTACAACTTGAAAAATCGACATATAATTAATTCAGTTGCCATCTTATGGAGTTCTTTGATTTGTGTGCTAAATGGTGTGAAGATGGGGGTGTCCGCCGGCAGGGAAGCAAAATGGAAACGGCTAAACTCGGCGGTATAGCATGATACCTTTGGGGGGACTAATCTCAATTTCCTTGCTGCTTATGTTTTGGATGAGAATCTTTGATAAAACTGCAGTTGCAGGAAAAGTAAGAATAGACATGCCATTATTCTTCGGCACAGGATGGTTTCTCTATTCCTTCTTCTTCATGCTGGAGAAATCGCTAAAGGCGGATATCACAGTTTCTGACTCACAATTTATTCTTGATTGTAATCTAGCTGTATTATCGATGGTTATTGGAGCCATTTTTGCTGGGGAGCATTTAGTATCTAGATGTGATAGTGGTCATAATACCGCGCCGCAAAAGTTCCTGACTAGGCCTGGAAACAACGTTGGGACTTACGTTGTAATGGTAGCGGTCACCATGCTTTTGCAACTCTATGTAGAAAAAGTATTCGGCAGCTGGAATATTTATTTCACTCAAAAGTATGGTGACTATAAAGTAGACGGAATAAATTCATTTACCTCGATAGTTCCAATTGTTTGCACATCTTTCGTCCTAGTCGCAAACTCTGAGTACGTAATCAAAAGTAAATTTTGCAACTTTGTTGTTGTGTGTTTTTCCGCAGCAATTGCTTGTTTATTCTTTCTCGGCGGGAACAGAAATTTCGCTATGATGATGCTGCTTGCGATAGTGTGGAGTAAATATCACAGGACCAAGGTGAATTTATATTTTTTATTGCCGGTTTTAACCTTGGTTATAATTGTTGGCGCAATAAATGCGGTCCTCAGGGAGTACGGAATAATAAACTTGTTTGCTGGCGAAATTAATGTTTCGGTTGCCGACATCAACCGTTTTGTACTTGCCATCTCTGAAGGCGAATTTGGAACAATGGCTCGAGTATCCCAATATTCTACTGAATTCGCCTTTAACTATAACAAGTTTGTAGGTGCTTCTTACCTAGTCGATCCCTTTGTCAACCTTCTGCCTACGTTTATTTATCCAGGAAGGCCAGATACTATGGCTGTTCAGTTCACGGAGCAATACTGGGGAATGCAAAAGGGTGCCACCGGTTTGATAGGTTTAGGATTCTCACCCATAGTTGAGGCAAAAATAAATTTTTCGTATTTGTGGTTTATCGTGTTTGTTTTTTTTGGGTTTTTAATCAGGTATTTGTCCCTATTATTTCGTAACAAACAGTCTTATTTGCAGTTGTTTGCATTTGGATCATTTAGTGTTGTTTCACTGAATTTTTTCAGAATTGACTTCGCCTTGTACGTGAAGTTTTCAATTTTGGTTTTTATCTCTGCGTTGTTCATTTATTTTATGATTGTTAGTGTCGGTAGGGCAAAGTTCTATCTTTTAAATGTTGCCTCTACTCCTAGAAATATTAAATATTAAGGCGTATTGTGGAAATGATAATTTTACAGGCGGCTTCTGCGTTTTTTATATTATTACGAATGCTTGTAATAATTAAGCTCGGAGGTGTTGGCTCATTTGGGATTTTTAGTGTAATTGCTACCATCATTACTTTTTTGACCATTCCCTGCCAATTTTTAAATAATCAACGAATTCAAGTAGTTTTAGTTAAGTTGGGTCAAGTGGAGCGTCGATCGATGCTCAATGCCGGTTTTGTTGTAAGTATCCTTTTGTCATCCATTGCATCCTTGTTAGTTTTTACTTTAGGGCCATTGTACAAAGAATTGAATAATTTTTGTGATTTCAGGTTATGGTCATGTGCAGTTGCATCAGCGGTTATTTTTTCTTTTTTCAGCAATTGCTGCGAACTCAAGGCTCTGTCCGAAAGCCGTCTGGTATTATACTATGTTATAATTGCCATCAGTTCCTTCTTTGGTTTTGCTTCGTCATTGATTTTATTAAATATGGATGTCAAATACGTAGTTTTTATTCCGTCGTTTTATTTTGCAGCATCATCCCTGAGTTATATTATATATAATTTAGTATTTTTAAAAGATACCTTTTGGGACTTTGAATCGAAAGCAAACTACAGAACTTTATTGTTATATGTAAAGGAATCGTGGTCGTTAAGTATTATCCCTTTTTACAACACATTGTTGGACTTTTCAGTCAGGACGCTTGCACTTTCTTGGATCGGGGCATTAGGCTTGGGATATTTTCAGACCATTGTATCTGTAGAAGCTATGATTGGTAATATTTTTCTGAGTGGTTTTTACAAGAAGACTCTTATTAATACTACCAACGGTGTTGCTTTTAACTTTAAGAACGTTTTCAAGGCTGTGTTAGTATTCACAACAATCCCTGTTCTAGGTATTTTGCTTTTAAATGCTGGCAACCTTCTTTTTCATTTTAAACACGCGATCTTTGATGTTGTTGTCCCCTTAATTTTAGTTTGTTTACTTAGATTCCCTTGGAATATTTGGGGCGCAATAGGGCAAGCATTAATTGTTTATGGTCGGTATCGTTTAGTATCAAGAGTTGAGGTCCTGACCAAAACCCTAGTTTCAGGGATTTTTCTTGGTTTAGCCTTTTTCTACCACTTTGATGTGTACGGTTACGTTTTAGCTGTTGCGTGTTCCTCAATTCTGATGTGGTGGATAGTTGTTAGAACTAGCGCATTGATCTTTCAAAGTGCCGATATTGATTTGTAACGATGATATAGCATCTTTTATCAACTTATTATATGGTGTCTTTTGAATGAATATTTTGATTATAACTCCAGAATTACCTTTCCCTAGTTACCGCAATGGTCGGACCTCCACTCTTGCAGCTTTAATCGACGTCTGGCGGATGCACAATAATGTTACTATTATTGCAGGTGAGCCTTGTTCATCCTCCGGTTTAGAATATTATAAAAACCTTGCCGTCAACATTGTTGAAAATCCAACCAGTAAAATTAATTTTTTCTTCAATGTTGGCTTTAAAGTTTTTATCAGACCTCGTAACATTTGGAGACACAACTATGATTTACCAGAAGGACTTGATCTGCATTGTTATGATTTTATCTTGTTGGTAGGATTTGAGTCGGCTTTGTATCTTAAACCAATATTGGAACATAGAGTATCCTCAAAATTGGTGCTATTTGAACTTGATTGTCTTTCACTATTATATAAGAAAAGTGCCTGTTCAACATCAAATATCATACTTAAGCTGTATTATTGCATTCAATATATGCTGGTGGAACGTATAGAACGCTTTTCATACTCTTCAGTAAGTAGTGTTTTTTTTGTATCAAATGTCGATGCTGATTACTGTATTTCAAAATTCACAGAAGTCAAAAAACGTATTTTTAAATTTGTTAACAATGGCGTCAATCCAGTTTCAAGCAAATGGTCTTTGCGGTCGGGTGACTCCTATTTAAGGCTTTGTTTCTCAGGTAATTTTGATTACCTCCCCAATCGATTAGCAGCGAAATTCATCCTGACCAAAATCGTCCCAGAATTATCTAGGCGGGGTATCACCTTCACCTTTCATATAGTAGGGGCAAACCCAGGAGACGACCTTCTTAAAATGGCTGATCAGTGCGGCGACTCTGTAATCGTCACTGGATTCGTTGAAGATATCGACCTTTATCTTTCTGATATGGATATCTATGTGTCGCCTTTGTTTTTAGGGACTGGCATGAAAAATAAAATTTTGCAGGCAATGAACATTGGGCTGCCCTTGGTTTGTTCAAATGTGAGTCTTGACGGCATAAAGGAGATGCAGGATGGCTACAATTGTTTAGTTTGCAATTCTTCAGATGAAGCACTTTGGGTAAACAAGATTGTGGAACTTGCAAATGGTAATAACCTTTGTATAGCCTTTTCCGGTCGATCCCAGGAAGTTATCGAAGACAATTACAGGTGGGAACGCATAGCTCAATCTTTTATTGAGAAGTTGCTAAATTGATACCTTTTGACGTTTTTCGTTATCGAGGTCCGTTATGCGCGTAGTGCATATCATCACCGGTTTAGGGATCGGTGGCGCTGAAATGATGCTGTACAAATTTATTGCCAACAGCGACTTATCGCAAAACGCTTTTAGCGTCATTTCATTGACAGATAAAGGAGCCATCGGTTCAAGGCTTGAAGCCCTTGGGGTTCCTGTGTTTTCCCTGGGATTGCGGCGTTTCCCTTCGCCCTACCGGTTTCTAAAACTATGTCAGCTCATTCGGAAATTAAATCCCGATATTGTACAGACCTGGCTTTATCATGCTGATCTTATTGGAGGGGGGGCCGCTAAAATATCTTGTAGCGCGCCAGTGATCTGGAATATCCATAATGGTGTAATCAACAATAACGATAAGCTGACGACTAGAGCTATTGCTAAAATTTCAGCATGGATATCAGGATTGATTCCTACCTATATTGTATATGTTGCTAGTTCCAGTTGTATTTTTCACACAAAATATGGCTATTGTGGTGACATATCCAGAGTTATACCTAATGGATTTGACACCAGCATTTTTTTTCACAACCCAGATTCAGGTAATAGATTTCGCGATACATTGGGAATTAAGGAAGATGCGATAGTCATAGGTTTGATAGCTAGATATGACCCTCAAAAGGATCATCACAATTTGTTGCTCGCAGTTAAAGCTTTAATTTCGAAATACAGCAATTTGAAGGTTGTATTATGTGGAGATAGAATAGACTCTGAAAATACAGAGCTTATTTCTGCAATAGAACGAAATGGTTTGGTAAATGTATGCTATTTGCTTGGGAGGCAGGGTGACATTCCAATGGTAATAAATTCGTGTGATATTGTTGCATCCTCTTCATGCAGCGAGGCCTTTCCCTTGGTTGTAGGCGAGGCGATGTCATGTTGCGTCCCTTGTGCTGTCACCGATGTCGGTGATTCAGCGTTTCTTGTTGGGGACACTGGGAGAGTGGTGCCTCCACATGATCCGAATGCGCTTGCGCTTGCTCTTGATGAATTGATCCTCTTAGGAAGGGATGGGCGCCGCGAGTTGGGGGGGAAGGCCCGACAAAGGATATTGGACAAATTTTCTCTGCATTCTGTCATCAGAGAATACAATCGGTTGTACACTGCTGCAGTCGATGACTTGTGATATCATGTCTCATTGCTTCCAATAAAGCAGCTTTACATAATATATTAGTGAAAATCACACCAATCTAACCTGTTTACAAGGATATGCTATGAATATAGGAGCGATCAAGGCTGCACTGCCGTGGTGGACAAAAATCCTTCTTAAATTATGTATTGCACGTTTTCCAACCGACTATAGGTTGTGGCAAAAACTGGATATTTTTAAGCACGGAGCAATGGAAGCACCTGAATATGCGTATCGTATTTTCAAAATGCATTATGACCGCAGCAATTTCCCCAAAAAATCGGAAGACTTTGTTTGCCTTGAAGTGGGACCTGGCGATAGTCTTTTTTCCTGCATAATTGCAAAGCTTCACGGTGCATCACTTACGTACATGGTAGATTCAGGATTTTTCGCAACACATGAGATTGCTCCCTATAGCAATTTATTTGCTTTCCTGAGAAATAACAATTTTAATATAACTCGTCCTGAACCATTTAGTGTTCCAGAGTTAGTAGAAGAGTTTGGCGGGCATTACTTGACAGAGGGATTAGCTGCTATAGCCTCTATTCCTTCTGCCAGCATAGATTTCATCTGGTCGAATGCTGTTCTTGAACACATTAGGAAACCAGAGTTTTTACCTTTCATGAAGGAACTCCGCCGCATACTTAAAGATGATGGTATCTGCTCGCATCGTATTGATTTGCGAGATCATCTCGGCGGGGGGCTTAATAACCTTCGGTTTTCTGAAGAGGTTTGGGAGTCTGATATGTTTGCAAAATCTGGTTTTTACACAAATCGAATACGGTTTCATGAGATGTGCAGCATATTCAATACGGCAGGATTTGAAGTTAGTGTTTTGGATATCAATAAATGGGAAAAATTACCTTCTCCTTATTCTAAATTTGATAAGACTTTTAAATCAATACCAGAGCATGATCTTTTAATAAGCGGGTTTGATGTCCTTTTATATCCTAAGGCCTATAAAGTTGACGACAAGGTGAGTTACTCGCTATGAGCAATTCCTATCGAATAGCTTTTGTTACTAGTCAAGCATTCTCCATCAATAATTTTAGAGGGTCCCTAATCCGTGAAATGGTGCACCGCGGTTTTGTTGTATATGCCCTAGCCCCAGATTACGATGAGGCAACACGCACTGCTGTAGTTAAACTAGGGGCAATTCCTGTGGATTGCCCAATGTCACGTACTGGTATGAATCCTGGTTCGGATTTCATCAACCTTTTGAAGTTGTCAAGCCAGTTGCGTCACTTAAAAGTGGACGTTGTGTTTTCCTATTTCATCAAACCAGTGATATATGGGACGCTGGCTGCACGAATTGCAGGTGTACCCAAGCGCCTTGCTATGATTGAAGGTGCCGGATATGTATACACTGATGGTGATGAAACATCAATTTCGCGTAGAGTATTGCGTGTTTTTGTAACAAAGTTGTATCAAATAAGCTTAAGGTATGCGAGTCTTGTCTATCTACTTAACAAGGATGACAGGGCACTTTTCGTTAACAAACGAATGGTGATAGATAGAAAAATTGAACTGCTTAATGGTATCGGAATAGACTTAACTCACTATGAACCCACGCACTTAACTACAAAACCTGTCACATTTATTTTAATTGCTAGGTTGTTGCGCGAGAAGGGGATCTACGATTATGTTGAGGCCGCTCGACTGGTGAAGAGTAAGCATCCCAAAGTGCGCTTTCTTCTGCTGGGGGACACTGACTTAAACCCAGGTTCAGTCAAGCAAGCCGAGGTCTATTCATGGGTTTCCGAAGGACTAATAGAATGGCCAGGACACGTCACTGATGTTCGCGTCTGGATTGCTCAGGCCAGTGTTTTCGTGCTGCCATCCTACTATCGCGAGGGATTACCGCGTAGTACTCAGGAGGCCATGGCGATGGGACTCCCCATTATTACCACTGACTCACCGGGTTGTCGGGAAACGGTAATAGAGGGAGTTAACGGTTTTTTGGTGCCGCCCCGCAATCCACAGGCACTTGCTCAAGCTATGTCCCAATTTGTAGAGCAATCTGAAATGATAATCCAAATGGGGATTGCGAGTCGACAACTTGCGGAGGAAAACTTCGATGTCCTTAAAATTAACGCTCAAATTTTACAGTCTATGGAAGCCATCTCATAACAACCATTCTGTATTTTCTATTCCATGAATGGCATTCATCTTATCTTCAGCCGTCGCGGCTCGGGGTAAACCTGTTTTAAGTTTCTGAACAGCTGTACTGTACAATTCTTGCATGAGGAGCTCGACGGCTAATGAATCGAATTCTAGTCACAGGTGCAACTGGTTTTGTTGGCCGATATCTATGTGAGAGGTTGGTTGCCCAATCGGGATATGTTCGGGGGACTGTTATGGCGTCCGAAAATCCAGCAATTCTAGCCAAAGGGGTCGAACCGGTGTTAGTTGAACCTTTGGGTGCGGAGACCTGTTGGTCAATAGCAACGAAAGATATAGACACCATTGTTCACTTGGCAGCTCGAGTGCATATCATGAATGATCCTTTACTTGAACCTCTGGCCGAATTTAGAAACGTCAACACTGTTGGCACAATGCGACTGGCTACGGAAGCCGTTAAGGCTGGAGTAAAGCGCTTCGTTTTCGTAAGTTCCATAAAGGTCAACGGCGAGGAATCAATTGAGCCATACACGGAGGACTCCACACCGCAGCCCTCCGATCCGTATGGAGTCAGTAAATATGAAGCTGAACAGCAGCTTCGGCAGCTTGAAGCGCGCACTGATCTTGATGTGGTTGTCGTCAGGCCAACTCTTGTGTATGGCCCAGGTGTAAGGGCTAATTTCCTCAGTATCATGAAAGCCGTGTCCAAGCAGCTTCCTCTGCCCTTGGCTTCGATTCAGAACAAACGAAGCTTTATCTACGTAGAGAATTTGGTTGACTCGCTTGTTAGTTGTATCAACCACCCAACGGCAGCCGGCAGGACCTATCTAGTCAGTGATGGGGAAGACGTTTCGACACCGGAGCTAATACGGCGCATTGCCGCTGCACTGGGGGTAAATTCACATTTGGTTCCTTTTCCCCTGTCTTGCCTACATTTACTAGGCAGGATGACTGGACAAAATGCTCAAGTTGCCCGTCTCACTGGATCCTTGACGGTGGACTGTTTGAAAATCAGGGAGGACTTGGGATGGGATCCTCCTTATACCATGGATCAGGGGTTGGGGGAAACAGCCACGTGGTTCAAAAGTCATATGCAACGAGCCTAATATGCAAATGCTGCTAGGTTAGGTTTTGAGATAGAAGCACCCTTGCATAGTTCTGCTATGTCGCATTCGCCCTTGTTTACTTAAAAGGACTCTTATGGATACCTCTAAGGAGGACGGCAAAATAAATCACCGCGGTTTATCTGTTTTTGTTAATTGGCTTATTTTTACGACCTCTGTGTGCTACCTAGTAGTATGGTTATATGGAGTTAGGTTGTATGAGTTTACTCATCCGACGATGATTTTGATGGTTGGCTTTGCTCTCTGTGCTTTTACAAGTGTTGTAACCTTCTATTCAACCACTCATATGAATTCCAAATTGGTTGATGTAGCAACCCTTCTGGTTGCAGCTTTTATCTGTAACCTGACTTTATTTTTACCTGAGATGTACGGGCTAGCAATATCATTTTTATTTTTTTCATTATTAATTTTGAGAAGGAGCAACAACTGGCTTGGCTATTTTATTATAGCTATTACTGCTTTTTCAATTGCGGAATATAGTAGCTATGAACGGCTGTATGGTGAAATATCTATTGACGCTGTAGAGGCTGTCATTGCGACAAATTTGAACGAGTCTTTTTATTTTTTATGGGCAAACCTGTCAAAGAAAGCTGTCCTTTCTTGTTTATTTATCACAGGCATTATCTGGCGCACTGACAAGCATCTGGATAGTGAAAGGACTTGCCACCTCCTGTTACATTGGGGAGTGATTGCAACTGGCATTTCTTTAGGCTTGATTCTTGCGCTGCCACCACTGCACAAAAGAGCAACAACAGTCAAAAAGGCTTTTGCTAAGGTTCAACTCAGAAACGAGATGGCTTCCATGCCCCTCCAGTATTTTGGAGAAATCCATCAAAGCAGTACCAATGACACTGATGTCGTCTTCATCCTTGGTGAGTCAAGCAGCCGTTGGCATTGGAGCCTATATGGGTATCCAGGTAATACCAACCCACGTCTCAAGGCGGTACGCAAGGATTTACTTTTATTCACTGACGCTATTTCAGTGCACTCACACACTATCCCAGTGTTGATGAACATGATGTATCGGGAGATACCTAGTGACGCCAGCACAGACATCGCTGCTCCGTCGATTTCTCTTTTTTCTCTACTGAAAAAGGCCGGAGTGAAGGGGAAATGGTTTTCAGCTCAGCCTCGTTTTGCTCCGGAATCACTATTCGATATGACGAGGGTAGGTGAAGACGGTGGCTCTTCTTCGCTAACTCGAGATGAACGCAATGCCGCAAACATTTTTCAGTACTGGAACCTAGCGGATAAGGGGCCGCGCTTACTTGTCTGGCAATTGCACGCCTCACATTGGCCTTATTTAAAACTAATCCCTACTAGCTTTGCGACTTCAGTATCCGGAATGACGCTAGGCACCCCATTCTTCGGTAACTCTCATGATTTTAGTCCTGATGTAAGATCATATGATTCTGCGATCCGTTTCACTGACACCGTCATTGCAAATGCCATAGAGGTTGCTAAAGCCAAAACTAAGCCAACAGTGGTTTTCTTTTTGCCTGACCATGGGGAGGCCCCTGAGGAGGGCAGTGGGCATAACATGGCTATGCATTCTGCTCGTCATATTGAGATTCCGTTTTTGATTTACTTTAATAGTGCGGCGAGAAAGAAACATAAGAACCAATATTCTGCGTTACAGAAGAATCAAAATAAACCATTTTTAAATAGTTATGTGTTTGAATTGATTGCAGATTTATTAAGTATTGATGCTCCATCTATCTTAAACGAAAAGCTCTCAATTGCAAATAATCAGTATTTTTGCCCCAGCAGAATTGTAAACCCAAAAACAGATAAAGAGAGCCCTATATTCTACGATGAATTAGGACGTAATGATGCTAAGGATGTCTTGGAACGTGTCAGGCTCAACATGAAAGATATTCAGTCAAAACCTCTTTTATACCAAAAAATCTATGCGCACCGTGTTGACTCTATCGGAAAAGCATTGGAGGCCAAGCAGTATTTTGCTGGGATCGAGTTAGACATAGTTTATGATAAAGATGAAGGTCGGTTCTACGTGTATCACCCCCCAGCCAAACGTCACGGGTTACTTCTGGAAGATCTTGTCAGAGCCACTGTAGATAAACCGCAGCTTAAGTTTTGGCTAGATTGGAAAAATTCTACTCCAGACACTACTACTGCCGCGTTCAGGGAGTTGAACCGTCTGGATTCGCTTTATACGCTATTGCCAAGAGTCATTCTCGAGATCGGCCCCACTGCATCACACCCTAGCATTAGCAAAATTTCTAAAGCTGGCTGGAGAACCTCTTATTATGTACCAACCGATTTTAAAGACTGTTTGAAAACTGGGGGGGAGGGGGCGTGCTATGATGAGGCCGAACAAATACTGGGGGCTGCTAGGCAGATGAAGGCAAAATGCCTGAGTTTTGATATCAGAGTTTGGCCTACTTTGAAGAAATACGTTCTGTCAAGAGATGCAAGTTTTAAATTACTTACATGGGATGAAAGTCTGTCTACGGATTCACAAATTTTTTTAAACAAGATACATGATCCTTCTGCTTTTGACGTTTTAATCGTGCCATACTCCTCAAGATTCAACTATTAGTTCCGTACCCTTACTCCCGCTCAACGCTAGGTGGGGCGCGCTCTGCACTAAACTGTCCTTTGACTGACTTCCATCAGAGACTTTCGATAATATAGTTGTGGGAATTAATGTAAACTTGCTAGGAGTTGTGATGAAGAGAACATTAGACTTTATTTTTGCGTTGCTGCTGGCATTTCTGTTTAGCATTCCTATGCTTGTTATATGCGTACTTGTGAAGGTTACTTCGCCCGGGCCAGTGTTGTACTGGTCCAAGCGAGTTGGCAAGAATAATATTTTGTTCGAGATGCCAAAGTTTAGAACAATGAGGGTTGATACTCCTGCTGTGGCCACTCACCTGCTCACATCTCCGGAAAGGTTCATGACACCGATCGGGCGGGGACTGCGCAAATCTAGCCTTGACGAACTTCCTCAATTGTTCACCATCCTTACTGGTTATATGAGTTTTGTTGGGCCGCGTCCCGCGCTTTTTAACCAAGAGGATCTGATCGCTCTGAGAACTGTGAACGGGGTGCACCTGCTTATGCCCGGGCTCACTGGTTGGGCCCAGATAAATGGCAGAGACGAGCTCCCCATCCCTCTGAAGGTCGAACTTGACGCATACTACCTGAAAAACCAGTCCCTATTTTTGGATTTGTACATAATCTGGCAGACTTTTTTCAAAGTGCTGAAGAGCGAAGGGGTTACTCATTGACCCACAAACAGATGGGGGCATCCCGCCGCCGATAGTCTAGATTTTGTAGCCTTGGTTGATGCCGGGGCAATTGGAGGGTGCTATGGTTGGTAGGATAGGTCATATCTCTCAGAGAATATTAAGATTAGAGTTTGCTTTTTGTGGGCACGGTGTTATAGTCACTTTCTGTTTGTCTTAATGGGCACGGTATCCAGTTTTTGCTTAATCTCATTGTTTTGACGCTGTGGGGGGGACATGTTTCGCACTAGAAGAATCTTGGTTTTCTGCCTCGACGTGGTGCTTATTGCCGGTGCTTTCGCACTCTCCTTTCTGCTTCGTTTCGACTTTCAAATTCCCTCTGATCAACTTAACAACTTGTTGCAAGGACTGATGCTTATCCTTGCAGTCAAACCGATCATGTTCACGGCGTCCGGGATGTATCGTAGCATATGGCGCTATGCCTCGCTCCAAGATGGTTATGAGATCTTTAGGGTTGTTACCCTTTCTTCTGTGCTTTCCGCACTCGCATTGGTTTTCATGAAAGGTCCTTTTGGGCTGCCCCGATCCATATACTTTCTGGACTGGTTTTTGCTCTTTTCCATGGTTGCCACCAGCCGGTTGCTCTGGCGCATCTACCGTGAGACCAAACTGGTACCTTGTTTGCACAAGGGGAAGAGGACTCTTATCATCGGTGCGGGCGAAGCGGGCAATCTCCTGCTCAAGGAGATCCGCAAACAGGCCGACTCAACTTACAATGTCATCGGTTTCGTGGATGACGACCCGGAGAAAAACGGGTTGCGACTCTCCGGCGTGCGTGTTATCGGCGGGACGAACCGGCTGTGTGCGCTTGTGCGCAAATATAGCATCGAGGAGGTCATCTTCGCCATCCCCTCCGGCGGGCCGGAACTGATGCGCCGCGTGATCAGCAACTGCGAAAGGGCCAAGGCCCGTTTCAAGACCTTGCCTGGGATCACCGACATTATCGACGGGAAGTTCTCCATGAGCCAGATCAAGGACGTGGAGATCGAGGACCTCCTGGGACGTGACCCGGTGGTGCTGGACCAGACGGCGATCCGCAACTACCTGACGGACAAGAGGGTGCTGGTGACCGGCGCCGCAGGCAGCATCGGTAGCGAGATCTGTCGCCAGATTGCCCTGTTCAAACCAGCCAAGCTGGTACTCTTCGACCACGCCGAGACCCCGCTCTTCTACATCGAAAAGGAACTCGCCGCCTCATTCCCGGATTTGCGCATCATCCCGATGGTGGGGGATGTGAAGAACCAGGACCGGGTCGAGACGGTTTTTGATGAATTCGGCCCCGAAGTCGTGTTCCATGCTGCGGCGTACAAGCACGTCGCCATGATGGAGTACAACCCGGCCGAGGCGGTCCTTAACAACGTCATGGGTACCAAGGTGGTTGCAGATGCGGCCCACAAGTTCAAGGTGCGCAATTTCGTCATGGTCTCAACCGACAAGGCGGTTAACCCTACCAATGTCATGGGAGCCACCAAGAGGAGCGCCGAGATCTACGTGCAGGCGCTGGCGGCGAAAAGCCACACCAAGTTCACCACGGTCCGTTTCGGCAACGTCCTCGGCAGCAACGGCAGCGTCATCCCGCTCTTCAAGGAACAGATCCGCAACGGCGGTCCGGTGACGGTGACCGACAAGGATGTGGTGCGCTACTTCATGACCATACCGGAAGCATCGCAGTTGGTGATGCAGGCCGGGTGTATCGGGCACGGTGGGGAGATCTTCGTGCTGGACATGGGTGAACCGGTCCGCATACTTTCGCTGGCCGAGGAACTGATCAGGCTCTCCGGTTTCATCCCGCACAAGGAGATCGAGATCCGGTTCACCGGTTTGAAGCCCGGCGAAAAGCTGTTCGAGGAACTGTTGATCGACGGAGAGGGGATCAAGGCGACCACCCACAAGAAAATCAGGGTCATGGCACCGGTGGAGACCGATCTCAAGAAGGTCACGGCCGAGTTGGAGCAGCTCTTCAATTATGCCAAGGCTTACGACCTGGGAGCGGTGCTGGCCTCGCTCAGGAGTATCGTCCCTGAGTTTGTGCCGCGCTACCAGTTCGACGTGGCTCCACCCTTTGCGTTCCAGCGGGTCAGGCCCGACCTGTTCCCGCCCCAGAAGCTCTCATTCGTCCGAAACCTTCGCGTCGCCGGCACCAGTGAGGGAACGGCGGCTTAACCGCATAAGTAAAGCGTCTCACGCAAAGCCGCAAAGGCGCAAAAAGAGACGGTAATCGAAAGGAGTAATTGGGGACACAAAACAGGTGGCACTGAAATAATAAGACGGATTGATTATTGTATTAACGTCTTTACGAGAGGAGGTATCCAATGAATGAGAACGAGATTGCCTCCGTGATCGTTGACGCCTCTTATAAAGTCCATAAGACGCTGGGACCTGGGTTGCTGGAGTCAGCCTATGAAACCGTGCTTGCATATGAACTGCAACAAAGAAAGCTAATGGTTTCTCGTCAACAAGCTCTTCCCGTAGTGTACGAGTCCCTTGTGTTAGACGAAGGCTACCGCGCTGATCTGATTGTTGACAAAAAAGTCATTGTGGAGCTGAAGTCTGTAGAAAAAGTGATACCTGTTCACAAAAAACAGCTTCTAACCTACCTTAGATTGTCGAATATGAAGCTCGGGTTGTTGATAAACTTCGGAGATAACTTAATCAAGGACGGAATCACCAGAGTTGTGAATCACCTGTAACAGCAAGTTTCACGCTGTACTTTGCGTCTTTGCGGCTTTGCGTGACATAGGATTGTATGCGACTTTTTATTGCCGTTTTCTTTGTTGTAGTTGTGTTCTCTTCTTCTGCCTTTGCGCTTTCCTCACCGAATATTCCGCTTGAAAGCCCCATTTACTCATACCTTGAAAAGCTGTCGGGCTTCGGTCTGATTTCGTCGGACGTAAAAGGGATCCGTCCCTTCTCCAGGGCGGAGGCTGCCCGACTGGTCAAGGAGGCCGAGGCCCGCAGCGCCACTACAGCGACGCCCCCCTTGGCCGAAGAACTCCTCGACCGCCTGAGGGACCTGCTGCCGCGCGAACTCTCCTACTACGGCCGAGAAGATGTCGCACCTACTTTCGATTTCGAGCCTCTCCAGACTGCCCGCATTCGCTACGTCTACCTTGATGGTGCCCCCAGAAGCTACTTCCGCGCCGTCCATGATCCCGGCAATGATGGTGTCTTCGGTATCGGTAGCGGCCTCAGACCCGCCACTCCGTACCCGAATCCGGTCCAGCAACGCGGTTCTGAAGGCACCCCGCTTTTTGAAAACAACGATGGCATGGTCTACCACAGTGGCTCCAACCTTGACCTGCGCGGCAGCGGCGGATTGTACTTCGGTTCGATCGCATCAGCAGCAATCGAACCGATGCTCATGTGGTCGGAAGAGGGCGAGGAGGCGACCCTGCGCTTGAATAAAGGGTATGCAAAGTTGGGAGGCAAGGGGCTCGAGTTGGAGGTGGGGCGCGACGAAAACTGGCTGGGACCGGGCTACCGTGGTGCAATCACCCTCACCAACAACGCCAAAAACTTCGATATCATCAAGCTTTCCAGCCCGGAACTGGTGAAAACAAAATACCTGTGGGACCTCAAGTATTCCCTCATTTTCTCCCGACTCGAGAAGACGGTGACCAACGGTCAGGAGCGCCAGCCTTTCTTCTTCGCAGGCAAACTGGCCATGAAGCCGCTCGATAACCTAGAGTTCGGCATCAACTTGGGGCGCCAAGTGGGCGGCCCCGGCGTCGACAACAGCGTTGGCGCTACCGTACGCGGCATGGTTGGCGGCACCGGCGACGACAACTCCAACACCATCGCTGGCTTCGATCTGCGCTATCGTTTGCCCTGGCTGCGTAACACTGAACTGTACGGTGAACTCTCGGGCGAGGACTCAGCCGCGTTCTGGCCCATCGTCGAGAGCTATGTTGCCGGCTTCTACATCCCACGGCTCACCCAAAGCGGACAGGACGACCTCCGCTTCGAGTATTTCCGCGGCCACCGTATCCTCTACACCAACAGCACCTTCCCGGAAGGGTATCTGAGGTATAACATGCCCATCGGCCATTCGCAGGGGGGGGCGACCCAGGACTTCTTCCTGCGCTACAGCCACTGGTTTTCGGTTCGCAACAACCTGGCGCTGGAGGCCTTCCACACCAGGCGCGGCGACTACGGCCGGATGACAGTCGATGCCACCGGCAGCTTCGACCCGGCGGGCGTGATGCAATCCATCGAGCGCAAGAATGCCCTCCGTGCTTCCTGGACCTTCCCGTTCTCCAAAGAGTGGAACGCCCTGCTGCTCTACGGGCAGGAGTGGATCCACAACTACGACCTGCGCGCCGGCGAAACGCAGATGAACCAGTTGGTCCGCGCCGAACTTTCCTACAGGTATTAATGCTCCGCTGACTGCTTTTCTAGCTCTGCATGCTTGCAAAGGACCTTTGCGCGTTGCTTTTGGCAGAAAAGCAGCTTCCTTTGCGCCATGTTCACGTCTTCTCAACGATATATTGGCTGTTTTGGTCAAAAAACGTGCCGGATACGCACTGCTCTTCCCAAACCAAGGGAAGGTAGAGCGCTGCCGGCCTTTTTTCACGTCCCAAAGGACTAAAGTCGGCTTACAAAGGACCGTTGTCTGCTTGCATCGGTACGAAGTCAGCTTGCAGAGGTGGGAAGTTGACCGGCAAGGCCCCAAAAGCAGTGCGTGGAACTGTTTTGCAGATTGGATAGGGCTGGGATCAGGTGACGCTAAGGGGAACTGCCGGTGTGATAGTGGAAACGCCCGCTGACGCGGGCGTTTCGGCGGGGTGTTAGGTGGGCATGAAGAAGAGGGGCGGGGTCCAGGGACCTGGACCTTCGGGCATGATCCACCTCATCCTGAATGCATACTGCTGACCCGGGGTCAAGCCCTCCACCTCCATGTTTTTGAACTGGCCGAATACTGCGGCATGCTTCCAATTTCCTTCCACCGTAGGATCGCCCGTCGTGGTGTGGACCTCGCAACTCGCGGCGCGAGCAACCTTCTTGGCCTTGGCGATAACCGCGCCTCGCTTTATCCCTTGAGACATAATCACGCTTGGATAAGTCGGCAGATGTTTTACCTGGGCCGACGTGGACTCCTTGGTGTAATCAAAGCCGGAAGATGTGAGGATTTCGACGTTGCCTTTGGCGATGAGGTCGACGAAGTCACCCAGTTCATTGAGCTCAACTATGAACTGGGCGCGCAGACTCTTACGCAGTGCGACGCTCTGCCTCGCACCGCTACGTGCTTCGAGGCAGGAATTGTCGAACCTTCCCAGTGTGTCCTTTACTTGCACAAGGGGGGTCACACCTTCCGGGTAGGGTTCCTTAAAAAAGGGGTTGTTCGTCATCGAGGTTACGATTACCTTCCCTTGTGCGCTCAGGCTGGCGTCGTTTAGACGGCCCAAGCTGCGTTTGACCTTCGGTTTTTTGCCCATGTGCACGTCTCCTTTGTATTGGTTTTAACTAATCCAACGCCGGAAGTCTCCCACCATTAAGAAGGAATGCAAGTCGTAAAAAAATTGCCGACGACTCTTGCCGTTAGCTTACCTCGGCAAGGAGGGTAACCCTTGTGCTGGCTTCAGAGGTGTGGGATAATCGCACCCGCTGCAATTTTCTCAGAAAGTTCTACTACTGAGGCCGCCATGAAAAAAGACAACCTTGAGGTGCTGCTGGAAGACATGAACAGAAAGTTCGATCTCGTGTTGGAAGGACATGAGGTGCTTCGCAGCGAGATCCGTGAACTCAGCCATAAGACCGATGAGCGCTTCGACCTCGTAGAATTCAAAATCGAAACGTTGGGTAAAAGGGTGGATGGACTTGAGAAAAAGGTGGATAACCTTGAGACAAAGGTGGATAACCTTGAGACAAAGGTGGACAACCTTGATGTAAAAGTGGACAAAATAGCTGTCGATCTTTCCGCCCACAGAGCCGATACCGAGGTGCATACCGGCGCCTATCGTGTGATGGAGAGGGAGGAGTAGCAGAGCCTGGAAAGCCGGCGAGACGCTGGATGTCGCAGCCTCATATTACCCTTTCCCCTTTATTTCCCGCCAGATTCGCGCTATATTCTCTCCCTCGATAACGGCTACCGTCAAAAGGACCCACATGCCTGCGATGTACTGTGAGTTTTATGGCTTCAGGGAAAGCCCCTTCACCATCACTCCCAATCCCCGCTTTCTGTTCATGAGCGAGCGACACCGGGAGGCGTACGCGCACCTGCTCTATGCGGTGAACAACCGGGCCGGCTTCGTGGAGTTGACCGGCGAGGTGGGCACCGGCAAGACTACGCTGCTGCGCACCTTCCTGAACCGTCTGGACCAGGAGGGGCACCGCACCGCCCTCATCTTCAACCCATGCCTCTCGGACCTGGAGCTTTTGAAGAGCGTGAACCGCGAGTTCGGGTTGCTCTGGGAGTCGGAGAGCAGGGTGGAACTGTTGCAGGTGCTGAACACCTTCCTGTTAGAGCAGAAGCAGGCAGGGCGCAGCGTGGTGCTGGTGATGGACGAGGCGCAGAACCTCCCCGTCGAGGTGCTGGAACAGATCCGCCTGATCTCGAACCTGGAAACGGAAACCGACAAGCTGCTCCAGATCGTCCTCTCAGGTCAACCGGAACTGCTGTCGGTCCTCGGCCGCAAGGAGCTGCGCCAGTTGGACCAGCGCATTACGGTGCGTTACCATCTGCTGCCTATGGATTTCGACAGCACCCAGTCCTACATCGATCACCGCATGGAGCTGGCGGGGTGTTACCGGGCCGCCGAGTTCTCTAAATCTGCGATGAAACAGATCTATCGGTTCTCAGGTGGGGTACCGCGGCTGGTAAACGTCGTTTGCGACCGGGCGCTCCTGATCGGGTTCACCGAGGAGGCAAGGACCATCACCGGCCCGATGGCGGCACAGGCTGTCGCCGAGGTTGGTGGACGGTCGCCCTATGGCCTGGCAGCGCAGGTGTTGCGGCGCCTGACCGGGGGGCTGCCGCGCTGGCGCAGCTGATCGCAATTTACTATTCGAGGCCCCTATGAGTTCGATACTGAAAGCATTGGAGAAAGTGGACGAGTCCCAGCGTTCCCGCCGCCCCGCTGGCACCGCTGGGCTCCCTAAAGCCAGGGGGCGTCGCGCCACGTGGATGATCCCGGCCTGCACCCTTGGTGGAGCGGCCATCGCCACCTTGGCGACCTACGCCATCATGGGCGGCTTCACCCACCCGGCCGCACAGGTCGCGCCGAAGGGCACCGAAACAGTGTCGACTTCCACCCCGGTGGCTGCCGCTCCCACCAATGCGGCACCGGCGGTCCACCTGGAGGCCAAGGAGGTCATTGCCGAACAAAGGACTGCCGCTCCGGCAGCCGCATCCGTCGCCCCCGTTAATTCGGCGCGGCCTGACGCCGCGGCTGCCCAGGTTGTGGCTAAACCGGCGGCTCCGGCCGTCGCGACCAAACAGGCGGTGCACCCGGTTGTCAAGCCTATCACCCAGGCGGCTGCCAAGGCAGCTACTCAAGCCCAGGTCCCGGCGAAGGTCGCGGCGAAGCAACTGGCTCAGCCCTCTGTTGCCGCCAAGGTGCCTGTCGCTGCTCAATCGGCTTCCGTGCACCCGGCACCGGTAGTTGCTGCATCGACTCCTGTCGTGGCCCCGGTGGCTCAGCAGAAGTCCAGGCCTGATATCCGCGTTACCGGTATCGCCTGGCAAAACAGCAGCGAGTCGAGCTTCGCCATGGTGAACGGTAGTCCGTTGCGCCAGGGCAACGTCGTGAACGGCTACAAGATCGAGCAGATCTATGAAGACAGCGTCCGGTTTTCCAACAGCAAGGGGAACAGCTTGGTGGTGCCGCTGGGGGCTGGCGAGGAGTAGGGGAAATGTCACCGGAACCCGAAATGGACCAGCAGCAGTGGGAGGCCCTTTGCGAGCAATGTGGCCTTTGCTGTTTTGAGAAGCTGGAGGATGAAGACGGCAGGATCATGTTCACCTCGACCCCCTGTCGCTACCTCGACATCACTACCAGGCGCTGCAAGATCTACAAGAAGCGTTTCAAGATCTTCCCCGAATGCGTCCAACTCACGCCGGAATTGGTCAAGGAACTCAAGTGGCTGCACCGAAGCTGCGGCTACAAGAAGGCCATGCGGAAAGGCATCCTGTAAAGCATTTAACAGGGATAAAGGGGATAAAAGGGATAAAAGGGATAAAAGGGATAAAAATAAAAGACGGTTGTTAACGCAAAGGCGCATTGACCGAGAAAACATATTACAGGTACAGGGTGCGGGGTGAACCAGGGACATTGATGTATCCCCTTTATCCCTTGTGTCCCTGTTAAGAACGGTTTCAAAGGGAGTGTAATGGCAGAAAACAAGCAGGCAGCTGTAGTAAAACTTTCGGAGCGCGACTTTCGGGCGCTTTCTCTTCAACAGAAAAAGGATTACCTGAGGGCGGTGTCCGGCAAGGAAAAGATGGACCTGATCGTTGCCGACCCCGAGGCCAGGAGGCTTGCCGCCGGTCTGCAGCCACAGGAATTCTTCTGGCTCATGAAAGAGGTGGGTGAGGCGGATTCCGTGGATCTGCTGCAGCTGGCTTCCGCGGATCAGTGCGTATTTATCATGGATATGGAGCTTTGGGATGGCTGGACCTTCTCCGAAGACCAGGCTTGCCATTGGCTCACCTACTTCATAGAGGGGGGCGAGGCGCGGATTCATGAGCTGCTCAAGCACCTCGACTTCGAGCTGCTGCAACTGCTGTTGAGCCGCGAGATCATCGTCGGCGGGGGCATCGGCGACCAGGGGAACGACGATGAGCGCCTGGCCGACTACGACCACACCTTCGACGACGTGTTCATGATCAAGTTCAAGAACCCCAAACACAGCCAGCTGGTCGGGGCGTTCCTTTCCATGCTGGTCAAACTGGATAACGGGCTGTACACCGCACTCATGGAAGGTGTGAAAGGGGACGTGGACCTGGAGCTCGAGGAGCAATGCCAGCGCTTCCGCACCGGCAGGCTGCAGGACCTTGGCTTCCCGCCGCTGGATGAGGCGCTGTCGATCTATGCCCGCATCCACCCCGACCGTTTCGAACTCCAAGGGGGCAAAGAACTGGCCTCGGCGGGGGAGGGGGGACAGCTGATGCCGGTCTTTGCCGACGAGGGCACCCTGCTGTCCCGCGCCTTGGCGCGGTCCAATTCCGAGACCGCGTCACAGGAGCTGAACTACCTGGTCAACTGCGCCCTGGTGGCCGAGGGGCAGGCTTTCCACGAGCCCGAGTCCATGTTCGGGGTAATGCACAGGGTCTGCGGCTATCTCAACATCGCGCTAGAGACGTTGGCGCCGGGTGATGATAGCAAAGCGGCGCAGCTTCTGGCAGAAGAGGAGCTGAAGCGGCTGTTCCAGCTTGGCTACAGCATCGTCCTTCAGCTCAAGTTCGTTGCGCGCGACACCGAAACGGTCGATTACGCCACTGGAAAACTTCTTGCCGGTCTGAAATCCAAGCGTCCGCGTTTCTACCGCGGCCTCGACGCCGACGGTGTCGACGGTTACCGCGAGTTCCGCGACCTCGAAGACGTGCGGCGGGTATCGGACCTGCTGGCCCAGTTGCAGGGGGAATAAAACCTATTTAACAGGGATAAAAGGGATAAAGTCATAAAATCCAGGTTTTAACGCGAAGGCGCAAAGGCACAGAGTAATCTGGAAACGGGTCCACGTCTGGTTAAGCCAGATGCCTTTTATCCCGTTTATCCCTGTTAATCGTTTTTCGGTTTCCTGCTTTTGCGGACCCTGCTTTCCTGTTCGTTGCAAACCTCCTCCCTCATTGGTATCCTCTTAGGCATTTGCTGCAGCCGTCAACGGGGGGGAGGATGAAGGTCCTGGTCGTCGACGATTCCAGAAACGATCGCAAGGTCATCCGCTACAACTTCGAGTGGCATGGCTGCCATGTCGTTGAGGCCGCTAACGGCAAGCAGGGGCTCGAGGTAGCCGCGGCCGAAGCCCCCGACCTCATCATCTCCGACTGCCTCATGCCGGTCATGGATGGCTTTCGATTCCTCCACGAACTCCAGAAATTCGAAGATTTACGCAAGATTCCCTTTATATTCTACTCGGCGATCTACACCGGCAGCAGAGAGGCTGAACTCGCGGCCGCCCTGGGGGCCACGGCCTTCCTTGAGAAACCGATGCGTCCCGATGAGTTGTGGGACGCGGTGGGGCGGCTTTTGGCGGCTGAACTGGCGAGCGAACGCGACGCGCAGTCGCACGCCATGCACGAGGAGGAGTTTCTCAGGGATTACAGCCAGGTGGTGGCTACCCGGCTGGAAGAGAAGGTCAGGGAACTGACCGAGGAAAACGAGAGCCTGCTGAGATTGAACGGCGAGTTGGAGCGCAGGGTGGTGGAGCGGACCTCTCAACTGGAATCGGCCAACCGGGACCTGGAAATGTTCAGCTACTCCGTTTCCCATGATCTGCGGGCCCCATTACGACACCTCGAGGGTTTCAGCCAGGCCCTTACCGAGGAGTACGCCGCCAAACTCAACACCATAGGGAACGACTACCTGGAAAGGATCAGGCGCTCCAGCCGCCGCATGGCCGACATGCTGGATGCAATCCTGGAGCTGTCCCGTAGCGTCAGGGGAAAACTGGCCAGGGAAGACGTGGACCTGAGCGCGCTGACCCGCGAGGTCGTAGGGCAACTGGCCCGTTCGCAGCCCGAGCGCAAGGTCGATGTTCGCGTTGCTGAGGGAATGGTGACGCGGGGAGATGCGCGCCTGTTGAAGGTGGTGCTGGAGCACCTGCTCGGGAATTCCTGGAAATTTACCCAGCACCAGGCGCAGGCCGTGGTGGAGATGTTTCCAACCGAGTGGGATGGGCATTGTGCCTTCGCCGTCCGGGACAACGGGGCGGGGTTCGATATGGCCTACTCGGACAAACTGTTCTCGCCGTTCCAGCGGATGCACGGCCAGGACGAGTTCCCCGGGCGCGGCATCGGACTTGCCATTGTGAAGCGGATCGTCAGCCGCCACGGCGGCAAGGTAAAGATAGAAGCTGAAGTGGGGCGGGGCGCTACGGTGACGTTTGCCGTCTAACGCGCTGCCAGTCTACCGGTCAATTCCCCGCCGCGCGTGCCGGTGATCAACACGGTGACCTCATGGTTGACCAAATCCTCACACTCCTCGATCAGCACCGGAAGGTAGTTCCTCGATAACCCTTTGCGTCCACCCTCGTCCTTTTGCACCAGTACCTGCAGTTCCCGGCCGACGAATCGTGCCGCGTACTCCGCCTTTTTCTTTTCCGACAGGAGGCGCAGCGCCTCGGCCCGTTCCTTGATCACACGTGGCTGGACCTGGGCTGCCATGGTCGCGGCCGGAGTTCCGGGACGCTGGGAGAAGGGGAACACGTGCAAGTAGGCCAAGGGGAGCGACTCGATGAAGGAGAGCGTCTCCTGGAACTCCTCCTCAGTCTCGCCGGGGAACCCCGCGATGACGTCGGAACCGATGCTGACGTCGGGCATGGCAGCAACCAGTGCCTCTACGACGGAGCGGAACAGTGTGGTGTCGTAGCCGCGGTTCATGCGGGCCAGGACGCCGTCGGAGCCGCTTTGCAGCGGCAGGTGCAGGTGGGGGCAGACCATCTTCGATCCAGCCATGAACTCGATCATCTCGGCGGGGACCTCGGTCGGTTCCACCGAGCCTATCCGCAGCCGACGTACCACCCCCTGGTCCTCCGCCAGGCGCATCAGGCCGAGCAGGTCGGTGGCGGGCTCGAGGTCGAGGCCGTAGGCGCCCAAGTGGATGCCGGTCAGGACGATCTCCTGGAATCCCTTGGCGGCGAAGGCTGCCATGCCGTCCAGCGCCTCCTGGGGCGCGACGCTCCTGCTGGCCCCGCGAGCGTAGGGCACGATGCAGTAGGCGCAACGCGCGTCGCAGCCATTTTGTACCTGCAGGAAAGCGCGGGTATGTTCCGCGAAACTCTCCAGCGGCGTTCTCTCTCCCGAACGCTGCTGCGAGATGTCGCTCACCACTGCCTGTGGTGCATCCCCCAGACCTTTGATGAACCCGACAATGTCCTTCTTCTCACTGTTGCCCAGGATGAGGTTTACCCCCGGGAGCTTCAGCAGTTCGTCGCCCGCCATCTGGGCGTAGCAGCCGGTGATCACCACGCGTGCCTCCGGGTTCATCCGGGTGGCGCGTCTGATGAGGCGGCGGGACTCTGCATCGGTTTTGGCCGTGACGGTGCAGCTGTTGATGACGTAGATGTCGGCGCTTTCCGAGAAGGGGACGAAGCTGTAGCCGTCCTGCTGCAAGGCTTCGGTCATGGCGGCGGATTCGAACTGGTTGATCTTGCAGCCAAGGGTGGTAATGGCGATTCTTTTCATGCGGTAAAACGACCCCTAAAAGCGTTATTAACAGGGATAAAAGGGATAAAAGGGATGAAAGGGATGAAAGGAAATAAAGACAAAATCTTTCTTAACGCAAAGGCGTGGAGGCGCAAAGAAAAGATCTGAAACACCCAAGGCTTGGGGGCAAAATCTTTTGTTTGGTTTTATCCTTTGTATCCCTTTTATCCCTGTTAACGGTTTTTACCCGATTTTCTTTTTAAGTGCCTCGTGCTCGGCAGCGAGGGCGGCGTACTTTCTCTCCAATTCCCTGATCTGGTCGAACAGGCAGGAGATCGCCTTCGCTTCCGGGTCCGGCATCTTGCCGTGTTCGAGGTCCGGGCGGTCCTGCGGTTTCTCCGTCGCCATCACGACGCGTCCCGGGATGCCGACCACGGTCGAGTTGGGAGGGACTTCCTTGACCACGACGGAGTTGGAGCCGACCTTGCTGTCCTTGCCCACGGTGAAGGGCCCGAGGATCTTGGCACCCGAGCCGATGACCACGTTGTCCATCAGGGTAGGGTGGCGCTTCACCTTCTCCCAACTGACCCCACCCAGGGTGACCCCGTGGTACAGGGTAACGTTGTCGCCGATCTCGGCGGTCTCCCCGATGACCACACCCATGCCGTGGTCGATGAAGAAGCCCTTGCCGATGGTGGCGCCGGGGTGAATCTCGATGCCGGTGAAGAAGCGGCCGAGGTGGGAGGTGAAGCGCCCCAGGAAAAAGAGCTCGTGCTTCCAAAGCCAGTGTGCGACCCGGTGGAACCAGAGCGCGTGCAGGCCGGGATAACAGAAGATCACCTCCAGCACGCTTCTTGCTGCCGGATCCCTGTCAAACACCGCCTTAATGTCCGATTTCAGTCTTGCAAGCATCGGTACCCTCCCTGGCTCTTTGTACGTTACGAAACAAGCACTATCTGCTTCGCCTTTTTTTCGTAACATACCACACTGATTACGTCAATAATTAACTGCCGGGGCCGCCTCACGCCCGTTCGCTGTGCTCACTCAAGACGCAAAGACGCAAAGTAAACCTGAAATCAACGTCATTTAACAGGGATAAAAGGGATGAAGGGGATAACACCTGAAACCAAAAGATTTTAGGTTAAACCAAAAGTCTCGTAGTTTTGGCCTGGCTTTGCGCCTTTGCGTCTTTGCGTGAGCAAAGGTTTTTATGCCCTTACCCCCTTTATCCCTGTTTGAATGATGTTAGCAGGTCCAGCGACTCCGACAGCGGGTCTCCCGCACCCTCCACCCAGTGGATCACCGTGCCATGGGTTTGCATCCTCTTGAACCAGTTCTCCTGCTTCTTCGCGAAGTCGTGGATAGCGGCATTGAGCTTCTGGAACATGTCGTTCCTGGAAAGCTCGCCCTTAAGGTAGCGCGCGACGTACCGGTACTCCAGGCCGTAGAACTCGAACCTGTCCCAGCCGGTGCCGGCATCGTGCAGCCGCTGCACCTCTTCAATCATCCCCGCCTCGAGCCGCTCCCTAAGCCTCTTGGTGATCCGCTCCCTGAGCTGTGCGCGCTCCCAGCGGATGCCGATGGTGAACGGTGTCATCTCCGGCCAGGGCTCTGCGTCCCCACCCTGGTACTCGGCGATTTCGATGGCGCGCACGAGGCGGCTCGGGTCGGTGAGGTCGGTGCTGTTGTGCAGTCCGGGATTGGCGCGGACCAGTCGCTCGGTGAGCTCCGCCATCGAGAGAGCGGCAAGCTCCTCCCTCAACCCCGGATCTTCCGGTACCTCCACTAGTCGATAGCCACGCAGGACGCAATCCAGGTACATACCACTGCCGCCAACCAGGACCGGCAGGCGGCCACGCTGCGAGATATCGGAGAAGGAATCGAGGAAAAGACGTTGGAACTGGAACAGGTTGAACTCGTGGCCGGGCGGGGCGACGTCGATCAGGTGGTAGGGGACCCCCTGGTACTCGTGCAGGTCCTTCCCGGTGCCGATGTCCATGCCGCGGAATACCTGGCGCGAATCGGCCGAGATGATCTCCCCCTGCAGCCGCTGGGCAAGCTGAACCCCCAGCCGGGTCTTGCCGGAGGCGGTGGCCCCCAGTATCACCAACAGGTTGGGGGGGGCGGGCGCCTTGCTGCCGCCCGTGACCATCAACGGACCAAGCCTTTTTTCAGAACATTGACTCCCTTGATGAGTTCAAGTGCGCGGGAAAGCTGGTTGTCCCTTTGCAGCAGTTCCTGCTCGCTCGGTTCCTTGCCGACGCCGTTGACCTTGGGCAGCAGGGGCGGGTGCCCGGGGGTGGGCGGTGCGGCCGGCTTCGTTGCCGGTACAGGCTTTGTTTCGGGCGCTCCCGGCGTGGTTTCCTGCGCTCCCTGCATGTGTCCATCGAGGTCCTGCTCCCGGATTTCCGGATCGGTTTCCTTTTTCGCCGCTACCGGTTTGGCGAAGTCCACGACGATGTCCGGGGTGATGCCCTTGGCCTGGATGGAGCGGCCACTGGGGGTGTAGTAAAGGGCGGTGGTGAGTTTCAGACCGTCGCCGTTATTGAGAGTCATGACGGATTGCACGCTCCCCTTACCGAAGCTCTGGGTGCCCATGATCACCGCACGCTTGTGATCCTGCAGCGCGCCCGCCACGATCTCGGAGGCGGAGGCAGAGCCACCGTTAATCAGTACCACCATGGGATACTTAGGTTCTTTCTCGCCAATGGTCGCCGTCAGGGTCTGCACCGATGCCGCGTCGCGTCCCTTGGTGGTGACGATGTCGCCGTTGCTGAGCCCTTCGCCTATGAACCGGTCCGCCACGCGGTAGGCCTGGTCCACCAGCCCGCCCGGGTTGTAACGCAGGTCCAGGATCAGCCCGGAGAGGGGAGCGCCGTTGTCGGCTGCCAGCGTTTTCAGTGCCTTGTCGAAGTCCTCTCCGGTCCGCTCCTGGAATTCAGCGATGCGGACGTAGCCGTAGCCGGGCTCCAAAAGACGGGCCTTGAGGCTCTTGGTCTTGATGATGGCGCGGGTCAGGCGGAAGGTAAGCGGTTTCGCCGCACCCTCCCGGACGATGGTGAGGGTGACCTGGGTCCCGGGGGTGCCGCGCATCCTGCTCACGCATTCGTTGATGGGGAGATCCTTGGTCGGCTTGCCGTCGATCTGGAAGATGTGGTCGCCGGCGAGTATCCCGGCCCGAAAGGCGGGAGTGTCCTCGATGGGAGCGTTCACCATCAGCTTGCCGTTACGCATGTCCAGCTCGATGCCGACACCACCGAAGGCGCCGGCCATGTGGACCTTCATCTCAGAGTATTCCGTGACCGGGAGGTAGGTGCTGTGCGGGTCGAGCGCGGCCAGCATCCCGTTGATGGCGCCGGTCATCAGTTTCTTGTCGTCGACCTTGTCGACATAGCTTTCCTTGACGATGTCGACTACCTCTTTGAACATGGAAATGTACTCCGCTTCACTTCTGCGGGCACGTTCTTCCTTGTCCAATAGCGGCGCGAGAAAGAAGATGGCGGAGAGGACGGCGGCGACAGCGGTTATGGCGAACGCTTTTTTCAACATCGGGGGAGCCTTTGACGCGAATCTGAAGGATTAATGTTTAACGTGCTAATGTAGTTTTTGCGCGTGTAGTTGTCAACCCATTTGCCCCAGCCGAGGCGTGCTCTGCGCACTGCCAAAACCGTTGACACTGCTGCCACTTTGTTGCATAACGCAGACGAAGTCTATTACGGAGGCATACGTGGACAACATCATCAAGCATTTCAAGGGGAAATTCATCACCGGCCTGTTCGTGGTGGTACCCCTGGGCATCACCATATTCATCCTGAAGTTCCTGTTCAACTTCGCCGACGGCATCCTGGGGAGCTACCTGGATTCGCTGCTGGCCGCGCTGATCAACGACCACTCTTATATTCCCGGCCTGGGGATGCTGACCGGCATGGTCGTGATCTACCTGTCCGGGGTCCTGGCGACCAACGTGATGGGGACCAGGATTCTCAGGTGGTGGGACGACCTGTTCTCCCGCATCCCCCTGGTGAAGTCGATCTACAACTCCAGCAAGCAGTTGACCCAGGTCTTCAAGGAGGGGAAGACCTCCTACCGCAGGGCCGTCTTCGTCGAGTGGCCGCGCACCGGCGTCCGCGCCGTCGGCTTCGTCACGGCCGAGGTGGAGCGCGACGGCGAGAAGCTGGTGGTTGTTTACGTTCCCACCATGCCCAATCCCACCTCAGGCTTTGCCCTTTTCTTCAGGGAGTCCGAAGTGTACGACTGCGGCATGACAGTGGAAGATGCGGTGAAGTTCGTGGTTTCAGGCGGCGTGGTGGTCCACTAGGGAGGTTCTCGTGAAGATAGTGGTGCTCGACGGTTACACGCTGAACCCCGGTGACAACTCCTGGGACGCGGTGGCCGCTTTCGGGGAACTGGTCGTTCACGACCGTACCCCCGAGGAACTGGTGCTGGAGCGCTGCCGCGGTGCGCAGATCGTGCTCACCAACAAGACCCGCCTTGGTGCCGCCACGCTGGCCCAGCTTCCGGAACTGCGGCTCATCTGCGTGCTGGCCACCGGCTACAACGTGGTCGATCTCGCAACGTCGGCGCAACTGGGAATCCCGGTAGTCAACGTCCCGGAGTACGGCAGCGACTCCGTGGCTCAGCACACCATCGCGCTGCTGCTGGAACTGACCAACCGCGTGGCCCAGTACCACGATGCGGTGCAGCGGGGTGAGTGGAGCCGTTCTGCGGATTTCACTCTGGTGGCGCAGCCGCTCACGGAACTCAAGGGCCGCTCGCTCGGGATCGTCGGGTTGGGCCGGATCGGTGCCCGCGTCGCTGCCATTGCCGCTGCATTGGGGATGGAGATCCTCGCCTGCAACCCGCGCAGCAGGGTGGCCCCGGAAGGAATCTTAGTCCAGTGGTTGGAACTAGATGATCTCTTCGCCCAGGCGGACGTGGTAAGCCTGCACTGCCCGTTGACGGAAGCAAACGAAAGAATGGTCAACGCAGGGAGGCTCCGCCTGATGCGCCCCCATGCGTTGCTCATCAACACCTCGCGCGGCGGGCTGGTCAACGAGTGCGATCTGGCCGAGGCACTTAACGCCGGGCTGATCGCCGGCGCAGCCGTCGACGTCGCTGCGATCGAACCGATTCCGGCCGAAAGTCCGCTGCTGCACGCCAAAAACTGCATCATTACCCCGCACGTTGCCTGGGCCACGCTGGCCGCCCGCCGCCGCCTGATGGCGACGACGTCTGGCAACATTGCAGCTTTCCTCGCAGGTACCCCGCAGAACGTGGTGAACGGGGTGCAGGTGGTCTAACCACCGTCAAATCCACCCTGGAATCCCCCCTCCGTAAAGGGGGGACTCCAGGGCACGTGGCCGCTGGTCGTCAACATCTTCAGACTCCCCGAAACTATAAGTGACCTTCACAGATGGTTGATGCGGCTTTCCCGGCGGCACTTCATGGCTGGCCATTTTCCGATAGCTCCCGTTCGTGGCAACACTCCTTCGAGTGCCTCGTACTTTCCGGATTGGCATTACGCTTTTTAAGCACGAAGCACCTTTCGCTACGGGGGATATCGGGCCGCTCTTCGTTAACCCCCTGTAGTTGCACTGAAAATGCTGTTTTGCCCGCCTGCTCCACACCGTTTGTGGAAAGTGCTGTGGAAAAGGCGTTGAAGACAGAGAAAAGCCTTTGTAAATTGCCCGCATCTGCAGATTGCCTAGAGAATAGGCACTGTCACGGTAACGTAGTTTCTGCTGTACCTTCAATTATATCGGCTAGTTACGCTAAGGGCGCGGTCTTTCGGGGAAAAGACCTGTCAAGCTTTTTCTTCACGCTGCACTGTCGAGGTTCGTGTTGTCGCTCACCGAACAAATGATCGGCATTCCTTAATTCTTGACATGCCGCGGGAGGCTGTGTTAATTGGTAAAACCTTTTATTTCCAATAAGTTGTTTTTACGCGAACGACTGTTTGATGTGAAGAAACAAGCAGGGGGGATCATGTCGAAAGAGATCAATTTGACGGTCGGGGCGCTTTTGGATGACATCGCCGGAAAATATCCCGATAACGAGGCGCTGGTCTACGTGGAGCGCGGGCTGCGCTATACCTATCGCGAGTTCAACGAGCGGTGCCGCCAGGTGGCCAAGGGCCTGTTGCGCATGGGGGTGAAGAAGGGCGATCACCTCGCTATCTGGGCCTATAACGTGCCGGAGTGGGTGACGCTGCAGTTCGCAACGGCCAAAATCGGTGCGGTGCTGGTAACGGTCAACACCAGTTACAAGTCTGCGGAGCTTGAGTACCTTCTCAAGCAGTCCGACTCCAGCGTGCTGTTCCTGGTGCAGGGGTTCAAGGATACTAATTATATTGAGACGCTGGGCAGCGTGGTCCCGGAGCTTGCCGGCAGCAAGCCGGGAGAACTGGCGAGCGTTGCACTCCCCTGCCTCAAGCACGTGGTTTTCCTCGGCGAAGGTGCACCGGACGGGATGATCAACTTCGAGCACATCATCGAACTCGGCGCGCAGGTTTCCGATGCCGAACTGG
Source organism: Geomonas agri (assembly GCF_020179605.1). Classification (NCBI taxonomy): domain Bacteria; kingdom Pseudomonadati; phylum Thermodesulfobacteriota; class Desulfuromonadia; order Geobacterales; family Geobacteraceae; genus Geomonas; species Geomonas agri. The sequence continues at coordinate 680,721 of NZ_JAINZO010000001.1, forward strand.
AGGCGGTCGAGCAGACCCTCTCCATCCACGACGTGATCAACATGCAGTACACTTCGGGAACCACCGGGTTCCCCAAAGGGGTCATGCTGACCCACCACAACGTGGTCAACAACGGCTTCAACATCGGCGAGTGCATGCGCTTCACCGAGAAGGACCGCCTCTGCATCCCGGTTCCCTTCTTCCACTGCTTCGGTTGCGTGCTGGGCGTCATGGCCTGCGTCACCCACGGCACCACCATGGTCCCGGTGGAAATCTTCGACCCGCTCAAGGTGCTGCAGGCCATCGAGCAGGAGCGCTGCACCGCCGTGCACGGCGTCCCGACCATGTTCATCGCCGAACTGGAGCACCCGCGCTTCGCCGAGTTCGACCTTACCTCGCTGCGGACCGGCATCATGGCCGGCTCCAACTGCCCCATCGAGGTGATGCGGCGCGTGATCCGCGACATGCACGCCAGCGAGATCACTATAGCCTACGGCCAGACCGAGTCCTCACCGGTTATCACCCAGACCCGTACCGACGACCCCATCGAGTTGAAGGTCGCCACCGTCGGCCGCGTGCTCCCCAACGTCGAGTTGAAAATCGTCGACATCGAGACCGGCGCGGAACTGCCTCCGGGCAAGCAGGGCGAGCTGTGCACACGCGGCTACCTGGTCATGAAGGGGTACTACAAGATGCCGGAGGAGACCGCCAAGGCGATTGATGCCGACGGCTGGCTCCACACCGGCGACCTCGCCGTCATGGACGAAAACGGCTACTGCAAGATCACCGGCAGGATCAAGAACATGATTATCCGCGGCGGCGAGAACATTTACCCGCGCGAGATCGAGGAGTTCCTCTACACCCACCCGAAGATCTCCGACATCCAGGTTTATGGCGTCCCCGACCGTAAGTACGGTGAGCAGGTAATGGCCGCCGTGGTCCTGAAGCAGGGGTGCGAGATGACCGAGGAGGAGGTCAAGGAGTTCTGCCGCGGCAGGATCGCCAACTACAAGATCCCCAAGTACGTCCGCTTCGTCGACTCCTACCCGATGACCGCCAGCGGGAAAATCCAGAAGTTCAAACTGCGCGAAATGGCGATACGCGAACTGCAGCTGGAAGAAAATGTCTGATCGTCGGCACAGCGTTGCTAATAACCCCTTGATCTGACTGGCCTGCGGGGTTGACGCGGTACCAATTGTGAGTTATCTTTCCCTCTCCTCCTCATGAGCTTCGCTCGTGGGGAGAGGGGAGGGAATATGCGGCTTACGCCGAAGAACGAACTGGAATACCGCTACAGGAAACTGCAAGTCGAGATGGTGGCCGCGAGCATGGACGCGGTCCTCATGGTGCAAAACGCCGACCTGTTTTATTTCACCGGAACCGTGCAGACCGGTGTGCTCTACGTTCCCGCCTCGGGGCGTCCGCTGTACCTCGTGCGCCGCGACTTCATGCGCGCGCGCATGGAGAGCGGGCTCGCCGACGTGGTACCGCTCCCTTCCCTGAACCAGTTGGCCGGACTGATCACCGAGCACGGCCACCCGCTGCCGCAACGCCTCGGCCTCGAGCTGGACGTCCTGCCGGTCAACCTCTACCATAGGTACTTCTCCCTCTTTCCCAACACCCAGGCGCTGGACGCCTCGCCCGCCATCAGGCGGGTGCGCATGACCAAAAGCCACTACGAGATCCACATCCTCCAGGATGCCGGCACCCAGGCCGACAAGATGTACCGGCGCGCCGTCGAGGTGGTACGTGAGGGGATGAGCGAAGTCGAGCTCGCTTCCGAACTGGAACGCGTTGGGCGCCAGGAGGGGCACCAGGGGTACGTCCGGATGCGCGCCTTCAACGGCGAGCTCTCCGGTGTCCAGGTCCTCTCCGGTGCCGACGGTGCCGCTCCCGCCTGCACCAACACGGCCCTGGGCGGCATGGGGCTCACCCCCGCCTTCGGGCACGGTGCCAGCTACAACAGGATCCGGCGCGACGAACCGATCATCGTCGACTTTGCCAGCTGCTATGACGGCTACCTGGCGGACCAGACCCGGGTCTTCGCCATCGGCTCGGTGTCCGAGCGCATGCGGCGCGGCTATGACGACATGCTGCGCATCGAGGACCTGATGATGGAGCGTGCCGTCGAGGGGGCGAGCTGGGGGGGGATCTATGACGCCTGTCTGGACCTGGCGCGGCGCATGGGCTACGCGGAGCACTTCATGGGGACTCCGGGCAGCCAGATCTCTTTCATAGGCCATGGTCTGGGCATTGAAATAGACGAATATCCTTTCATAGCGAAAGGGTTCTCCGATGAGACCCTGCAGGTCGGTATGGCCTTTGCCTTCGAGCCGAAACTCGTGTTTCCCGGTGAAGGCGCCGTCGGCATCGAAAATTCATTTTATCTCTCGGAACAAGGACTTAAGCGGCTCACCTTCTCAAGCCAGGAACTGGTACTGCTATAACGTGAATTAAAATGTATGCAAAATACTAGAACACAATTTTTTTGTGTTGAAATTGGATCTGTGCAATGGTATACATTTGAAAAATCTTTGTATACAGTATACCTACCTCACGCAACCGGCCGAGTGCTATCGGCGACCGGCGCGGTGTCAGCGGAAGATTCGATTGTTTAATTCGACGTATGTACCTCAACCCCAACAGAAAAGGAGATCTGGCACATGACGCAATTGAAAGAGAAGTTGTTTGAGAAGATCCAGGCCCACCGTCCCCGCATCACCAGACTGACCAAGGAGTTCGGCTCCGTGATCATCGACAAGGTGGACATCGGTCAGTGCATCGGCGGCGCCCGCGACATCAGGTCGCTCGTCACCGACATCTCCTATCTTGATCCGCAGGAAGGTATCCGCTTCCGTGGCAAGACCATCCCGGAGACCTTCGAGGCCCTGCCGAAAGCAGCCGGCTCCGAGTATCCGACCGTCGAGTCCTTCTGGTACTTCCTGCTGACCGGTGAGGTTCCGTCCCTCGAGCAGGTTGCTGCCGTCGAGGCAGAGTTCAAGACCCGTCAGGTCGTGCCCGAGTACGTGTACACCGCCGTGCGCGCTCTCCCGAAAGAGAGCCACCCGATGGTCATGCTTTCCGTCGGCATCATGGCTATGCAGAAAGACTCCAAGTTCGCTGCTTTCTACAGCGGCGGCAAGTTCAACAAGATGGACGCCTGGGAGTACGTGTACGAGGATGCCAGCGACATCGTCGCCCGTATCCCGGTTCTCGCCGCATTCATCTACAACCTGAAGTATCGCGGTGACAAGCAGATCGCCATCGATCCGAAACTCGACATGGGCGCGAACTTCGCCCACATGATCGGGCAGAGCGAGCAGTACAAGGACGTGGCCAGGATGTACTTCATCCTCCACTCCGACCACGAGTCCGGCAACGTTTCGGCCCACACCACCCACCTGGTGCACTCGGCCCTCTCCGACCCGTACTACGCGTACTCCGCAGGCCTCAACGGACTGGCAGGCCCGCTGCACGGCCTGGCTAACCAGGAAGTTCTCGGCTGGATCATGGAGTTCCAGAAGAAGCTCAACGGCGCCGAGCCGACCAAAGAGAACGTCACCAAGGCTCTCTGGGATACCCTCAACGCAGGCCAGGTTGTTCCGGGCTACGGCCACGCCGTTCTCAGGAAGACCGACCCGCGCTACACCGCACAGCGCGAGTTCTGCCTCAAGACCCCGGGCCTCAAGGACGATCCGCTGTTCAAGCTGGTCGCCATGATCTTCGAGACCGCCCCGGGCGTCCTCACCGAGCACGGCAAGACCAAGAACCCCTGGCCGAACGTCGACGCACAGTCCGGCGTCATCCAGTGGTACTACGGCCTCAAGGAGTGGGACTTCTACACCGTTCTCTTCGGTGTGGGCCGCGCTCTGGGCTGCATGGCTAACATCACTTGGGACCGCGGCCTTGGCTACGCCATCGAGCGTCCGAAGTCCGTCACCACCGACATGCTCGAGAAGTGGGCTGCCGAGGGCGGCAGGAAGATGTAATTCGGCTTTTGCCGGCCAACTGTAATATGAGAAGAGGGGACACCCAGGTGTCCCCTCTTTTTTTTGATTGATTCGGGATTTGAACAGCCCGCCTGTCGCTGCAAAGAACAGCATACCGATCCACGGAGCGCAGCACGCGCACTAGCGTCCTCCCCTTTGTGAAGGGGAGACAGAGGGAATTTGCTGTTGGGGTAGACCAGCAGTCGAGAGTTGAAGGTGGGTATTCTGGAGATGCTCACGCCAGCAGGTGAATATATAGGGGATGACTTTAGTTCGGGAAGAGATGTTGCTGGTGTGTTGCAAAGCCCCCCTTGTCCCCCCTTCGCAAAAGGGCGGAACTCTGCGCCGCGTGCAAAGCCTATTCGTCAAGACTCGTGACAGCTGAACCTTTAGGGGAGGGAGAGAGAGCACGTGCCGCATGGGGGAGGGGAGGGGTAAAGAAAAGCCGCCCACGGGAATGAGCGGCTGACAGGGGCGGTAGCTTACTACTGCTGTTCGCCGAATACCTCGGCGCTGAAGACATACAGGTCGGCGCCTTCCTTCCAGTCGTCCTTCTTGAGGCCGGCCTTCAGCGCGGTCTGGTTCAGGAAGGTCTCCCGGTCCCAGTGGTGCTCCACGGCGACCTGGGGGAGCAGGACCCCGCGCGAGAAGTTCTTCTCCAGGTACAGGCCGTGCTTGCCCACTTCCACCTCTTCCGGGGAAGAGATCTTGCTCAGGGGGGACAGCACGGATATCTCCAGTTCGAAGTCGGCCAGGTCGGCCTCTTTCATCGGGTAGAAACGCGGGTCCCTGGTCGCGGCGGAGGCGGCCATCTCCTGCACCAGCTGGTAGAGCGGCTTGTCCGAGTTGAAGTTGCCGATGCACCCCCGGAGCGCCCCCTGCTTCTTGATGGTGACAAAGCACCCGTGTGGCAAGGAGAGCTTGTCGTCGGTCACTTGCTGCATCTTCAGTTTGCCGGTCTGGACCGTGGCAGTGATCGCCTCCCGGGCCAGGTCCAGAAGAAGTTTTTTGTCTGCGGAATTGAGCGTATCGTTCACGGCGTCCCCCTGGGTGGCGTTGCTCCGTGCTCGCCATGGATTAATTGGGCCAAAATAATATATTTGCGAGCCGTTTACAAGAAAGAACCGTGCTGTGGCCCCAGGTTCGCTCCCGTTTTTTTACCTCTTACGGGTAAGGGGCGGTGTGCTGGCCATGCTCTGCCGAGTGAATGAGGTGGGCATCGCGTCGGGTCGGTAGTGCAGGAAGCCGCGTCGGGCAGGTTTTTTGACGCTAAAACGGCAGGTTGTGCCGCTGGCCGGGTTTTGGGGGCGCCTTTCCCGTGCCCGTCCAACAACGGAATTTGGTTTCCTGCATGTTTGGCGGGGCCATCCAAATGTTCCGGATAATCTTTTAATAATTTTTTGCGATTTCCAGCTTTAAAAACTGTTGACTTTTCCAGGAATGCTAGTATATTCGCCCTTTGTTGTCGCACGAAAAAAACCATGCGCTTTGCGCAGTAATGGTAAATCTAAAAAGAAAAGAGGTGATATCGTCAATGAAAAAACTGATCTCCTTGGCACTTTGCCTGGCTCTGGCCCTGTCCTTTGCTGCTGGCTGCAAGAAGAAAGAAGAGGCTCCGGCTGCTCCGGCTGCTGAGCAGGCTGCTCCGGCCGCTCCGGCTCAGGCTCCGATGTCCTCCGCTAAAGCTCCGGAAGCTGCTCCGGCTGCTCCGGCTGCACCGGCCGCTCCGGCTGAGAAGAAGTAAGCTGAAGCAGGGTCTCCCTGTTTCACGAAGCCCACAGATCCATCTGTGGGCTTTTTTTTGTCTCTCTATCCGGCCATTTGCCTTGACAACGGGCGGACTGGAATGCTAATTAGAAGGGTCGTCAACTACAATGAGTTCGGAGGAAACAATGGAAAGAACATTTGCCATCATAAAGCCTGATGCAGTTGAGAGGAACGTCACCGGCAAGGTGCTTGCCATGATCGAGGCCGGCGGCTTCAAGATCGTCGGCATGAAGAAGATCCTTCTCTCCAGGGCACAGGCAGAGGGCTTCTACTACGTGCACAAAGAGCGTCCGTTCTTCGGCGACCTCTGCACCTTCATGTCCCGCGGCCCGGTCATCGCGCTGGTGCTGGAGAAGGAAAACGCCATCGCCGACTGGCGCGGCCTGATGGGCGCCACCAACCCGGCTAACGCCGAGGCAGGCACCATCCGCAAGGAACTGGGCGTGAGCATCGAGGAGAACACCGTACACGGTTCCGACTCCCCGGAGTCCGCTTCCTACGAGATCCCCTACTTCTTCAATCAGCTGGAACTGGTTTAATTCGAAGCAGGTTCAGGCAGATCAAGAGCCCTTCGCGAGAAGGGCTTTTTTAGTATCCGGAAAGCATGGAAAAGACCGATATAAAGAATTTGACCCTCTCCGGGCTCGAGGCCTACATTTCCGGCCTGGGCAAGGAGCGTTTCCGCGCCAAGCAGATCTTCAAGTGGCTCTACCAGATGGACGCCATGGACTTCGACGAGATGACCAACGTCTCCAAGGATTTCCGGGCGGTACTGAAGGAGCGGGCCGAGATCAGCAACCTGGTCCCCGAGGCTGTCGAGGCGTCGGAGGACGGCACCAGGAAATACCTGTTCCGGTTGCAGGACGGCGCCAGCGTCGAGAGCGTTCTCATCCCCGACGAGGGGAGGAACACGCTCTGCATCTCCAGCCAGGTTGGCTGTGCCATGAAGTGCGCCTTCTGCCTGACCGGAACCTTTGGCCTGGCCCGCAACCTGACCACGGCAGAGATAGTGAACCAGGTCTGCGCGGTGAAGCGCGAGCATCCGGTGAACAACATCGTCTTCATGGGCATGGGGGAGCCTCTGGCCAACCTGGGTGCTGTCATCCCGGCGGTGAACATCCTGACCGACCCTGACGGCTTCCAGTTCTCCACCCGTAAGGTCACCGTCTCTACGTCGGGGCTGGTCCCCGAGATGGCGGAACTGGGGCGCGGCTGCACCGTGAACCTCGCGGTGTCACTGAATGCCACCACGGACGAGGTCAGGGACCAGATCATGCCGGTGAACCGCGCCTACCCCCTGAAGGAGCTTTTGGCCGCCTGCAAGGCGTTCCCGCTTCCTTCGCGGCGCTGGATTACCATCGAGTACGTCATGATCCGCGACCTGAACGACACCCTGGACGACGCCAAGCGCCTGGTGCGCCTGATCAGCAACATCCCGTCCAAGGTGAACCTGATCCCGTTCAACGAGCACGATGGTTGCGCTTTCAAGAGCCCGACGCAGGAGACTATCGACCGTTTCCACAAGTACCTGCTGGATAAGCACGTCACCGTGATCACCCGCTCCAGCCGCGGCGGCGACATCTCCGCCGCCTGCGGGCAGTTGAAGGGGAAGCTGGACCAGATGCAGCAACAAGATTAGACCCTTCTCCCTCCGGGGGAGGGATGTGGACGTGCGTGGCGGCAGGTGCATGATCCTAAATTTCTATTTCCATGACGCTGGAGGGAGCTATGGCTAACGAGGTAATCGGGGTAATCGGCGGCAGTGGCCTGTACGAGATGGAGGGGATGACCGGGGTGTCCCAGGTGACCGTGGATACCCCCTTTGGTCGCCCCAGCGACGAGTACGTGACCGGCACGCTGGACGGGGTGCAGATGGTCTTTCTGCCGCGCCACGGCAAGGGACACCGCTTCACGCCCAGCGAGGTCAACTACCGCGCCAACATCTACGGCATGAAGAAGCTCGGCGTCACCCGGATCATCTCGGTCTCCGCCGTGGGGAGCCTCAGGGAGGAGATCGTCCCCGGGCACATCGTGGTGCCGGACCAGTTCATCGACCGCACCCGCGGCTTCCGCAAGGACACCTTCTTCGGCAACGGCATTGTCGGCCACGTCCAGTTCGCCGACCCGGTCTGCGGCGAGCTCTCCGAGATACTGTACCGTTCGGCCGGCGCGGTGGGCGCTACCGTCCATAAAGGTGGGTGCTACGTCTGCATGGAAGGGCCGGCCTTCTCCACCCGTGCCGAGAGCCACATGTACCGCTCCTTCGGCGCCTCCATCATCGGCATGACCAACCTCACCGAGGCGAAACTCGCCCGCGAGGCCGAGATCTGCTACGGGGTCATCGCCCTCTCTACCGATTACGACTGCTGGCACGAGTCCCACGACGACGTTTCGGTGGAGGCCATCATCGAGATCATCAAGAACAACGTTGCCACCGCCAAGAAGATCATCCGCCAGGCCGTGGCCGAAGTCGCCGCCGGGCGCGGCTGCGCCTGCGGCGAGGCCCTCAAATACGCGGTGATCAGCGACACCTCGGTGATCCCGGTCGAAACTCGCGAGAACCTCGATCTGATCCTCGGCAAATACCTGTAACGCCCGTTGCGGCGCCCCGGTCGTGACCGGTGGCGCCGCTTTCATCTGGAAGCCGAACCAACCCTGACCCCGCAGTACACCGGAGGCTTTATGAGCATACTCGTCGTTGGATCCGTAGCGCTTGATTCCGTGCAGACCCCCTTCGGGGAGAGGGACCGAGTCCTGGGAGGCTCGGCCACCTACTTCTCCACCTCGGCCAGCTTCTTCACCGACGTCAACCTGGTTGCCGTCGTCGGCGAGGATTTTCCCGAAGAGCACACCAGCTTTCTCACCTCGAGAAACATTGACCTCACCGGTCTCTCCCGCGTGCCCGGCCAGACCTTTCACTGGAAGGGGCGTTACGGCTACGACCTGAACGAGGCCCAGACCCTGGAAACACACCTGAACGTGTTCGAGAGCTTTAGGCCCGTGATCCCCGAGGCCTATGCCGATGCCCAGTACCTGATCCTGGCCAACATCGATCCCGAACTGCAGATGGAGGTGTTGAACCAGGTCAAGCAACCGCGCGTGGTCGCCTGCGACACCATGAACTTCTGGATCTCCTCCAAGATCGAGGCGCTCAAGAAGGTGATCAGCCGGGTCGACTTCCTGATCATCAACGAGGGTGAGGCGCGCCAGCTCTCCGGCGAGGTGAACCTGGTCAAGGCCGCCCGCGCCATCATCGCACTGGGGGTCAAGAACCTGATCGTTAAACGCGGCGAGTACGGCGTGCTCATGTTCAACGGCCACTCCGTGTTCGCGGCACCCGCGTATCCCCTTGAGGAGGTCTTCGATCCCACCGGCGCCGGGGACACCTTCGCCGGCGGCTTCATGGGGTATCTCGCCAACACCGGCAACCTTTCCGACGAAGGGATCCGCCAGGCGATCATCTTCGGCTCGGTGATGGCATCCTTCAACGTCGAGGCGTTCAGCCTGGACCGCCTGAAGACCCTCACCTACCCGGAGATCGAGGCCCGCTACCGCAGCTTCAAGAACATGACCCATTTTCAGGGAGTAGGGGAGCTGTAACCGGGCGCTGGGACGGCCTTTGGTAAGGGGGTCCTCATTGACAATGATGATCATATCTGTTAATTTTTGCAGGTGCATTTTCGCCAGTAATCCCGTGAGGTTTATGATCCGTCCCAGAACCTTCATGCCGGTTGTCCTCCTCCTGCTTGCCTCGGGATGCGCCCTGAGCAAGGCCGAGAAGAACCAGTCCATCTACCACTACCAGATGGGGCAGTCCTTCTTTGCCGAGAACAACTTCACGGGCGCCCTTCAGGAGCTGACCGAGGCCGAGAAGCTCACACCTAAGAACCCAGAATTGCTCAACCTTTTGGGACTCACCTATTTCCGCAAGGGCCGCTACGAACTGGCGGAAACCAAGTACCTGAAAGCGATCCACCTGCGGGAGAATTACTCAGAGGCGCGCAACAACCTCGGCGTCAACTACCTGGAGATGAAGCGCTGGGACGATGCGATCACCCAGTTCAAAATCGTCCAGGAGGATCTCTTCTTCTCGGGACAGGACAACGCAGCCAGCAACCTCGGGCTTGCCTACCTGGGCAAGGGGGAATACCAGCAGGCTCTGGCCGTATTGCGCGGGCTGGTAAGCAAAAATGGCAACGACCCGCGCACCAGGGTAAACCTGGGCCGTGTCTACTTCGCCATGAACCGGACCGAACTGGCCGTGGAGGAATACCAGAAGGCTCTGCAGCTGAACGGTTCCTACGCGAGCGCCCATTATCACCTGGGTCTGGCGCTGATGAAGTTGAAGGATGCTGAAGCCGCCAAGAGCGCCTTTCAGGAAGTGGTACGGATCGCCCCCGATTCCGAGATGGGGCAGCTCTCCAGGGAGTACCTGGACCTGCTCAAGGTGAGGTAACGTGGCTGAGCCAGAGGTTGACAGCGGCGCGGAAGTGCCGGTTGGGGAATACCTGCGCGGTGTTCGTGAGGCGAAGGGGCTTGAACTCGAGGAAGCCTCCCGCGTCACCAAGATCGGCAAGAACTACCTTGCCGCCATCGAGCAGGGGGAGTTTCACAAGCTCCCCAACGCCGCCTACATAAAGGGGTTCTTGAGGCTCTACGCCGGCTTTCTCTCCCTTTCCGGGGACGAGGTGGTGGCGCGTTACGAAAAAGGCCTTGCCCCGCCCCCCGGCGCCCAGCCCGAAGCGAGTGCGCCGAGCGCTACGCACGCCACGCGATCGCAAGGGATGGCGCCGCAGACCGGCATCGACACCCTGGAGCGGGCCAGGTTCCGTAATCCGGGGCGCTGGGTCGTCCCGGCGCTGCTGCTGGTCGCCGTGGCGGTCGCCGCACTGTTCTTCAGCGAGGGCGATCAGCCCAGGGTGCAGGCTCCGCCGAGCACTCCCGCCCCGGCCGCTCCCCCGGCACCGGCGCCGGTCACCCAACCCGTGCAGAAACCGGTGAGCAGCGCGCGCAGTGCGGCTGCCCCCCAACCGGCGGGAACCGAGACCCCTGCAGCGGCACCTGCCGGCAAGCAAAGCGGCATCGTGCTGAAGTTGCGCTTCAACCGCGACAGCTGGCTCAGCATCACCATCGACGACAGCATCACCCAGCGCTACGACCTCAAAGCGGGCGACCTCATCGAGTGGAAGGGGCAGCGCTCTTTTGCCCTGGACCTGGGTGACGGCGGTGCCGTCGAGGCTGAATTCAATGGGCGGCCGCTGAAGGCGCTGGGTGAGGCGGGCAAACCGGCCCACGTGGAGCTTAAGAGCGACCAGCCGGCGCCGTGACGGCAAACGGGGACTCGTGACTTACTGTGAGTGTGTCGTCTGGATCTTCTTTCTAGGCACAATCGAACCTGCTGTTTCGCAATGTACTAAGTCTTGTTTTTTAGGTAGTTAACATGGCAGTGGATAATCGCACACACAGCTGGTAACCACGCTTGACACATCTACTCGCAGTGTTAGAATCAATCCTGCGCTTTTTAATAAGAATCTGGAGTCGATCTTGCCAAAGCAGCCGAAGCGAATACTAGTAGTAGACGACGAGGAGAATGCGCGTATAGGCCTCTCCCGGTTGCTGGCCAAGGAAGGATTCCTGGTAGACAGTGTGGCAAACGGTTTCGAGGCGCTCAATTATCTGCGCGAGCAGGAGGTGAACCTGATCGTCACCGACATCAACATGCCGGAGATGAACGGCATCACCTTCTTGAAGGAGTTGAACCGCAGCTATCCGTCGAGCAACGTGATCATGATCACCGCCTACGGGGGAGTCGAATCGTATATCGAGGCGATGAACTTGGGCGCCTTCGAATACATCAACAAGCCGGTGAAGATCGACGAACTGAAGTCGATCCTGAAAAAGATCTTCAAGGAAACGAGCCACTGAGCCACTGACCCAATGGCAAAACGGGGGGAGCAGATGCCAAACTTCGACAAGATTCTCTTTGCCACCGATTTTTCCGAGAATTCCGACCACGCCTTCCAGTACGCGCTCACCTTGGCCAAGCAGTTCAATGGCCGGCTGACCATCATTCACGTCATCAACGAACCGGTCGACCTGCGCGGTTTTTACGTCCCGCACGTCTCCTTCGAGAACCTCGAGAAGGAAATCGAGGAAGGCGCCCAGAAGATGATGGCTACCTTCGTAGCTAACAACGTCACCGGCTTCAATAACTACGAGACTGCCATCGTAACCGGCGTGCCGTGGGAGGAGATCCTGAAGCGGGCCGAGGTCGACAGTTCCTCCTGCATCGTGCTGGGGACCCAGGGGCGCAGCGGCATCGACCACCTGCTGTTCGGCTCTACCGCCGAGCGCGTGGTGCGAAAGGCACACTGCCCGGTAGTAACCGTCAGGCTTCCCTGACGGCAGCGGCATATATCCATGCGGGGCAGCGTACGCTGCCCCTTTTTTTTGACGAATGCGATTTTGATTGGAAGGAGCAGGCCCCGATATGACCACCACGGAGAAAGAGCCGCGCGGCCGCGTGCTGATCGTCGATGACGAAAAGGTCATCCTCGATCTTACCGGCATCATCCTTAAAAACCGCGGCTATGAAGTATTTACCGCCCTGAGCGCGCAAGAGGGGTTGGCGACCATCGAGGTCGAGCGCCCCGAGCTAGTCCTTTTGGACTACATGATGCCCAACATGGACGGCCTCACCGCGCTCAAGGAGATCAAGAGGCTCTACCCCGACACCTACGTGATCATGTTCACGGGCAAGGGGAGCGAGGAGATCGCCGTCGAGTTGATGAAGGCCGGCGCCTCCGATTACATCCTGAAGCCCTTCAACAACCAGGACCTCGTCGAAAGGATCGAGAGCGTCCTGAAACTGCGCGGCATCGAGCTGCAGAACAAGGCCCTCTTGAGCGAGCGCGAGCGGCTTCTGGCCGAGATCGCGGACTGGAACCGCGAGCTGGAGGCCCGGGTGCACGAGAAGAGCGAGGCCCTGTCCCGAGCGCAGGCCGAGGTGGTCCAGTCCGAGAAGCTGGCTTCCCTTGGTTACCTTTCCGCCGGGATGGCGCACGAGATCCGTAACCCGCTCAACTCCATCGCGCTGTTCGTGCAGCTCATCAAGGGGGGGCTGGACGAGCCGGAGCGCCAGGAATACGTGGAAAAGATCTTGAAGGAGGTGGACCGGATCGACAACATCCTGGGCAAACTCCTGGACGCCTCGAAGCGCCCGAGATTCGAGATCAGCGAGGTGCGCATGGACCGCATCCTCGAGCACACCCTGGAGGCCTTCACGCCGCAGCTGCGCCAAAAACGGATCAAGGTGGTGCGTGACTACAGGAACATCCCGCCTGCCATTAAGGCCGACCCCATGGAGATCGAGCAGATTTTTACCAACCTGTTCCTGAATTCCATTCACGTCATGCCCGAGGACGGGACCCTGACCGTGGAACTCGACCAGGACCAGGACTACATCAAACTCAGGGTGTCCGACACCGGCCCCGGCATTCCGCCCGAGAATCTCCCCAACATCTTCGACCCCTTCTTCACCACCAACAGCCGGGGCACCGGTCTCGGGCTCTCGGTGGTGCTGCGCATCGTCAAGACCTACCGGGGCAAGATCGAGGTGGAGAAAAGCGACCCCAACGGCACCACCTTCGCGGTTCGCCTTCCGCTCAACGCACCGAGGTAAGGGGTGGTTTCTACTTCCCTTTTCGGCCGCATTTTTGTATGATGTCCCATTCCATCATGCCTTGAGGTCGAGATGACAGCAGAAAACAGGGGCAAAATACTCCTGGTAGACGACGACAAGTTCTTCCTGAAGGTGATGTCCGATGCCTTCACCGGCGCGGGCTTCTCCGTGGTGACCGCGGAGGACGGCGTCCTCGGCGTCAAAGCCTACGCTGCCGATGCTTTCGATGCCGTCATACTCGACCTGGTCATGCCCCGGATGGGAGGGGTGAGCGCTTCCCTGGAGATCGGGCGTCTGGCCAAGGAGGTGGACCCGATCATCGTCATGCTGACCTCCATGTTCCAGGGCGCCCCGCACGAGCACCCCATCCCAGAGATGGGCGCCAAGGTGCACATCCCGAAATCCACCCCTCCGTTGGACATCGTCATCATCGTCGAACAGCTCCTGGAAAGAAAACGGCGCGGAACCGGCGCCGCCTGACGGACACCCCATGCCATTTCTGTTACGTAACCTCACCCTGAGCCCCGGGGTGGAGGAGAGTGCGCTACGCCCGCTGGCCGCTGCCAAGCTCGGCGTGCGCGAGTCCGAGATCACCGGCGTCACCCTGGTCAGAAAGGGAGTCGACGCCAGGAAAAAGGGTGCCATCAAGCTGGTGTACACGGTGCAGGTGACACTCCGGGATGAATCGCGTGTGCGTCCTCACGGCGACGTCGCGCCCGTCGAGGCAGCCGTCCCGCTGCGTTTCCCGAAGCTCACCTCACCGGAGCGCATCGTCATCGTCGGCATGGGGCCGGCCGGATTGTTCGCGGCCCTGCGGCTCGCCGAGTACGGCCTCACGGCGCGGGTCCTGGAGCGCGGGCGTGACGTGGACCGGCGCGCATCCGACGTATCCCGCTTCTGGCGCCTGGGCGAGCTGTGCGAGCAGAGTAACGTGCAGTTCGGCGAGGGGGGAGCGGGGACCTTCTCCGACGGCAAACTGACCACGAGGGTCAAGGACCCCAACTGCGGCTGGGTGCTGGAGCGCCTGGTCGAGTTCGGCGCGCCCCCCGAGATTCTCTACGCCGCCAAGCCCCATATCGGCACCGACCGGCTGCGCGCCGTGGTGCGCGGCATCCGGGAGCGCCTGATCGAGTCGGGCTTCCGGGTCGGCTTCGAGAGCCGGCTCACCGGCATCGGCATCGGCCAGGGGCGGGTGCACAGCGTTGTGGTGAACGACGCCGACGAGGAGCCGTGCGACTCGCTGGTGCTGGCGCCGGGACACAGCGCGCGCGACACGTACGCCCTGCTGCACGAACTGGGGGTGACCCTGGAGCAGAAGCCGTTCGCGGTGGGACTCCGGGTGGAGCACCCGCAGGCCCTGATCAACGAGATCCAGTACGGCCGCAACGCGCATCCCGCGCTGCCGCCGGCGGAGTACGCGCAGACCTACAACAACGAGGTGACTGGGCGCTCCGCCTATTCCTTCTGCATGTGCCCGGGCGGGGTAGTGGTCGCAGCCGCCTCCGAGACGGGCGGTGTGGTGGTGAACGGCATGAGCGGCTACCGCCGCAACGGCCCCTACGCCAACAGCGCCCTCGTGGCCACCGTCGGTCCCGCTGACTTCACCGGGACCTCCCCGCTGGCCGGGGTTGAGTTTCAGCGCGAACTGGAGCGGCGCGCCTTCGTGGCTGGTGGGGAAAACTACCGGGCGCCGGCCCAGAGCCTGCTTAACTTTATTGGCCGGGGCGGGGGGAGGATTCTCTCCAGCTACCGTCCCGGCGTGACCGAGTATGACCTCGCCTCGCTGCTCCCGGCGCCGGTCGCCGCGACCTTGAGGGAAGGGATCGAGCACTTCGACCGCAAGATGCGCGGTTTCATCAGCGCCGAGGCGACCCTTACCGCGGTGGAGACGCGGACCTCCGCGCCGCTGCGCATCGTCAGGGGAGGGGATCTGCAGTCCCTGAGCCACCGCGGCCTCTACCCGACGGGGGAGGGCGCTGGGTATGCCGGCGGCATCATGAGCGCCGCCCTCGACGGCATCCGCGTGGCCGACGCCATCGCGGCGAGGATTGCCGCAAGCTAGAATCGGTATCGCAAAGAACGCGGCATCGCCGCGAACACCGGAACCGGCTGCCCCAACACGGGGCCTTTTATTACAAGGAGCCTTACTTTGAAAAAGAACGTTGCCGAAATAAAGGACCGCGACATCGTTGAAGCGGTCTTCCTGGTCAAGGAGAAGATCGTTGCCATGGCCAAGAACGGCAAGCCGTACCTCACCCTGAAGCTGATGGACAAGACGGGGGAGGTGGACGCCAAGGTCTGGGACAACGCGGACCAGGTCGGCTCCCTCTTCGACCGCAACGACTTCCTGGCGGTCAAGGGCAAGGCGAGCGTCTATCTCGGCAAGATGCAGTTGATCATCTCCGAGCTGAAGCGGGTCCCGGAGGAATCGGTGCAACTCGCCGATTTCCTCCCGGAGACCGACAGCGACATCAAGGCCATGGTCGCCGAACTGGACGCCCTGGTGGCAAGCCTGACAGACCCGGACCTCGCGCGCCTGTTGCGCTCCTTCTTCGAGGACCCGGAGCTTTTGGCCCAGTACCGCACGGCGCCGGCGGCCAAGGGGATGCACCACGTCTATCTGGGTGGGCTCCTGGAGCACTCGCTTGCCGTCGCCAAGTTGGTCGATGCCATGGTGCCGCTCTACCAGGGGCTCAACCGCGATCTCCTTGTCGCCGGCGCGCTCCTGCACGACATCGGCAAGGTGCGCGAGATGACCTACCTGCGCTGCTTCGACTACTCCGACGAGGGTAAGCTGCTCGGCCACATCACCATCGGCGTCGAGATGCTGCAGGAGCGGATCGCACGACTCCCCGGCTTCCCGGTCGAGCTCGCCATGCTGTTGAAGCACATGATCCTGTCGCACCACGGCCAGTACGAGTACGGCTCGCCCAAGCGTCCCAAGACGCTGGAGGCGACCATCCTGAACTACCTGGACGACCTCGACTCCAAGATCAACGGTATCAGGACCCACATCCGCAAGGAGCCGGACAACCCGTCGCGCTGGACCTCGTACCACCGCCTGTACGACCGCTACTTCTTCAAGGAGAAGCCGCTTGTCGAGCAGGGGGGAGGGGAGCAGGCTGAGAACCCCGCGGTCTTGGCCGACTGCCTGGAGCCTTCGGAACTGATGCCGGAAACGGTGCCGGCCCCGGCCCAGCAAGCAAGCGAACCCACAAGGCCGGCACAAGAAAAGCGTGGAGGCGACCAGGGGCGCAAGGCATTCAGCAACAACCCGTTTGCCGTCCTGAAGAAGTGACATCTGCCCGCATCTACCGGAGAGCCCCCCGCTGCATTGACCGGGGGCTGCCAGCACGGAGGAATTGCCATGTTATTTGAGACTATAGTGGTGGGGCCGTTGGGGGTGAATTGCTTCATCCTCGGGGATAAACAGAGCAACGAAGGGATGATCGTCGATCCCGGCGCCGACTGCGAGATGGTCCTCGCCGCAGTGAGCCATTTCGGCATCAAGGTCAAGTACATCGTCAACACCCACGGCCACTTCGACCATATCGGCTGCAACCGCAGCTTGAAGGAGAAGACCGGCGCGCAGCTGCTGGCCCACAAGGAGGATGTCCCGTTCCTGGTCAACGCGGCGCGTTCGGCCCAGAAGTACGGGCTGACCGTGGAGAACTCGCCGGAGCCGGATGCCTTCCTGACCGACGGCATGAAACTGGAGCTCGGCCGCCGGGTGATCGAGGTGCTGCATACCCCCGGCCATACCCAGGGCGGATGCTGCCTCTACCTCGCCAACGAGAAGCTCCTGATCAGCGGCGATACCCTGTTCGCCGACTCGGTCGGCCGCACCGACCTCCCCGGCGGCAGCCACGAGCAACTGATCCAGTCGATCAAGACCAAGCTCATGCCGCTCCCGGACGATACCGTTGTCTGGCCCGGCCACGGCCCCTCCAGTACCATCGGGCAGGAGCGGAGCTTCAACCCGTACCTCAACGAGTAGGGGGAACAGATGCTGAAAGGCAAGGAGATCGTTCTCGGGGTGACCGGCGGCATCGCCGTCTACAAGGCGGTGGAACTGCTGCGCCTGCTGGTGAAGGCGGGCGCCAACGTGCACGTGGTGATGACCAAGTCGGCCACGGAATTCGTCACTCCGCTCACCTTCCAGACCCTGTCCCGCAACCCGGTGCACCTGGAACTCTTCAACCTGATTTCCGAGGAGAAGATCGGCCACATCGCCCTCGCGGACCGCGCCGACCTCTACATCATCGCGCCAGCCACGGCCAACTGCATCGGTAAGCTTGCCAACGGCATCGCCGACGACCTCTTGACCACCACGGTCATGGCGACCCGGGCTCCGGTTCTCATCGCCCCCGCCATGAATGTCAACATGTACCGCAACAGCATCTATCGCGAGAACGAGGCGCGCCTAAAGGCACACGGCTACCTCTTCGTCGCCCCCGCCTGCGGCATGCTGGCCTGCGGTTACGAAGGGGAGGGGAAGCTGCAGGCGCCCGAGGTAATCTTCGAGGAGGCGGTTGCGGCCCTGACTCCCAAGCGGCTGGCGGGAGAGCGGATCCTGGTCACCGCCGGGCCGACGCTCGAAGAGATCGATCCGGTACGCTACATCAGCAACCATTCCTCCGGCAAGATGGGATACGCTATCGCCCGCCAGGCGCGCCTGAGAGGTGCGCAGGTTACGTTAGTGACCGGGCCGAGCTGTCTCGTCCCACCGCTCGGAGTGGAGGTGATCAAGGTTCAGAGCGCGCAGGAGATGCGGGACGCGGTGCAGGGATGCCTGCCCCGGATCGACGTCGTCATCAAGGCAGCCGCGGTGGCGGATTACCGGCCCAAGACGCGCGCCGGCGAGAAGGTCAAGAAGAGCCAGGAGAGCCTCTCCATCGAATTGGAGAAGAACCCGGACATACTGGCGGAGCTGGGTGCCAGCAAGGGGGATAGGATCCTGGTCGGTTTCGCCGCCGAGACCCAGGACCTGGTCCGCAACGCGGGGGCGAAACTCAAGGCCAAGAACCTGGACCTGGTGGTGGCCAACGACGTCTCCCAGGAAGGCGCCGGCTTCAACGTGGACACCAACATCGCGAAGCTCTTGTTCAGCGACGGCCGCATCGAGGAACTGCCGATGATGGGAAAAGAGGAACTGGCGGGGGTGATCCTGGAAAACGTGGATACGTTGCGGGCTGAAAAGCGGGGCAGGACCAAGGTATAAAAGCGCTTCCCCCTCCCCAGCTCTCCCCTCCGGGGGCGGGAGCTGTCAGGGAGCGGGGCTACTTCGAAAGAATCTGCAGCAGCAGTTCCGGCTCGCAGATCGCTTCTTTCAGCTTCAGCTTCAGTTCGTCGAGTTCGGCGTAGGCTTGCGGCTTGCTGATCTTCCCGGTGCGGTACAAAAGCCTCAGGTTCTTGCGCACCGCCTCCGCCGCCGCCAGCGCCCGCTCGCCGGTCGGGTCGGCGTGGAAGAAGCGCGAGGATTCGTCGTTGTTCAGGAAGTCGAAGACCGCTTCCTGGGCCAACTGCATGTATTCCTCCCGGTCGTTTTCCTCGAGGGAGTAACGCGAGGTGTCGGACAGGGTCTGCAGGATGCCCTGCCATTTCTCCAGGCGGCTCACCAGCAGGATAGAGTTGAAGATCTTCTTGTTGGTGCCGAAGGAGAAGATGGTGTCCGAGAGTACCTTGCGCAGCAGCTGATCGTTGCTGCTGAAGTGTTCCAGCGAAACCTTCCTGGCGGTCTCCCAGATCTCCTTTTCCACGTAGTTTTCGAAGCGCATCTCCCAGTAGGCGTGCTTCAGCGTAAGCGACGAGAAGCTGCGCATCACCTTGTACGGGACGTAGTAGTTGTGGGCGATGCAGTCCGCAGCCAGGTGGCTTAGATATCCGTAGGCGCAGGCCTGTTGGGCAGGATCGCCCGCCTTGTCCAGAACCCGGTGCCCGACGCGCCAGCGGTGGCAATGGTGCAGGTAGTGAGTGAACTTCTTGCCCAGGGTGATGTCGGCTGCGATGGTGCCGTAGAGGAAGTCGTAGGGATGTGCCGAGATAATGGCGGCAACGGCAGGCTTCAGGGCATCGAGATTGTTCAGCACGTTCATGCCCAGTTGAAGGTGCACGCCGGCGCCCCAGGCGAGGGCCTGCTCAGGGAGCGCCAAGATCAGCAGGGATGTGACGAGAAGTAAAAGCGGCATGCTTTCGAGCATAGTTAATGAAACCGGAAATGTAAAGGGGTTTAGGATGGCGGAAATGGAGGAGCGGGAGCTGTTGTTGCGCTCCCTGAAGGGGTACCTGGTGGACCTGGCCGACAGCGGCGTGGACGAACTCGCCTACGGCACCGTGGCCGTCGCGGCCCCGCCTTTGACGGCGACTGCTTCCGCTACTCCGGCCGTGCCCCCCGCTGTGTCCATCGAGACTACTGAGCCCGCTGTCCCCGCTGGGCCGGTTGCACCGGCAGCACCGGTAGCATCCGCGGCGTCTGACGAGGAGCCGCCGTGCCGGCAGGAGGGAGCCACCCAGGCACGCCTGCTCTTCCTGATGACCGGACCCGGCTACGACGGAGCGGCCGGTGACCTTTTGGCCAAGATCATCGGGGCCATGAAATTCAGTACCGACCAGGTTTGCCTGCTGACGTTCGACACCGGAGTCGACGCCGAAGCCATGGCACGATGCCTCGCCAAGAGGGTCGATGCCGTGGGACCGGAGGTGGTGGTTACGCTAGGCGAGGAGGCGACCCGCCTGGTGGTAGGCGGGAAGGTCAACCTGGAGCGGGTGCGCGGCCAGTGGCAAGGGGTGCGGGGCAGGGCGGTGATGCCGACCCTGCATCCGGACGCACTGCTCTCGGACGAGGGGCTCAAACGTCACGTCTGGGAGGATATGAAGCTCGTGATGCGCCGACTGGCCGGGGCGGGCTAGTGCGGGGAGGAACAGGATTTCAACTTCCCCGTTTCGAACAGCGTGATGGGCTGCTGCCCGACACAGGTCTTGCCGTCCACTTCGATCCGTGAGGCCAGGACGCAACTCTCCAGCTTACCGGAAGGGTAGAAACTTATGAAGCTGTACTCGTTGCAGACCAAGTCCTCGTAGTAAAAAAAGTTCTTGGTGATGCAGCTTTTAAGCATTCCCTGTTCATAGAATTCCGCAGTAGAGAGCATGTTGCAGGTCACACCGCTCAAGATGGTGATGTCGCCCAGGTTGCATGACTTGAGCTCGCCGTTGGGATAGTAGAGGATGTCGGAACCGGCATTGCAGATGGTCGCGTCCAGCGCCAGTGCCTGTCCCGTTGCCACAGTCAGCAGGAAAATCAGAATCAGCAGCATCTGTTTCATAGATCACCTCCAGCGACAGTGTTGACTCACCCCGAACCACCCCGCCAAGTATAGATTCACCCTTGAATAATTCAAATCATGCCGGTCCTCGTTTCTTGACGCCATCTGCTGATTAGTTATCCTTAATCGGTTCCAGGTGGCAAAATTCTGCGAGAAAGGAGATCGTCATGGGAAAAGCAAAACGAATCGTCATGGTCCTTGTCAGCGCCTGTCTACTCACCTCCATGGTCGGGTGTAGCCACACCCATACCACCACACATGAAACGGCTGGCGAGTACGTCGATGACTCTGTCATCACCACCCGCGTCAAGGCCGCCATCTTTGATGAATTGGCGCTCAAGACCTTCCAGATCAACGTCACCACCTACCAGGGTGTGGTGCAGTTGAGCGGGTTCGTGGACTCGGCTGAGAACGCGAGAAAGGCTGGTGACATCGCCCGCGGTGTGAAGGGAGTACGGGAAGTGACGAACGACCTGATTACCAAGTAACGAGGTAAAAAAAAGCCCCCTCCCGAGAGGGAGGGGGCTTTGCTTGTTAGTGGTGTGCCCTGCTGTGGGATTTACCCTGGTCTGCCTGCCCGCTTGTTTGTTGTTTAGACCTCGATTTGCTGGATTGCCCGGATTCCTCACCGCCACGCTCTTTCCCGAAGGACTTCATGACGTCGGCCATGTTGCCGTATTCCCGGTCTTCCATTTTCTGGATTTCGTCGAGGACCACTTTCTCTGCTTTCATGTGCTGAGCATGTTTGAGCAGGTCCTGTTTCTCAGCCGGGAAGTCTATGCCTTTGAGATGTTTCGTTACGTTTGCCGGTGAATGACCAGTGCCTCGGGTTGCCATAACTTCCTCCTTTTGCTGATGTACTTTTTCCCGATCACAAGTCGATTGTATTGAATTGGTTTTTTTTAATCAACACAAAAAGCCCGTTCAATTGAGGCCGGGACAGTGTCAGAACCAGAACTGTGCCAGCACCATCATGATGCCGGTGCCGCAGATGAACCAAGTGACGTAATCGCCGATGTAGCCGCTGTGGACGCGGCGCAGGATACTTACCGGTCCTCGCAGCAGCGCCTTCACGCTTTCCCGCCCGCGCCCACGCAGCGGCCCGGGGCCGAGGAAAACTGTGGCGACGGCCAACGCTGCAACCGCGGTAACAAGTGGGATCGCCACACCCGGCCTTGCCTGCGGCACCGCGTCTTGCGCCGGCGCCGGCTGTCCATGCAGGACCAAGGCATGATAGCCGGCGCGGTCGATGAAGCGTGCGGCGGCCTGCTGCGTCACGTGCTGCGCCTGTGGCAGGATCCCTACGACCAGTGAGAGAACAAGGAGCAGGCCCAGGGAGACCAGCATGATGCGGGGCGTCGGACCGTGCGAGTGACCGGTCTCCGATCCCTCTTCACCGGTGGCGGGGGCCGAACTCGAGACGGCGTCGGGATGTCCCAGGCCAAAGAAGATGCCGCCGGCTGCACGTAGCACTGCGCCCGCTGTCAGCGCAGAACAGAGCGACAAGAGCGGCGAGAGGTAATGGTAGTCGAGACTGGAAGCTGTTTCCTCGATGATTCCCTTGCCGGCCCAGGTGCCGAAGGGGGGGAGCCCGGACAGGGCCAGGCCGGCAACGCAGAAGAGCACGCCGGTCACGCGCAGGCTCCGGCACCGGCCATGCAACTCTTTCTCGTCGACCGAGCGGTGGTGGTACACCAGCACGCCGGTGCCGATGAACAGGGCCCCCTTAACGAAGCCGTGTCCGGCGATGTAGAGAAGGGTTCCTGCCAAGGCTTGCCGGTCCAGCAGCGCCAACCCGGCCAGAATCATGCCGCTATGGCTTACCGTCGAGTAGGCCAGCAACCGTTTCAGGTGCCGCTGCAGGCAGGCCATTACCGCACCGATTACCGCGGTGGCGATGCCGGTACCGAGAAGCATCTGGCGCATCACTTCGGGGTCGAGGGTGGCGCTGAAGACGACCCAGTAAATGCGTGCCACGGCGTAGAGGCCAAGCTGCACCATGATCCCGGAGAACAGGACCGAGGCGGGCGTCGGCGCCACCGAATGCGCATCGGGCAGCCAGAAATGGAAGGGGAGCACCGCCCCCTTGATCATGAACCCGACGGCGAGCAGGATGAAGGCTGCGCTCACGGCGGGACCGGCAGGTTTGCCCGATAGCGCCGCGCCCGCCCAGGCGAGGTTGAGACCGCCGGTCTCCCCGTAGATCAGCGCGATACCCAATAGCACCACGAGGCCCGCAACGCTGTTCATCACGGCGAAGTTCAACGCCCCTTCCAGGGGACCGCTCTCCTCGATCTTGTAGCCGGTCAGCGCGTAGGCGGCCACCCCCATCAGCTCGAAGTAGACGAACATGTTGAAGAGATCGCCGGTCAGGGCAAAGCCCTGCAGCGAGGCGAGGAACAGGAGCATCAGCGTGTGGTAGTAGGTGCGCACGGCATGGAAATGATGCCAGGAGAAAAGCAGTGCAGCCGAGGTGAGCAGCGCCGCCAGCAGCGCGAGGCCGGCCGAAGCGGGGTCGATCACGAAGGCGATCCCGGCGGGGAAGCCGCGCATGGGGGTCCAGTCGCCGAACCAGTAGACGATGGTGCCGGTGAGGGACGTCCTGAGAAGTTGCAGGTCGATGGCGGCGACGGCCAGCGCGGTCGCCAGGGAGAGCACATCCAAAACGCGGCGCCGTGAGCTTACTTGCTCCAGTGCCGCCAAAAGGGTCGCCATGAACAGGGCGGTGATAACGGGGAAGGGCGCGAGTGTCATGGCTAACCCCTCTGGGGCGGCTCTTTACGCGGATCGAGCGTCCCGGTCAGCTTGTGCCTCTGCAGGGCGAAGGCGAGCAGCAGCGCGGAGACGGCGGCACCCACCACGATGTCGGTCAACGTCAGGGCCTGGACCACCGGGTCGACCATGCGTGCGTGGCCGGGGATTTCGTCGGTGATCGGCGCGGTCCCGCCCTGCAGGTAACCGATGGAGAGGAGCAGCAGGTAGGTGGACGACTGGGCCACGAAGAGGCAGCTCACCAGGTGAATCGTGTTCCTGCTGGTCGCGATTCCGTAGAGGCCGACCAAGAGCAACTCGATGACAATAAGGTAGGGGAAGACGCTCACGGTTTCTTCTCCTTACGGATCACGAGCACCTGCCTGAGAAATGCCACTATGAGGAGCAGGAACGCGCTGGTCACCTCGGTTCCCACGGTGATGTTAAGGAGGGGAAGGGTGCCGGCCGACAGGAGCTCCCCCTTGTCGCCCAGTGGCAGCAGGTTGTGCAGGTAGCGGTATCCCGCCGGCAGCGCGAGCAGGCCGATGATCACGTACCCGGCCGCACCGCCGGCCTCGAGGTGGGATACAGTATGGTCGCGCGACATACCGAGCAGATCGTCATACTCCCCGCTCAGGTAAACGTAGTAGAAGGCTGTCGCGAGGAGGACGCCACCCTGGAAGCCGCCGCCGGGGGTGAGGTGGCCGTGCAGCACGATGTAGATACCGAGCAGCAGGGTGAAGGGGAACATCAGGACCCCCAGGCCAAGCACGGCGGGGGCGGGCTGGATCCACTGGCGGTCGGAGGTCTGGTCCACCGGCTCTTGCGCCACCTCGGATTCCTGGCGCCGCAACAAAAGTAGACAGCCGGCGACGGCGGCGAAGAGGATGAACTCCTCGCCGAGAGTGTCGAAGCCACGGTAGTCGAAAGTGACCGACGCGACGGCCTGCTGGACGTGGCGCAACGGTTCCATGGTGACCAGAATGGCAGGCCCATAGGTGCCCCGGTAGTCGCCGAAGGGGGGGA
This sequence comes from Geomonas agri, assembly GCF_020179605.1. Taxonomy (NCBI): domain Bacteria; kingdom Pseudomonadati; phylum Thermodesulfobacteriota; class Desulfuromonadia; order Geobacterales; family Geobacteraceae; genus Geomonas; species Geomonas agri. The sequence continues at coordinate 705,236 of NZ_JAINZO010000001.1, forward strand.
GGGCATCGAGGGCGCGCAGCAGGGACGCGCCGAAAAGGAGGGCTCCCAAGAAGAAGGGGAGATGGCGCCGTTTGCCGCTCATTTCCGGTCACCGGTACGTGCTTTGGCCACGGTGAGCAGCACCATGAGGGGGAATGCGACGGCGCCGACCACCATTTCCGAAAGCGCCACGTCCGGGGCTTGCAGCACCACGAACAGGAGGCTCAGTGTGAGTCCAAAGAACCCGGCGACGAACGTCTGCAGCAGCGGGTCGCGTGTGGTCACCACCGCCCAGCCGGCAGCCCCTACGGTGAAAAAGGTCACCGCTTGCAAAGGGTCCACGTGTCACTCCTCCACCGGGGTAGCTTGTTCCGGTGTCTCTCGCTCCCGGTTCGGGCCCGATACCTCTTCCTGCAGCCGTTTCCGGTGCGCCTCGCGCAGGTAATGGGCCCTCGCTGCCGCGAAGGTGATTACTGGGTTGCCGATCACCAGAACCAAAAGTACCAGGCCCGCCTTTATCGTCGGTGCCCCCAGCCCCTCCTGAACGGCTATGGCCGCGGCGACCGCCGCGCATCCCAGGACGGCGGGGGGAGCCAGGTAGTGCAACTTGCGGTACACCCCCTTCATCACCATGAGCCCCAGACAGGAGAAGGCGCAGATTGCCAGTGCGAAGCACAGGAGCAGGATGACCCAAATGCCGGCCGGCATGTCGGGGCTCACAGCCAGCGCTCCAAGAAACGAAGGTAGACCAGCCCCGAGGCGAGGGAGAGGACAGTGAGCACCAGCGACAGGTCGAAATAGATGGTGCGGCGATACCCTTCGGCCAGCAGCAGAACGATCAGGACCGCGAAGAGCTGCGCCATCTGCAAGGCAACGAAGCGCTCCAGGGGCGTCCCGGTATAGCAGAGCCATCCACAGGGGAGCATCAAGATGACCAGGACCAGGGCGGCGACGAGCCAGATGTTCATGGCAGCTCCACGAAGAGCCGGTCGATGGTGGAGAGGTCCTTGCCCACCAGTTGCCGGATCAGCACTTTCTTTTGGTCTTTATCGACGAAGACAAGGTAGCTGTTGGGAGTGATGCATACGCCGAAGGTCATCCAGGCACGCCGGGCCGATTCGTGCGCGTCCTCCGGGAAGTCGAAGCTGTGTTCTATCATGACTCCATCCTCTTCCCCGCCGCCAAGCGTGCGAACCAGGGCGACCAGCAACTGCCAGGACTCGGAGAACATCGCCAACGGAATGCGCCAGAGCAGGAGAAGCCAGGACGGTTTCAGGCGCAAGGGACTACGGAAGGAATCACGCAGCAGGCCAACCAGCCAGAGGGCGAGCAACGCCGCCGCCCCCCCCGTGACTGCCTCGGCCAGGTCCGCCTTGGCGCAGAAGAGCATGTACAGTCCCAGAAAGAGGAGCCAAGTCACTACAGCGGTGGCGATGGCTTTTTTATTCATGAATAAAATTCCTCCGCCATCCAGCCCCCCTCGTATCGAGTGAGGGGGAATCAGGTACTACTTCCCGTTCAGCAGACGCCCCAGCGTGGGGCCCTGCACGAGTATCGAGAAGAGCACCACCATGTAGGTCGCCATGACCAGGATGTGTACCCCCGGCCCCCGGGGAAGCGACATGGCGAGGGCGATGGCGATGCCGCCGCGCAGGCCGCTCCAGGTCATGATAGTGGCGTCGCGCAACGAGAATGGCTCCCGGAGCCGCACCAGCCCCCCCACGGCCAGCACGGAAAGGAACCTACCCAGCAACACCACGGGGATCACCATCAGCCCGGTGGAGATGTGGATCAGGGTGAGCCGGTTGCTCAACACCAGCACCTCCAGCCCGATCAGGGTGAACAGGATCGCGTTCAGGTACTTCTCCACCAGGTCCCAGAACTGGTCCAGGTGCTCGCGGGTGTGCTCGGTCATGGCGAGCTTCCTGCCCCGGCCGCCGATCAAGAGGCCGGCCACCACCATGGCCAGCGGTCCGGAAACTCCGACCAGGAGTGCCAGTGAGTACCCTCCAAGCACCAGCGCCAGCGTAATCAGGATCTCCAGCCGGTAGTTGTCGACGGTCTTGATGATGAGGTACCCGGCCCATCCCAGCACGGTGCCGAAAGCGATCCCGCCAGCGGCCTGGGTGACCAGGGTGTCGAACACCATCCGTGCGGTCGGCTGCGCCGTCCCCTGCGACACGGCCAGCAGGGTCAGGAACAGTACGATGCCGATGCCGTCGTTGAAGAGCGCCTCCCCGGCGATCCAGGCGTTGAGCCGGTCCGGGATGCCGTGGCTCCTGAGCGTCGGGAGCACGGCTACCGGGTCGGTGGGGGACATGATGGCGCCGAAGAGCAGCGACTGGGCCAGCCCGACCTTGAGCCCCAAGATGAGCGTAATCAGGTGGAATCCGGCGCCGATCGCCCCCGCCGAGACCAACACCCCGGCTACGGCAAACAGGGCGATGCTGAGCTTCACGTTGAGGAGTTCTTCCACCTTGACGAAGAGGCCGCCGGCGAAGAGGAGCAGGCTCAGGATCCCCTGCAGGAACAGGACGTCGAAGTCGATGCGGCTCATGATCCGCTGCGCCGGGGTCATCACATCGATCCCCAGCGCCAGCAAAAGCCACAGCAACAGGGACAGGAGCAGGCTCTGCAGCATGAGCCCGACCGTGGGCTCCAGCTTCAGGAAGCGGTGATTGATATAGGCGAAGGCCGCGGTGAGCGTGGTCAGAAGCGCCGTGATCTGGAAGACGCGCATCCCGCGTCACTGGGCCGTCTTGAGCCAGCAGCGCAGCATCTCCGCCACGCTCCAGGCCTGGGCGATGCATCCCTTCGGGTTATACGGCTGTTCGGCGTCGAAGATCTCGCTGATGGAGCCGATGCACTGCTGGTTCAACTGCTGCACCAGTCCGTCCAGGAAGCTGCGCGCGGCGCCGACCTGTTCCGGGTAGAGCTTGAGCCACGAGTCGATGAAGGTGCCGATGAGCCAGGGCCACACCGTCCCCTGGTGGTAGGCGGCATCGCGCGCCCTGAGATCGCCATGGTAGGTGGGCTTGTAGTCGGTGTGCCCGGGGGCAAGGGTGCGCAGGCCAACCGGCGTCAGGAGACGCTGGCGCACCGTGTCCAGCACGTTGGGCCAGCGGTCCCGTTCGAGGACCGGGTAGGGGAGCGAGATGGCAAAGAGCTGGTTCGGGCGGCAGGCGTTGTCGTCGCCGAGTTCGCCGTCCACCACGTCGTAGAGGTAGCCGCCGTCCGCGTACCAGAAGCGCTGGTTGAAGGAGCGATAGGTCTGGTCGGCGTAGCCGCCCAACTGGCGCGAGTACTGTTCGTCCCCCATATGCTCGGTCCACTGCTGCATCAGGCGCAACGCGTTGTACCAGAGCGCGTTCAGTTCCACCGCCTTGCCCCGGCGCGGCGTCACCACCCAGTCGCCGACCTTGGCATCCATCCAGGTGAGCTGGTATCCTTCGGCGCCCTGCTTCAACAGGCCGTCGCTCGGGTCGACGCCGATGCCGAAGCTGGTGCCGGAAAGGTGCCGGTCGATGATCTCGCGCATCTGGGGCATGATCATGTGCAGCGTCGCGCGGTCGTTGGTGTATTCCAGGTAGCGGTTCAGGGCGTGGAAGAACCAGAGGCTCGCGTCGGCGGTGTGGTAGAGCCCCTCGCTGTGCCCCTCGGGGAAGAGGTTGGGGATGAGCCCGTTCTTCACGTAGTGAGCGAAGGTGCGCAGGATCCACCCGGCCTCGGTGTGGCGCCCGGTGGCCAGGGTGAGCCCCTCCAGGGAGATCATGGTGTCGCGCCCCCAGTCGGTGAACCAGTGGTAGCCGGCGATGACAGTGCAGACCTCGTCCCCCATGGCGTGGGCGCGCACACTTTCCTTGTGCCGCCCGGCAGGGGTGATGATGAACTGGTCGGTGGCGAGGACCAGTTCGGCAGGGAGCCCCTGGCGTGCCCTCGGGTCCGCCGCGGCCAGGAGCAGCCGGCGCCGTTCCCGTTCCATCTCCAGGGCGGCCGACGGGGCCAGCGCCGCGAGGGTCTCCCAGCTTTCAGTGGAGGCGGTGAGTGCGGCGTCCTGTCCGATACCGAGGTCAACGGCGAAGTAGCCGGCGGTCCAGAGCGTCCCCAGAGAGTCGTAGCCGCGAGAGCTCTCGACGTCGTAGAATATGTCGGTACTGTGCTTTTCCTCCAGGGTAAAGTTGCCCCGGCCGCCGTTGATCACCAACCGGAGCTGTGGTGAGTTGGTGCCGGAGGAGATCTGGTAGCGGTTCTGTACCGCGGTGAACATGTAGGGATCGTCGGAGACGATGTCCACCGAGGCGTCGTGTGGCCGGAACTGCAGGTAAGGCTGCAGCTTCAGGCGCACCATCTTCTCGCCGGAGATGAGGCGGTAGATCAGGTGTACCGTGTTCTGCCGGTGCACCATGACCAGTTGCTTCTCGATCACGGTGCCGTTGATCTCGTAGTGCCAGACCGGGAGGCCGTCCTCCAGCCGGAAACCGGTCAGGTATTCCATGCCGTGAAAGTCGAGCCCTGCCTCTTTCTGGTCCCCGCCGAAACGCACCATGCTGCCATCGGGAAAGCGGATGGCCTCGGTGAGCCGGTTCAGCATCACCAGGCGTCCCATGGGGGAGGGGTAGGCGGCGATGAGCAACCCGTGGTAGCGCCGGGTCAGTGCACCGCAGACGGTGCCCGAGGCGTACCCCCCCAGCCCGTTGGTCAACAGCCACTCCTGTTCCAAGAGTTGCCGCGTCTTCTCTTCCTCGTCGTGGCGGTCGAAATGGAATTCCCGCGTCACCGTGGTCATGACTGGTTCCCTCCTTCCGGCACCGGAATCAGTACCAGCGTCGCGTATCCCTGTAGACGCCAGAATTTCTCCGTGTCGAGCTTCGGCGTGCCGGAACCGCCGAACTCGATCTTTTCACTGCTCCAAAGGATCTCCCAGGAGGACCCGAGGGGCGGCGCGAGCATCGGTTCCGGGATCGGCACCAGGTGCTGCTCGCGTCCCAGGTTGACCAGCACCAGGCGCTGCTCGTCCTCGAGGAAATAACGGAGGAGAAAACCCGCCCGTCCCAGGACCGCCCCCTCGATATGACAGGCGTAGCCGCGGCTGAAGACCGGATCCTCGCGCCGTAGCCGGATCAGGTCGCGGTAGAGCGCGTACACCTTGCCGTGGCGCTCCCTCTCTCTCAGGTCGAGGCGCGACTGCTGGAAGGTCTCCAGCTCGTAGGGCTTGTCGATGGTATCGATCACCTCGGGCGAATCGATGTTGGTGAACTGTTTCAGGAACTCGATGCGACCGGTATGGACCTGCTGCGAGATCTCCGGGTTGAGGTCGGCGAAGTAAAGGAAGGGGGAACTGGCGGAGAACTCTTGCCCCTGGAAGATCATCGGGGTTTGGGGGAGGAGGAACATGAGCGCCGCCATCGCCCGCAGACCGGCCGGGTTGGTGAGCCGGTCGATGCGGATGCCCCAGGCGGAGTTGCCGATCTGGTCGTGGTTCTGGATGTAGTTGATGTAGCAGCTGGGGCTGTGGCCCATGGTGGGGGAGCCACGCCGCTTTCCCTGCCAGAAGTAGAACTGCCCCTGGTACAGGTAGCTCCACTTGGCGCAGGAGATCATCTCCTGGGGAGATCCGTAGTATTCCGAATAGTAGGCGTCGTGGTAACCGGTGAGGGCGACGTGGGCGGTGTGGTGGAAGTCATCGTTCCAGACCCCGTCCATGCCGAAGCCCCCTCGCTCCCTGGGCTGCAGGCAGCGGAAGTCCTGGTTCTCGTTCTCGGCCACCAGCAGCAGGCGACGCTTGCCGGCGCGCTCCCGGACCCGGCTGGTGATGTCCCCCAGGATGTGGATCTCGGAGGTGTCGATGATGGCGTGGGTGGCGTCGAAACGCAGGCCGTCGATGTGAAACTCGTCGATCCAGTAGGCGGCGTTGGCCATGAAGAACTCGCGCACCGGGCCGCACTGCCTGCCGTCGAAATTCATCACCTTGCCCCAGTCGCTTTCCTTGTCGCCGTAGTAGAAGTCGGAGTAGCGGGCCAGGTAGTTCCCCTCCGGGCCAAAATGGTTGTAGACCACGTCCAGCAGGACGCCCAGCCCCAAGCTGTGGGCGCGGTCCACGAAGCGGCGCATATCGTCGGGCCTACCGTAAAGACGGGTGGGGGCGAAGTGGTTGACCCCGTCGTAGCCCCAGCCGAACCGACCGGGAAAGTCGGCCACCGGCATCACCTCGACCAGGGTGATCCCCAGCTCCTTAAGTGCCGGGAGCTGCTCCTCGGCGGCGTGCCAGGTCCCTTCCATGGTGAATGTGCCCAGGTGCAGCTCGTAAATCACGTGCCCCTCGCGCTCCACCCCGGGCCACTCCTGGTCGCTCCAGGCAAAATCGTTCGGGTCGATCACCTGGGATGGGCCGTGCGGGCCTTCGGGCTGGAACCGTGATGCTGGGTCGGGAAAACATTCGCCGCCGTCCAGGCAGTAGCGGTATCGCGAACCGGCACTCGCCTCGCGGCAGGTGCCGGAAAAGTAGCCACTTTCCTCGGGGGCGAGCACCGTTGCCTGCGGAGCCGGAGTCCCCTCGAGGACCACCTCGACCTCCATGTGTCCCGGCGCCCAAACCCTGAAATTCACGCCATCCGGTACCACCTCCGCACCGATCGGCATCCTTCTCTGTACCGCGGCCATCGTCCCCCCAATACCCTTCAGTGTCTGGGAAAATTAACACGCTCTAAAATAACACACTCCGCGAATTTTAAAACCGAAGCGGCGCCGGTCCATCTTCATGTGCCTTTCATTCCCTCGCGCGAACCTCGCGAATGACGCAACTGTCAGTGGCGGTGGGGGCGGGAACATCCCCCATGTCCGCCATCTTACTGGGGTAAAAAGCGCATTTTTGTATGAACTGGTTTGACAGAAAATCCGTCACTGTTAGTATTGAGTTTTGTTAATTTGAATGAATTAACTTTGTACTAATTAGACGACCGCTACCGCAGATATCTCACCCCCCAGGGAGGATCCTATGTCAGGGAGCGTTCTTATCACGGGAGGGGCCGGCTTCATCGGTTCCCACCTGGCGGACGAGCTGCTGCGTCACGACTACCGGGTGCGCGTGCTGGACAGCCTGGTGCCGCAGGTCCACGGTCCCGATGCGGGCCGGCCCGCGTACCTCGACCCCGAGGTCGAACTGATCAAGGGGGACGTGCGGGACCCGGCGGCAGTGCAAAAGGCGCTGGTCGGCACCGAGGCGGTGTTCCACTTCGCCGCCATGGTCGGGGTGGGGCAGAGCATGTACGAGATCGAGCGCTACACCTCGGTGAACAACTGTGGCACGGCGGTACTGCTCGAGGCGATGGCGCAGGCACAGGGGGAGAGAAAGCTCATCGTCGCCTCAAGCATGAGCATCTACGGGGAAGGACGTTACCGGGACGGCAGCGGGGCCTACTACGACGACGTGAAACGGGAGGTCGGGCAGTTGCAGCGGGGGAGCTGGGAGCCGCTACTCAAGGAGAGTGAGCCGCTCATCCCGGTGCCGACGCCCGAGCAGAAGACGCCATCCCTCGCCTCGGTCTATGCTCTAAGCAAGTACGACCAGGAACGCATGGCGCTCATCGTCGGGGGGTGCTACCGGATCCCGGTCATTGCCCTGCGCTTTTTCAACGTCTACGGAACCAGGCAGGCTCTCTCCAATCCCTACACTGGGGTATTGGCCATCTTCGCCTCCCGCCTCATGAACGGCAATCCGCCCCGCATCTTCGAGGACGGCCGGCAGCAGCGCGACTTCGTCAGCGTGCACGACGTGGTCACCGCCTGCCGCCTGGCGCTGGGGGTGGACCAGCAGAAACAGCAGCTCTTCAACATAGGTAGCGGCGCCAACATCTCCGTACTGCAGGTGCTGGAGCGTTTCTGCCAAGTGCTCAATATGGACTCCGTCGAACCCGAGATCACCGGCAGTTACCGCGCCGGCGACATCCGCCACTGCTTCGCCGACATCACCAGCGCCCGCGAGGTCCTCGGGTACGCCCCCCGGGTCAACTTCGAAGACGGCCTCAGGGAACTGGCGGGGTGGCTGGAAGGGGAAGTGGCGATAGATCGGGTTGCCCAGGCGCACGCCGAGCTGACCCAGCGGGGGCTGACGCTATGAGCTGGCCAGTCGAATCGCTACCGGACAAGTTCGGCATGGTCGAGTGGTTCCGTCCCGGGGAACGGGGGCGGGTGGAGCGGGTGCTCGCCGACATGAAGAAGCTCGGAGCGAAGCGTCTGCGCACCGGCATCTCCTGGGCTGACTGGTACACCACTGAGGGGCGGGAGTGGTACGACTGGCTGGTGCCGCGCCTGTCCAGCGAGGTTGAGTTGCTTCCTTGCGTGCTCTACACGCCCCCGTCCATCGGCCTGGAGCCCAAGACCTCCTCGCCCCCCAAGAGGGCCCTCGACTACGCCGATTTCATCGACCTCTTTATCACCTCCTTCGGGGACCACTTCGAGTACGTGGAGCTCTGGAACGAGCCCAACAACTTGAGCGAATGGGACTGGACCCTCGACCCGCACTGGACCGGGTTCGGCGAGATGATCGGGGCTGCGGCGTACTGGGCCAGGAAGCGGGGCAAGAAGACCGTGCTGGGCGGGATGAGCCCCATTGACGGGCACTGGCTCTGCCGCATGTTCGACCTGGGCGTCATGGAGTACATCGACGTGGTGGGGATCCACGGCTTTCCTGACATCTTCGACTACACCTGGAAGGGGTGGGCGCGCAACGTCTCCATGGTGCGGGAGATCCTGGACCAGCATGACTCTCCCTGCGACATCTGGGTTACCGAGGCCGGCTTCTCCACCTGGCAGCACGACGAGTTCAAGCAGGCCCGGGTCTTCCTGGAGTTCCTGGAGGCGCCGGCGCAGCGCCTGTACTGGTACGGCGCCGACGACCTGGATCCGGGACTGGCCGCGGTGGACCGGTTCCACCTGGACGAGCGCGAGTACTACTTCGGATTCCGCAAGGCGGACGGCACACCCAAGCTGCTCTACCGCTTGCTCGAGGAGGGGAAGGTGACGGCGATAAAAAAGGTCGGGGAAGTGGCGACGGCGGCCCCGGTACGTACAAGCTCGGCCGGGGACAAGGCGATCCTGGTTACCGGGGGGGCGGGCTTCATCGGCACTAACCTGGTGCACCACCTGGCCCGCGAGGGGAAAAGGGTCATCGTCTACGACAACCTGTCTCGCCCGGGCGTGGAGGAGAACCTGCTCTGGCTCAAGGAGAACTGCGGCGACCGGCTCGAGGTGAGGATCGCGGATACCCGGAACCACCTGGCGCTGCACGACGCCATCGCCCAGTGCTCCCACGTGTACCACTTCGCTGCCCAGGTCGCGGTTACCACCAGCATCGACAACCCCGCCGCCGACTTCGCCATCAACGGGCTGGGGACCTTCGCGCTACTGGAGGCGATCCGCACCGCGAAAGAGCGCCCGTCGCTCTTGTTCACCTCGACCAACAAGGTGTACGGCGGCATCGAGGGGTGTCGCATCCGCAAAAACGGCAGTCGGTACCAGCCGCTCGACCCGGAGCTCAGGCGCTACGGTTTCGGTGAGGGGACCCCGCTCGATTTCCTGAGCCCCTACGGCTGCTCCAAGGGGTGCGCCGACCAATACGTGCTCGACTACTCGCGCAGCTTCGGCATCAACGCTGCCGTGTTCCGCATGAGCTGCATCTACGGCCCGCACCAGTACGGCACCGAGGACCAGGGATGGGTGGCCCACTTTGCCATCCGGACACTGAAGGGTGAGCCGATCACCCTCTATGGCGACGGCTACCAGGTGCGCGACCTCCTCTTCGTCGAGGACCTGGTGGACGCCATGTGCCGCGCCGGCGCGGTGATGCCGAAGATCTCCGGCCAGGCCTTCAACATCGGGGGCGGCCCAGAGCGCGCCGCGAGCCTCTTGGAGCTTTTGGACCTGCTGCGCGACCTGCACGGCTCCCTGCCGCAGGTCAGCTTCGACGAGTGGCGAACCGGGGACCAGCGCTACTACATCTCCGACACCAGGAAGTTCGCGGCGGCGACCGGGTGGGCCCCGCGCCATTCCGTTCGGGAAGGAGTGGAGCGCCTGTACCGGTGGCTGTGCCAGTCGCTGGGAACATCGCCGCGCGGCGCCGAGACGGCTGAAGAGAAGAAGAGAAAAAGCTACCCGGCTCCGGGTGTGGAGGCGATGTGATGAGCAAGATGATGCAGGCTGCGGTGATCACCGGCCCGGGTGAGGCCGCCGTGCAACTGGTGCCTCGTCCGGAACCGCAGGAGGGAGAGGTGTTGGTTGCCCTGGAGGGGTGCGGCGTCTGCGCCTCGAACCTCCCCTTGTGGCAGGGGCGCAGCTGGTTCAATTACCCGGCCCTTCCGGGTGCCCCCGGGCACGAAGGGTGGGGGAGGGTGCAGGCGCTGGGCGAAGGAGTTCAGGGAGTGAAGATCGGCGACCGGGTCACCTTTCTCTCCTACAACGCCTACGCTCAATACGACATGGTACGGCACGACGCCCTGGTGAAGATCCCGGCCTCGCTGGACGGGCAGCCTTTCCCGGGAGAGCCGGTCGGCTGCGCCATGAACGTGTTCCGCCGTTCCGCCATCGAACCGGGGCAGACCGTGGCCCTGATTGGGGCCGGGTTCCTGGGTGCCATCTTCACAGCGCTCGCTACGGCGCGGGGCGCGCACGTGATCGCCCTCTCGCGCCGCGGCTTCGCCCTGGAGCTCGCCAAGCGCTGCGGCGCCGAGGAGACCGTGGTCCTGGATGACCACCAGCGGGTCATGGACCGGGTGCGGCAGCTGGCCGGAGAGCGTGGCTGCGATCGGGTTGTGGAAGCCACCGGATACCAGTGGCCGCTGGATCTGGCCGGGGAACTGGTGCGGGAAGGGGGCAAGATCGTCATCGCCGGCTACCACCAGGACGGGCTGCGCCAGGTCAACGTCCAGCTCTGGAACTGGAAGGGGATCGACGTCATCAACGCGCACGAGCGCTACCCGCGCGTCTACCTCGAGGGGATGCGCGCCGGCATCGCCGCCGTGGAGTCGCGGATGTTTCCGCTCAAGGAGCTGATCACCCACAGTTTCAGCCTCGACGAACTGGGACGCGCCTACCAGGCGCTGGAAGGGCGTCCCGACGGCTTCCTGAAAGGGATGATCCGTATCGAGCATTAGGAAAGGGGAAGTAATGAGGAAGAAACAGGCACTACCGAGACTTGGCTTTCTCGGCACCGGCTGGATCGGCCGGCACCGGATGGAGGCCATCGTGAAAAGCGGGGAGGCCGAGGTGGCCGCCATCGCGGACCTTTGCCCTGACAACGCCCGGGAGGCGGGGGAACTCGCGCCCGGGGCGCCGATCATGGAGTCGATGGAGGAACTCCTCGAACTCGACCTGGACGGCGTGGTGATTGCGACGCCCAGCGCGGGCCATTGTTACCAGGCGCTGCGCGCCCTCGACCGCGGCCTGGCCGTGTTCTGCCAGAAGCCGCTGGGGAGAAACGCCGAAGAGGCGCAGCTCGTAGTTGGGGCGGCGCGGGCGGTGAACCGGCTCCTGGGGGTCGATTTCTCCTACCGTTACACCGACGCCATCCAGAAGATGCACCAGCTGGTGAGTTCGGGCGAACTGGGGCAGGTCTACGCCGCCGACCTCGTCTTCCACAACGCCTACGGTCCCGACAAGGACTGGTTCTACGACCCGGAACTCTCCGGGGGAGGCTGCCTGATGGACCTGGGAAGCCACCTGGTCGATCTTGCCCTCTGGTTCTTCGGATACCCCGAGGTGCGCAGCGTGTCCAGTTCCATCTTCGCGGGCGGCGAGCGGCTCAAGGTCGGCTCCGGCAAGGTCGAGGACTACGCGGTGGTTTCCCTGGTGCTTGAGGATGGGCACGCGGTGCGGGTGGCCTGTTCCTGGAATGTCTCGGCGGGACGCGATGCCGTCATCGAGTCGAGCTTCTACGGGACCCACGGCGGCGTGAGCTTCAAGAATGTGCAGGGCTCCTTCTACGACTTCGTGGCTGAACGCTTCCGTGGCACCACCTCCGAGACCATCGCCGCTCCACCGGACGAGTGGGGGGGACGCTGCGCCGTGGCCTGGGCGCGCCAGTTGAGATTAGGAGGCAACGGCTTCGATCCTCAGGCGGAGCAGTTGGTCCGGGTGGCCGAGGTCCTCGACGCCGCCTACGGCAGGTCATCAAGGTAAGCCGGTAATCAGATACACCAATACAGCGATAAGTCGATACGTCGCGCCGGGCGGCGCTTCAGCACTACCATCTCGGGGAGATCCGGGCATGGGAACGGCTGTCGCTTCGCCTCGTGCGGCCTGTTCAACTCATGAGATGACAGTGGCTTAGTGGCTAATATTTCGAGTGATTATTTAACAGGACTGCAACCGGGATTTTTATTCATGAATAAAGTTGTTTCTCCCACAACAGCAAGCGATGCTCCCCCTGTCGGGGCACCGGGACTGATACTGATGACTGCGGATCCCATCGGCGGGGTCTGGAACTACGTCTTGGAACTCTGCCGCGGCCTGGCCCCTCACGGGGTGCAGATCGCGCTCGCCACCATGGGGCGCCCGCTCTCACCGGGACAGCACCGCGAGGTGGCCGACGAGGCCAACGTCACCCTCTACGAGAGCGGCTATCGGCTGGAGTGGATGGAAGATCCGTGGGCCGACGTGGAGAAGAGCGGCGAGTGGCTCCTTTCCCTTGAGGCGGAGCTGAAACCGGACCTGGTGCACCTGAACGGCTACGCCCACGCCGCGCTCCCCTGGCGCCGCCCCTGCCTCGTGGTGGCCCACTCCTGCGTTCTTTCCTGGTGGGAGGCGGTGCGCGGCGAGCAGGCGCCGCAGCGGCTGGACGATTACCGGGTTCGGGTGTCCCGGGGGCTCGCCGCCGCGGATCTGGTGGCCGCCCCTTCTACGGCGATGCTCGATTGCATCAGGAGGCTCTACTTGCCGCTCCCCGAAGCGCAAGTGATCTACAACGCCCGCGGCCGCACCCGCTTTCGTCCCGGCATGAAGGAAGACTTCATCCTGTCGGTGGGGCGGGTCTGGGACGAGGCCAAGAACATCGGCGCCCTGGTGCGCAACGCCTACGACCTCCCCTGGCCGGTGTATGTGGCGGGGGAGATCAACCAGCCCGGCGGTGGGGCTGCCAACGTCGACGGGGTGAACCGGCTCGGCTTCCTGGCGCCGGAATCGCTGGCCCCCTGGTATGCTGCCGCTGCCATCTACGTCCTCCCGGCGCGTTACGAACCCTTCGGACTCACCGTCCTCGAGGCGGCCCAGTCCGGTTGCGCCCTGGTCCTCGGCGACATCCCCAGCCTGCGCGAGCTCTGGGACGGGGCGGCCCTGTTCGTCGACCCGGAGTCGGCGATGGACCTGCAAAAGCAGTTGCGCGCGCTCTGCGCCGACCGCAGCCGCCAGGCGAGCCTCAGGGAGAAGGCGCTGGAGCGCAGCCGTAGTTTCACCGCCGCCAAGATGACCGCCGGGTATCTCTCCCTGTACAGCCGGCTCCGTGGTGGCAGGCCTGTATAAAGATGCAGTGAAGGATCCCCCTCCCTAACCCTCCCCCTCCGGGGGAGGGGATAATGGGAAGCCGGTGCCGGTATCCTCCTCCCCCCGGAGGGGTTGGGATGATGTGAAGCTGATGCCGGTAACCTCCTCCCCTCGGAGGGGCTGGGATGATGGGAAGCTGGTGCCGGTATCCTCATCCCTTCGGAGGGGCTGGGATAATGGGAAGCCCGTGCCGGTATCCTCCTCCCCCCGGAGGGGGGAGGTCGGGAGGTCGAGAGGGGGGAAATCAACTTGGAGGGCACGCTGACCGATGCGCATCGTGATGTTTTACCACTCCATCCTTTCGGACTGGAACCATGGCAACGCCCATTTCCTGCGCGGCATCGTCACCGAACTGGGGCAGCTTGGGCACGAGGTGACGGTCTATGAGCCGGAGAATGGCTGGAGCTACAGCAACATGCTGCGCGACAGCGGCGATGCGGCCGTGCGCGGCTTCGAGCGCGCCTATCCCGGCCTCACCGGTACCCGCTACCTGCTCGATGAACTGGACCTGGACCGGGCCCTGTTCGGCGCGGATCTCGTCATCGTGCACGAGTGGAGCGACCACGAGCTGGTCCGGCGCCTGGGGGGGCATCGCAAAAGCGGCGGCAGCTACCGGCTGCTGTTCCACGATACCCACCACAGAAGCGTCACCGACGAAGAGTCCATGGCAGCCTACGACCTTTCCGGCTTTGACGGCGTGCTGGCCTACGGTGCAAGGATTCGGGAGATCTACCTGGCCCGTGGCTGGGCCGAGCGGGCCTGGCTGTGGCACGAGGCGGCGGACGTGCGGGTGTTCCGGCCGATGCAGTCGCCTGACAAGGTGGGAGACGTGGTCTGGATCGGCAACTGGGGCGACGACGAGCGCAGCCAGGAGATCCGGGAGTTCTTCATTGAGCCGGTGCGCCGGCTGCATCTGAAAGGGGTGGTGTACGGCGTGCGCTACCCGAAGCAGGCGCTACAGCTTTTGGCCGAGGCGGGCATCGGCTACGGTGGCTGGCTCCCGAACTTCGAGGTGCCCCGGGTGTTCAGTCGGTTCCGGCTCACGGTTCACATCCCGCGCCGCCCTTACGTGGAGGCCCTGCCCGGCATCCCCACCATCCGTCCCTTCGAGGCGTTGGCGTGCGGCATCCCGCTGGTCTCGGCGCCCTGGGTCGACAGCGACCGGCTTTTTACCGGCGGCGTCGACCTCCTCTACGCCCGGGACCGGAAGGAGATGGAGTGGCAGATGCAGAGCCTGCTGCACGACCCTGTGCTGGCCAGGAGCCTTGCCGAGCACGGCAGGGAGACCATCCTAGCCCGGCACACCTGCCGCCACCGCATGGAGGAGCTGCTGGCCATCTGCAGCGAGCTCGGCATAAAGCAGTAGTGGGTATGTCCTGGTAACTTCGGGTGCTGGTAACTTCAGGATGCACGTGAACCAGAGTTACCCCCCTTGTGAAAGGGGGGACAGGGGGGATTTGCTTTTACCGCACCCAGCAGCCTCTCCTCCGGACAAAAGGTTCCCAAGGCAAATCCCCTCTGTCTCCCCTTCGCAAAGGGGAGGACGCGGGGGCTAGTGCTGCGCTTCGTAGCAGCAGATAGGCTTTCCGCTGCAACTCGGCAGCAGATAGGTTTCCTGCTGAAAATCGCAGCGATAAGATCGCGCTTCAAATCTCTCTTTTAAGAAAGGAACCCCATGGCTGCCCCTCTCTCCATCGCCTTCTTCGCCTCGAGCCTGGTCTCCGCCTACTGGAACGGCGCCGCCACCTACTACCGCGGCATGGTCCGGGCGCTCTCACGCCTGGGACACCGCATCACCTTCTACGAACCAGACGCCTACGACCGGCAGGCGCACCGGGACATCGAGGACCCCGAGTGGGCCACCGTGGTGGTCTACCCGGCCACCGAAGAGGGGGTGCTGCGCTCCCTGGAAGCGGCCAGGGGCTCCGACCTGGTCATCAAGGCGAGCGGGGTCGGGGTCTTCGACGAGCTGCTGGAACTCGAGGTGCTGCGCCTGAAGCGGCCCGGGACCCAAGTCATCTTCTGGGATGTCGACGCGCCGGCCACGCTGGAGCGGATCGGCAGCGACGTGCGCGACCCGTTCCGCCCCCTGATCCCGCAGTACGACCTGGTGCTCACCTACGGCGGCGGCGACCCCATCGTGCGCGCCTACCGCGGCTTCGGCGCCCGCAACTGCATCCCCATCTACAACGCGCTTGACCCTGACACCCACTACCCGGTCCCGCCCGAGGCGCGGCTCAAGGCGGACCTCTCGTTCCTGGGCAACCGCCTGCCGGACCGCGAGCGCCGGGTCGACGAGTTCTTCCTCGCCGTCGCGAACAAGCTACCCAACCGGAGCTTCCTGCTGGCTGGCAGCGGCTGGAACGACAAGGCGCGCTCGGGCAACGTCCGCTATCTTGGGCACCTGGGGACCGGCGATCACAACGCTTTCAACTGCAGCGCCATGGCCGTTCTCAACGTTAGCCGCGACGGGATGGCGCGCAATGGCTTCTCCCCGGCCACCCGCGTTTTCGAGGCGGCCGGCGCCGGCGCCTGCATGATCACCGACCACTGGGAGGGGATCGAATACTTTTTCGAGCCGGAGCGGGAGATCTGTGTCGCACGCAACGGGGACGAGGTGGCGCAGATCCTGGAGCGACTCACTCCGTCTGTTGCGGCGGCCATGGGGGTGCGGGCGCTGGCGCGGGTGCGGGCACACCACACCTACGCGCACCGCGCAAAACAGTTCCAGGAGATCTTTGCCGCCGGCCCGGTGCCGCAAGCCTACATCGGGGGGGCACCATGAAAATCGTCGTCTTCGGCCTGTCCATCACCTCGTCCTGGGGCAACGGCCACGCCACCACCTACCGCGGGCTGCTGCGCGAAATGGACCGGCGGGGGCACGAAATCCTGTTCCTGGAGCGCGACGCCATCTGGTACGAGGCCCACCGCGACCTCCCCGAGCCCCCCTTCTGCAACACGCTGATCTACAAGTCGCTGGACGAGCTCTTTGCGGAATACGGTCCCGAGATCTGCGACGCCGACTGTGTCATCGTTGGCTCTTACGTCTACCAGGGCATCGAGGTGGGCAAGTGGGTCAGCAAACACGCCAGGGGGATCAAGGCCTTCTACGACATCGACACACCCGTGACGCTGGCTGCGCTGGACCGGGGCGAGTGCCAGTACCTGAGCGAGGATCTGATACCCTGCTACGACCTCTACCTTTCCTTCACCGGCGGACCGACCCTGGACCACATCGAGCGCCGCTACGGCTCAAGGGCGGCTCGCCCCCTGTACTGCTCGGTCGATCCCATGGTGCACTACCCGATGCAGATCACACCGCGCTGGGATCTGGGCTACCTGGGGACCTACAGCCGTGACCGCCAGCCCGGCCTGGTTCAGCTGCTGTGCCAGCCGGCCGCGTCCTGGGAAAAGGGGCGCTTCGTGGTCGCTGGCGCCCAGTACCCCTCAGAGCTCAAGTGGTCCAAGAACACGCACCGGATCGAGCATTTGCCGCCGGAGTGCCACAGCGAATTTTACAGTTCCCAGCGCTTTACCCTGAACCTGACCAGGAAGCAGATGCAGCTCGCCGGTTACTCCCCCAGTGTGCGCCTCTTCGAGGCCGCCGCCTGCGCCGTCCCCATCGTGAGCGATCACTGGCCTGGACTGGAGCAGTTCTTTGTGCCGGGCAAGGAGATCCTGCTCGCCTCCGGGAGCCAGGAGATGCTGCGCATCCTGCAGCGTTTCCCCGACGAGGCGCGCCGCGCCATCGGCGAGCGTGCCCGCGCCCGTGTAATGCAGTCCCACTCCGCCTCTTGCCGCGCCGAGGAGCTCGAGGAATACCTGACCACGCTGTAAGGAGAAAGAACGGATGACGCACGCCAAGGCGAGAACGCTGGAAGACGACATCAAGGAACTGTCCCCCTGGTTCCACAACCTGCACCTGCCCGACGGGACGGAGACAGCCCCGGACCACTTCCTGGGGGACTTCCCCAGCTTCAAGTGGCGTGAGATATCGGGCTGCATCCCCGAGGACCTGACCGGGTGGAGTGCCCTCGACATCGGCTGCAACGCGGGCTTTTACTCATTCGAACTGGCGCGCCGCGGTGCCCGGGTGCTTGGTATAGACTGCGACAACCATTACCTGGACCAGGCCAACTGGGCTGCGGCGCAGTACGGTTTGCAAAGCCTGGTGGAGTTTCGGCAGATGCAGGTTTATGACCTGGCGCGGGTCAAGGGAAAGTTCGACCTGGTACTTTTCATGGGGGTGTTCTACCACCTGCGCTACCCGCTGCTGGCGCTCGACATCGTGGCGCAGAAGACTGCAGGGATGATGCTGTTCCAGACCATCACCATGCCCGGCCGCGCTGTCGCCGGACAGCACGACTTCTGGATCAACGAGCGCGACGCCCTGCACGACGCGGGGTGGCCCAAGATGGCATTCATCGAAGAGCGCTTCGCCGGGGACCCGACCAACTGGTGGATCGCCAACCACGCCGGCGTCGAGGCCATGCTCCGCTCGGCGGGGCTCAAGATTGCCGGGCACCCCGGGGACGAGATCTATCTCTGTCACCCCGACCTGGAGCATCCTTCCTGCATGACTACCTGGAACCGTTCGGAATACCTGTCAGCCACCAACGCCGGTGAGTGAGTCGGCGTCTTCCCTGGATCAGTCGTGCTCCTTATGCCAACCGCCTGTTTTCACGCTTGAAAGAAGGTATACACAATCAAACCTACTTTTTGTGTCTACGCTATAACGTTTATGATATAACGTGTAGCCCACAATGAGAGGAACAGGGCAAGTGCCTCTTTACTCTCAAAGAAATGATCGTATACTCAGTGAGATACGGGCAGATGCCTGTGCAAGAAACCTCCTCACAGTCTTTGCTCTTACACGAGGTGTGCATTGAGTCGTAGCGCAAAACACGGCATAGAGCTCGAAGGGGCTCTCTGGTTTCACAAGGATGAGCAGAAGTTCCTGGGACTGGACCGGATCGCGCTGCTACAGAAGATCGACGAGTTGGGCTCCATTACCAAGGCGGCCAAGGCCGTCGGTATCAGCTACAAGAACGCCTGGGACCTGGTCAACATGATCAACAACCTCGCGGAAAAGCCGCTGGTGGAACGGGTGACCGGCGGCAGGGGAGGCGGGGGGACGACCCTCACCGCCTACGGTAAGGAAGTGGTCAAGCAGTACGGCGTACTCCAGGAGGAGCATCGCAGGTTCCTGGAGAACCTTGAGGGACGGCTGGGCGACAGCGCCAGCCTGTACCAACTTTTGCGGAGGATATCCATGAAAGTAAGTGCCCGTAACGTGTTGTCCGGGACCATCACCAAGATAACCAAGGGTGTGGTGAACGCAGAGGTGACCCTGGCGCTCACCGGCGGCGCGCCGCTGGTCGCCGTGATCACCAACGGTGCCGTTGAGAATCTCGCCCTTAAGGAAGGGGGCTCCGCCTACGCCATCATCAAGGCCAGCTCGGTCATGGTAGGCACCGACCTGCACGACGCCAAGATCAGCGCCCGCAACGTCATGTGTGGCACCGTGGTCAAGATCGTGGAAGGGCCTGTGTCCACCGAGGTCGACGTCGAGGTGGGTGGCGGCAACACCATCAGTGCCGTCATCACCCACGAAAGCGGCACGAGCCTCGACCTTAAGGTCGGCGCCCACGCCTGCACCCTGTTCAAGGCATCCAGCGTAATCCTTGGGGTTAGTTGAAATAAGGGAGGGGGCCACATCCAATCCCGGATGATCCGGAATGACAAGGGGGCGGTGCGCCGTTCCCCTTTTTTAGGCTACCCGCTGTAGCTGAAGCACCATAACGGTCGACACCGTAACAGGATAAACATCATAAAAGGAGTTAGACGATGACCCGAATTTTCAGAATGTTGCCGCTGTTCGTTGCCCTGTTCCTGTTTTCTGCAGTAGCCTCGGTCTCCACCAGCTGGGCCGCCCAGCAGAAGAACCTGATCCTCGCCACCACCACCTCCACCCAGGACTCCGGTCTTCTGGACGTACTGATCCCGATCTTCGAGAAGCAGACCGGCTACTTCGTGAAGACCATCTCGGTCGGCTCCGGTCAGGCCATGAAGATGGGGGAGAAGGGGGAAGCCGACGTGCTGCTGGTGCACTCCCCGGACGCCGAGAAGAAGTTCATGGCCGACGGCTTCGGTGTAGACCGCAAACTGGTCATGCACAACGACTTCATCGTGCTGGGACCGGCTAACGACCCGGCGAAGATCCGCGGCACCAAGACCGCTGCCGATGCGCTCAAGGCCATCGCCAAGGCCAACGCGCTGTGGCTCTCCCGTGGTGACAACTCGGGCACCCACGCCAAGGAAAAGGGACTTTTCAAGGCTGCCGCCATCAACCCGGAGGGTCAGAAATGGTTCCAGCAGACCGGCCTGGGCATGGGCGAGACCCTGAACGTTGCCGCAGAGAAGAAGGGGTACCTGCTGGCTGACCGTGGCACCTACCTGGCGCTCAACAAGAAGGCGCACCTGGGCCTTGAGGTCATGGTCCAGGGCGAGCCGAAGCTCCTCAACATCTACCACGTTATCGAGGTGAACCCGGCCAAGTGGCCCAAGGTGAACAATGCCGGCGCCAGGGCTTTCGCCGACTTCATGGTCTCCAAGAAGACCCAGGAAATCATCTCCACCTTCGGCAAGAAGGAATTCGGCTCGCCGCTGTTCTTCCCTGACGCAGGCAAGGATCCGAAGTTGCTCGGTCTGTAAAAGCAAATCCCCCTGTCCCCCCTTTCGCAAAGGGGGGACGTCAGGTCACATGCTGCGCTTCGTGGCTGAGCACCCCCTGATCGCCCCATTCACGGAGGAAGCTGAATGGATGTAATTCTCGAAGGTTTGACAAAGGCGTTCCAGCTCCTCGCGTCGCTTGATCGCGAGGTGCTGGGCATCGCCTGGCTGTCGCTCAAGGTCTCCGGGCTCGCCACGCTCTTTTCGCTGGTGCTCGGTCTTTCCGTGGGTACGCTGGTGGCACTCACCAGCTTCCCCGGTAAGAAGATCCTGGTGAGCGTGGTGAATACGGGGATGGGACTGCCGCCGGTGGTGGTGGGCCTCTTCGTGTCCATCATGCTCTGGAGAAACGGCCCGCTGGGGTACCTTGAGCTCCTCTACACGCCGACCGCCATCATCATCGCGCAGACCGTGATTGCGACCCCCATCGTCATGGGGGTCACCATCGGCGCCATGCAGAACCTTCCGGCCAACCTGAGGCTGCAGATCCTCGCCCTGGGTGCCACCCGGGTGCAGATGGTCTGGATGCTGATCAAGGAGGCACGGCTGCCGCTCATGGCCGGCGTGATGGCCGGCTTCGGCGGGGTCATCTCGGAAGTGGGCGCCTCCATCATGGTCGGTGGCAACGTGAGAGGCTACACCCGCGTGCTCACCACCGCTACGGTGATGGAGACCGGCCGCGGCAACTTCGACATGGCCATTGCCCTGTCGGTGATACTTCTGCTATTCTGCTTCGCCGTCAACTACATCCTCACCTACATCCAGCAGCGGGAAAGACCCAGATGACGCAGCAACAAAACCTGCTCGACCTGAAACAGCTGAGGGTTGATCGAGGCGGCGTGACCGTGCTCGACATACCCTCTTTTTCTTTGTGCCCTAACGAGTTCGTCTCGCTGATCGGCCCCAATGGCGCTGGCAAGTCGACCCTGCTCCTGTCCCTTTTGGGGCTCATGAAGCGCCAGACCGGCACCGTTACCTATCAGGGCGGTGCCATCGTTTCCGAGGCGCAATGGCTCGATCTGCGCCGCCGCACCGCCATGGTGTTGCAGGAGCCGCTCCTTTTCGACAGCACCGTCTTCGACAACGTGGCCAGCGGCCTGAAACTCAGGGGGCTTGGGCGCGCAGAGATCAAGAGCCGCGTCGCCACCTACCTCGATCGATTCAACCTGGCCCACATGGCGCAGCGCTCGGCGCGCAAGCTCTCCGGCGGCGAGGCCCGGCGGGTGAGCCTTGCGCGTGCCTTCGCGGTGGAGCCCGAGGTGATCTTCTTCGACGAACCCTTCGCCAACCTCGACCCACCCACCAGGCAGGCGCTCACCGAGGACATGGACCGCATCATCCGAGACCGGGGCATCGCCGCCATCCTGGTCACCCACGACCAGTCCGAAGCGCTCCGGATGTCGCAGCGCATCGTGGTGATGAACGCGGGTCACATCGTGCAGCAGGGAACCCCGGCGGCGGTGATGAACCACCCGGTGAACGAGTTCGTCGCCAATTTCGTAGGAATGGAAACCATCCTGGAAGGGGAGGTGCTCAGCAACCGGCAGCAGCAGCTCGCGGTTCGGGTGGCGGGCCGGGAGATCGACACGGTGGGGGACGAGGTGTCCGGCGCTCAGGTCTATTGCTGTATCCGCCCCGAGAACGTCACCGTCACAGTCGGTCATCCCGAGCACAAAAGCAGTGCCAGGAATCACTACGAAGGGCGCATCGTCGAGATCGCCGCCATGGGGCCGTTCCTGAAGCTGCGGCTAGATTGCGGTTTCTTGCTCACCGCCTACGTCACCCGTGAGTCCTTCACTGAACTGGCCTTGTATGAAGGGAAGGAGATCCACGCCTCCTTCAAGGCCACCTCCGTCCATCTTATCCCCAGGCGCGCTGTGTAAATAGCGCTTTGCAAAACGTCGCTTGTGCCTTATATTCCTACCTGTTTTGCCAACAGGGTAACTAGGAGGATAGAGCATGAAAAAAGCCGTTAACCTCATCGTCGCCGTCTCGGCCGTCGTGATGCTGTCCGCCCCCGCCTATGCCGACGAGACCGTGAGGTGCAAAGGTGGCATCGTGTCGGTCGGGGATTCCGCGGGAGAGGTGCTCGCCAAGTGCGGCCAGCCTGCCACGACCACGCAAAGTTCGAAGAAGGTGGTGCAGAAGGACCAGCAGTCCAGCCCGACCAGGAGCATCACCAACATCATCGTCGACAACTGGATTTTCAACTTCGGCCCCAACGAGTTCCAGTACCAGCTGGAGCTGCAGGACGGCCGCGTCTCCCGCATCCAGAGCCTCGATTACGGCTACTGAAGTCGCAGCTGGCAGCCGCCCGATCAGCTGTCGTCCTGTCCCCTCGCCCTCCGGGAGAGGGTGGCCGTCAGGCCGGGTGAGGGCGCTGCCACTAGCGCCACTGTCCCTTCGTTGCGCTGCCCTCACCCCGACCCTCTCCTAGGGGGAGAGGGATGTTCCGCTTCTTTCCAGAGGAAGGGGGCGTGACTAGCGGATCTATAAGCAACTGCAAAAAAAGTTGGAGTCTTAATGGATTGGATTAGCATCTTCGGCATCGCCCTGGCCCTGGCCATGGATGCCTTCGCCGTCGCCCTGGCAACCGGCGCGGTATTGAACCCGGTTACCGGCCGGCACCTGTTTCGCCTCGGTTTTCATTTCGGCCTGTTCCAGGCGCTCATGCCCATCGCGGGATGGCTGCTCGGCCTCACGGTCCAGAAATGGATCACCGCCTACGACCATTGGATCGCCTTCGGCCTGTTGGCCTACGTCGGTGGCAGGATGATCGTCGAGGCCTTCGAGGAGGATGACGACAGCTCCCCGTCCGACCCGACCAAGGGTCTTACCATGGTGATGCTCTCCGTTGCCACCAGCATCGACGCCTTCGCAGTCGGCCTCTCGCTGGCCATGCTCGGGGTCAGCGTGTGGGTCCCGTCCGTGATCATCGGTATTGTCGCGGCGGTGCTGACCGTGGCCGGCATGCTCCTGGGGCGCCGCCTCGGGGACAACTGGGGCAAGCGCGTCGAGGTCTGCGGCGGGGTGGTGCTTTGCCTGATCGGCCTCAAGATTCTCTTGGAGCACACACTCTTCAAGTGAGGCGCGGGCTTTATTTGTCTGCGCACGTTCCACTTCCTTTCATTTAACTTCAAGCCTCCTCTCAGTAAAATTGAAAGAGGCTTGAAGTGTCATAAAAGCCCTGTATATTTTCCCAATTGCAAATAGCCGCTCGTCTAACCCCGATGTAAGAGATTGTCTATAACAGAGGGCCGAGTGACAGATTCTCTCAACCCTACCGAAGAACTGTGTCGCTTCATTATCGATACGATCCCCCAGATTGTCTGGACAGCCACGGCCGATGGCGCTCAGGACTTCGCGAACCTGCGCTGGTACGAGTTCAACGGTCTCGTTCCCGGTGAGCCCGACCCCGAGCCCTGGCGCAGTATCATCCATCCCGACGACGTCGAAATCACCGCGCAGAAATGGAAGCACTCCCTGGAAACCGGCGAGCCCTACAGTTGCTTGCACCGCAACCGGCGCTTCGATGGACAGTACCGCTGGGTGTTGTCACGGGCGGTCGCCCAGAAGGACCAAGATGGGCGCATCGTGCGCTGGATCGGCAGCGGCACCGACATCACAGAGCAGAAGGTTGCCGAGGCCGAACTGATGAAGTACCGCGACCACCTGGAAGAGCTGGTCAGGGAGCGGACCGAGGAACTGGTGGCGGCCAAGGAGCGGGCCGAGGTGGCGACACGCGCCGTCCTGGAGGCGAACGACCTTCTGGAAATGCGGGTCGAGGCGCGCACGGCGGAATTGCGCAAGACCGAGAAGGACCTGCGCCAAGCGCAGAAGATGGAGGCCATCGGCACCCTCGCCGCCGGTATCGCCCACGACTTCAACAACATCCTCACCTCGATCCTCGGCTTCACTGACATGGTGCTGCACAAGGTGCCGGAAGGTGGCACGGGGCGCGCGGAGATGCAGCAGGTCTTCACCGCGGCCCAGCGGGCGGCGGACCTGGTGCGGCAGATCCTCAGTTTCAGCAGACACTCCGAGCAGGAACGAAAGCCGGTGCACCTCGCCGCCATCATCGATGACGCCTTCCGCCTGCTGCGCTCGTCGCTGCCCACCTCTATAGCCATGGTCAAGGAGATCGATGTCCCTCCTGACGCCGACAAGGTGCTCGCTGACCCAACCCAGTTGCACCAGGTGCTGATGAATCTCGGTACCAACGCGGCCCACGCCATGCTGCCGGACGGCGGCACTCTAACTGTCTCCCTCCAGTCGGTCGCGGCCGGCTCACCACAGCTCGCCCCGCATCCCATCCTTGATCCCGTGGATCACCTGCATCTGTGCGTTCGCGACACCGGCCGCGGCATGGAAAGCCGCATGCTGGAGCGGATCTTCGACCCGTATTTCACCACCAAGCCGGCGGGGGAGGGGACCGGTCTCGGCTTGGCGGTTGTCCAGGGCATCGTCAAGAACCACGGCGGCCTCATTGCGGTGCACAGTGAACCCGGGGCGGGGACCTGCTTCGAGGTATTCTTGCCGGCAGTCTCGCTCGAGATCCAGCGCGAAGAGGAGCTTCCTGAGCAGTTGCTGCAGGGAACCGAGCGCGTCCTGTTCGTGGACGACGAGGAGTCGCTCACCGTGCTGGGGCAGGGTATCCTGGAGAACCTGGGCTACAGCGTGGTTACCGCCAGCAATAGCGTCGCTGCACTCGATCTTTTTCGCACCGATCCCGCCCGCTTCGACCTGGTGATCACCGACCTCACCATGCCGGGGCTGTCGGGAAAGTCGCTGGCTAAGGAGATCTCGACGCTACGTCCCGACATTCCCGTCATTCTCTGCACTGGTTTCAAGGAAACCGTAGACGAGAGGGATGCCGAGTACGGCATCCGCGCCTGCCTGATGAAGCCGTACACGTCGCGGACCCTGGGGCGGACCATCCGCCAGGTGCTGGACCGCAAAGCAGCTTTGAAAGAGGGATAAGGAGGTCAGGCATGTGGAACTACGTAACCCAGGCCCTCACCGCGCTGGTGAGCTTCGCTTTCATGGTGCTGTTCATGACCGCCGCCGTCAAACGGGGCGTATCGGTCCAGTTTTCCATGCTGGTGCTCTCGCTGGTACTCACGGTGAGCTTCGCCGCCTGGTCGGCAGGGGACTGGGGGATGTGGCCGGCCTGGAAGTCCGCGGTGCCGCTGCTCCTTGCCGCGGGTGCCTGCAGCGTGCTCGGCAACTGGGCCATGTTTCTTGCTACTTCGTCGAGCGCCAACGCGGGATACGCGCTGGCCATCATCGGGTGCCAGTCTGCGCTGGTGCTGCTGCTCTCCTGGTGGTTCCTGGGCGGCGAGATGCACTGGCTGCGCCTGGTCGGCATCGCCACCTGCATCCTAGGCGTGGTGATCATCAGCTGGCCGGTCGCCCCGGCAGTAAAGGGGTAATCGGCGTAGTTTAGGCGGTACGGGGGGAAGTGCGGGGCCAAGCCGTGGTGATGTGCAGCCCCGCGCGGCGCTCGCGGCAGGTGACGGTCAGGGTTACTGGGGTGATCGCCTCGATGATCAACGTTTCACCGTGCAGCACAGCCAGGCGGGCCCCCTCCTGCAGGCAGTAGTCGCGGGTGTCCGACGAGCGGGTAAGCCAGATCGCCCGGCGATCAGCGACAGCGACTCGATGGCGTCGTCCGCTTGCAGGGTGATTACCTCTCCTTCAGCCAGAAGGTAACGCATAACAACCTCCTCTCAGAACTTCTCTCACAACTTCCAACAAAGTATTCCAGGATCACTCCAACTGCTGCATCCCACTATCACTCTAACTGCTGTCCACGAAGCGCAGTACGTGACCTCGCGTCCTCCCCTTTGCGAAGGGGAGACAGAGGGGATTTGCTGCTGGGAAGTTAAACTCTTCAAAACCGGGTCCGGTAGGCGAGGGGGGTGACACCGATGTCCCGGATGAAAGCGCGCCGCATCTGTTCGGCGCTGGTAAAGCCGCTGTCACGGGCCACCCGTTCCAGGGGGAGGGTCGTTTCCTCCAACAGCGCGACGGACCGCTCCAGCCTCAGCTGGTCCAGGTACCTCGCTGGCGTCTTCCCGGTCTCCCGCAGGAACACCCGGGCAAAATTACGCGGGCTCATCGCCGCCCGCTGCGCCAAGTCCTCTACCGTCACCTTGCAGCACGGGTTCTCCCTGAGCCAGGCAAGGAGCGGCGCCATCTGCCCGCCCTCGACCATCTGCGCCCGGAGCTGTGTGCTGAACTGGGCCTGCCCACCCGGGCGCTTCAGGAACATCACTAGTCGCCGCGCCACCGCGAGTGCTGTCTTCCTCCCGAAATCCTCTTCTACTAGCGCCAGCGCCAAGTCCATCCCGGCAGTCACCCCGGCGGACGTTGCCACCGAACCGTCCCGCGTGTAGATGGCGTCGTTCTCCACCCGCACCTCCGGGTAGTCGCGCCTTAGCCGCTCCAGGTCCATCCAGTGGGTGGTCGCACGCTTTCCTTTCAACAGTCCCGCCTCGGCAAGGATCAGCGCCCCCGTGCAGACCGATACCAGGCGCCGCGCCCTCGGCCCCTCCGTTGCCAGCCAGGAGATGAATCCCTCGTCCTTCATGGCCCTCTCCAACGCATCGTCCGGGCTTCCCGGGACCAGGATGGTATCGGCCTTTTCAGGAAAGTCCTGCCAAGCGTGGTCTGCCACGACGCGCACACCGGGGCCAGTGCTGAAAGGACCCGCCTTTTCGGCCAGGATCACAACCCGGTACCCCGGGCGTTGCGGCTCCGATTCGCCAAGGCAGCGGTTTAGCATGTTGAAGACCTCGATGGGGCCCGTTACGTCCAGCAGTTCCGCACCTTCGTAGCCTGCTACCGCGATAGTGATAGTGATAGGCGCGCCCATGGCACCTCCCGTTTCAGTCGTTGCTAGCCTGCCGGAATCATTGCACAACACCAACTCGCGTTCAAGGACAACGAACCAGCAGACTCTGCCATTCTGGATAAAAGAAGCAGTAGCGATTCCGACAGAGGCGGCAGAGGAGTGCAGGCTGTGAACTTGACGTAGTGAAACCATTTCGCTACTATTCATGCCATGCCAACCATCATCCGCTTTAGTACAAGCAGGTTGACCATCTACCCTAACGAACACGGTACACCTCACTTCCACTTGGAATTCATGGACGGGGACCGTTGCTCTGTTGCGATTGAGACGTTGGAAATTTTGGTCGGAGTTGTCACCCCGGCAAAGAAGATGGCCGAGGCGATGAAGTGGGCCGCAGAGAATCAGGCTCTGCTGCTTGCTAAATGGGAGGAAATAACCAGATGAACAAACCGCCACGTATTGAAGAAGTGACTGCAACGGCACCTGCCAGTCTCGAAATTCGCTGGACTACCGGTGAAACCATGCAAGCTGATATCGGCGACTGGATGACGCGTTTTGCTCTCTTGTTGCCGATCAAAGATCCAAAGCTCTTTACGACGGTTCGCGTAGGTTGGTATGGGCACAGCGTTGCATGGGGAGATGAGATCGAACTGGGAGCCGACGAACTTTATAATCGCTGCAAGGCACAAGCAGGTGAACCCTCTCCCGACGAGTTCAATGAGTGGATGAAACGCAACGAGCTTTCGTTGTCAACCGCTGCGGAGGCGCTGGGTATGACACGCAGGATGATCACTCATTACCGAACCGGCAGTAAACCAATACCTCGGAGTATTTGGCTTGCCTGCATCGGGTGGGAAACCATAAAGCACACAAACGCAGCCTGATTCAGCCTGAGAAAACAAAGAGCCAACAAAAAACCCGCCAGCGATGACGGGTTTTTTGTTACTGAAAGCGTGTCGAGAGCCTATCCCTTCATCGCCCCCACCAGCAACTCGTAATCCTCCAGGAGCGACTGCAGGTCCTCCTCGTGCTCGACCTCCTGCTGCAGGATGGTGAGCACCATGTTGTAGGTGACCGGGTCCTTCTCGCGGGTCAGGTCCAAAAGCTTCTTGTACACGCCGATGGCGCACTGCTCTCCCTTGATGTTCTGCTCAAGAATGGTCTTTACGAAGGGATCGTCGGGCGCGTCGTAGCCGCAGTTGGTGAACTTGTACCACTCCTCCGGCTTGGTGACCGGGGTGCCGCCCAACTGGATGATGCGTAGCGCCACCAGGTCGGCGTGCGCCAGTTCCTCGGTGGCATGCACCAAAAGCTCGGCACCGACCGCGTCCTTCATGGGCCCTTTGACCAGTTTGGCGCCCAGCCAGTACTGGTAATAGGCGAACCATTCGTCGCAGAAGGCACGGTTGAGCAGGTTCAGCAGTTCCTCGACGTCCATTCCGACTATTTCACGTCCCTTAGATCCCATACCCATATCTCCTTTGGTCGTTGTAGTGTCATTGGGAAATATCTCAGACTCAAGGAGTATACTGGCGCTTTGTCATTGCGCAATCGGCCACAGTGTTCCGTAAGATGCCATCAAACAGGTTGACCCTGCTTCTGTGTTGGCGTATAGCTCAAGAGTGACGCATGCCGTCGACCAGAGGCCGGATCCAGTTGTCCGGCAACCACGTCTGTCAGCAAGGAAGGCAAAGTGAAGAAGAAGATCGCAGGACTGTCCCCGCTGCCGCAGGAAATCCCCGCTCCCTATCGCATAGAAAGCCCGATCCGACAGGACTACTACCTGATCGGCGGCGAACTGCGCCGCTGGGAGGGCCCCATGCAGGAGGTGTTCTCGCCGGTGCAGGTGCTCAACGGAGCATACCCTGAAGCGCAGAGGGTAGGGGAGGCGCCCGCCCTTTCCGTGGCGGCGTCCCTGGAGGCGCTCGACGTCGCCGTGAACGCCTACGACAACGGCCGGGGGACCTGGCCCACCATGTCGGTCGGGGAGCGGATCCAGTGCGTGAACTGCTTCAGTAGCGCCGTGCGCGCCAAGCGTGCCGATGTGGTCAAACTCCTCATGTGGGAGATTGGCAAATCGCTCCAAGAGGCCGAAGCCGAATTCGACCGCGCGCTCGCCTACCTGAAGGACACCGTCGAGGCGCTCAAGGAACTGGACCGGGTCTCCTCCCGTTTCGTCATCCAGCAGGGGATCATCGGCCAGATCCGCCGCGCGCCCTTGGGCGTCGTGCTCTGCATGGGCCCCTACAACTTCCCCCTCTACGAGACCTTCACCACGCTGATCCCGTCGCTGGTGATGGGCAACACCATCCTGCTCAAGCCGCCGCGTTTCGGGGTCCTCCTGTTCGCGCCGCTTCTGGAGGCATTCCGCGACTGCTTCCCCGCCGGCGTGGTCAACACCGTGTACGGCGACGGCGAGGAGGTGCTCCCCCCCCTGATGGCCACCGGCCGCATCGATGTCCTCGGCTTCATCGGCACCAGTAAGGTTGCCGACGCCCTGCGCGCGAGCCATCCCCGCCCGCACCGGCTGCGCTGCGTGCTCGGACTGGACGCCAAGAACCCCGCCATCATCCTTCCCGACGCTGACCTCGACCTCGCTGTCGAGGAGTGCGTCTCTGGCGCCCTGGGCTTCAACGGCCAGCGCTGCACCGCGTTGAAGATCATCTTCGTACACCGGGACATCGCCGAGCCCTTCCTGGAGGGGATGGCGCGCGGGATTGCTGCGCTCAAGTGCGGCGTACCCTGGCAGGACTGTGTCGCCATCACCGCGCTCCCGGAGCCGGAGAAACCTGAGTACCTGGAGGGCCTTCTGCGCGACGCCGAGGCCTTCGGGGCCCGCGTGGTTAACCCCGGCGGCGGGACCACGAGCGGCTCCTTCTTCTATCCGGCGCTGTTGTACCCGGTGACCGACCGGATGCGGGTCTACCACGAGGAGCAGTTCGGCCCGGTGGTCCCGGTGGTGGTCTACGACGACCTCAAGGAGACCATCGACTACGTGGTGCAGTCCAACTACGGCCAGCAGGCAAGCATCTTCGGCAGGAACGAGGAGCAACTGTCGCAATTGATCGACGCCCTGGTGAACCAGGTCTGCCGCATCAACATCAACAGCAAGTGCCAGAGAAGCCCGGACAGCTTCCCTTTCAACGGACGCAAGAACTCGGCCGAAGGGACCCAGTCCGTCGCCGACGCTCTGCGCGTCTTCTCGATCAGGATCGTGGTGGCGGCGCGCGAGACCGATGCCAACCGCGACATCATCACCGGCATCGTCAAGGAAAGAAAGTCCCACTTCCTCTCCACCGATTACATCCTATGACGTGGTCAGTTGAGTGGCAGCGAGGATGGTATGGGTGAGCGTTTCAGGTAGGGAACGAGTTCTTCCGGTGGCAGCGGGCGGCTGAAGTAGTACCCCTGTACGATGTCGCAGCGCTGCCCTTGCAGGAAGCGGCACTGGGACTCGGTTTCCACCCCTTCGGCCACAACTTCCTTGCCCAGCGTGTGTGCGAGCGCGATGGTCGCGGCGGCGATTTCGGCGTCGTCGGTGTCAGTGTCAATATCCTTGACGAAGGAGCGGTCGATCTTCAGCCGGTGCACCGGAAAGAGCTTTAGGTAGCTGAGCGACGAGTAGCCGGTGCCGAAGTCGTCGATAGCCAACTCTACCCCCATCTCCCTGAAGCCCTGCAGGTGCAGGATAGCGTCCGCCGGGTTGTCCATCGCCGAACTCTCCGTTATCTCCAGTTCCAAAAGGTGCGCTGCGATCCCGGTCTCGCGCAGGATCTCAAGCAAAAGGGTGGGAAGGTTGTCCTGCCGGAACTGGCGCGCCGACAGGTTGACCGATACCCTGATCGGCGGGAGCCCGTCCGCGATCCAGGACGCGAGCTGGCGACACGCGCTTTTCAGCGCCAACTCCCCTATGGCGACGATCATCCCGGTTTCCTCCGCTACCGGTATGAAGCGGTCCGGCGCCACCAGTCCGCGTACCGGGTGCTGCCAGCGCAAAAGCGCCTCCACGCCGACCACCCGGCCGCTGCTCATCTCCACCTGCGGCTGGTAATGCAGCACAAATTCGCCCCGCTCAATGGCCACCCTCAGGTCCCCCTCCAGCGCCAGCCTTTCCTGCACTGTCTGGTTCATCTCCTGTGTAAAAAACTGGAAGTTGTTTCGACCTCCGGCCTTGGCGTGGTACATGGCGAGGTCCGCGTTCTTCATCAACTCCTGGACCGTCTCGCCGTCGTCCGGGAAGATGCTGATGCCGATACTCGGCGTGACACTCAGCTCGTGCCCCTCGACGTAGTAGCTCTGGGACAGGGCATGCTGGATCTTGCCTATGGCGTGCGCCGCCGAGACGTTGGAGCGGAGCAGGGGGAGCCCCACCACGAATTCGTCGCCACCAAGCCGGGCCACGATGTCCGCGCTGCGGATCGACTCCAAAAGGCGCCCCGCCACCTGGAAGAGCAGGAGGTCGCCCACGTGGTGCCCCAGGGAGTCGTTGATGTTCTTGAACCGGTCCAGGTCGATGAAGATCAGCGCGAGGCGGCTTTCGCATCGCTTGGCCAGTTCCAGTGCGTGGGCCAGCCGGGCCATGAGGCTGAAGCGGTTGGGGAGCTTGGTAACCGGGTCGTAGTGTGCCAGGTACTCGATTTTCTGGGCATGCTGTTCCCGTTCCTGGAGACGGCGTGACGTTTCCTCGAGGAGCGCCCGTTCCACCTCCAGCCTGCGGTCGTCCCTGACCATGTTGCCCAAGGCGAAGGAGATGTCGGCTCCCATCTGGCGCAATAATTCCACTTGGGGACGGTCGAAGTAGTTCTTCTTGTCGGCGTACAGGGTGAGCGCGCCGATGACCCGTCCCTCCTGCTGCAACGCGATGCTGGCAGAGGCTCGGATGCCGTACTCCCTGCCGCGCTCGTGCCAGGGCGCCGTGTTCTCGGCCTGCAGGAAGTCGTTACAGATGTAGAAGCTCCCGTTCTTGATGGCGCTGGCCGTCGGGCCGCTGCCGGTCGGTTCCTGGTCCAGTGTGATGGTGACACCGTTCAGGTAGGCGATCGTCCCCCGCGCGGCGGCGACTTGCACCACCGTTCCTCCCTTGTCGAGGAGCCCCACCCAGGCCAGCTTGAAACAGCCGTGGTCCACCGCGATGCGGCAGAAGTCATGGAACAGCGATTGCCGGTCCTTGATGTGCACGACTGCCTTGCTGGTTTCCGTGAGCACGGAGTGCAGACGGTTCAGCCGCCGCACGCACTCCTCCGCACTTTCCCGGTCGGCTATCTCCTGCCTCAGTTCGCTAATGGTATTTCTGAGTTCCGCGGTCCGCTTGGCAACCCTTGTTTCCAGCTCTTCGTTGAGCCGTCTCAGGGCGTCATGCGTCTTCGATATTTCCTGGTTCTTCTCCACCGCAAGCTCGTACGTCGCCAGCAAAAGGTCGATGATCTGGGGTTTCGATGCCGCGATTGCATACCGGTTGCCGTAGTAGTTACAGTTGACCGAGCCGTCGTCAGCGGCCACGCAGCCCCCCTGCTCGCGTCGCAAGGCTGCAGCGACACGCGACAGTAGGATACCGTTATGGTAGGGCTTGGAGATAAAGTAGTTGGCGCCGGCCTCGAGGCTGCGCAGTACGTGGGTAGGGTCGTTGAGGTGAGTGAGCAGGATGACGGGGAGCTGGCTGGCCTCTTTCTGGGCCCTGATCCGGCGACAGAGTTCGAATCCGTCCATGCCGGGCATGAGGACGTCGCTGATGACGAGGTCGGGTTGCGTTTGGTCTATGCCCGCCAGTGCTTCGCCGGCATCCCGGCACCCCAGCACGCGGTAGCCCTCGGCCGCGAGCAGATGTTCCAGGCGCCTCGTCTGGGTCGGGCTGTCGTCCACCAGCAGTATGGTAGGCCCCTGCGCCGTGCGCTGCCGCTCTGGATTCCGTGCTTGTACAGTGGCGGTAGCCATCTCTTCCTCCACGCACCCGTTCCGCGTGTTTCTGCTTCCACATCCGCTGCAGTGCTTTCCCTCATCCTTTGTCGGGCCAAAACTGTTACGATTAAAACTTTTTATTAATACCGTTTTATTCTCGGGTGGCAAGGAGGAAAGTCGGTGCGGCCAATTTCCTTGCCTCCCCGTCCACGGCGGGTGGAAGGCATCATTTTGCGTCACGGTTTTTTACAAAGTCTTGCGGCGGTTGTAACCGGACTGCAACATAACACCGCTATAGTCGCTTCAAAACCAATGAGGAGGAAAAGATGATCCAGACCATTAAGAAAGCATTCCTGGCGCTGGCCCTGGTTGCCACAGTGGGCGCGGCGGGCGAGGCGTCGGCAGAGACCCTGATCAACGGCGCCGGTGCTACCTTCCCGTACCCGTTGTATTCCAAGTGGTTCAGCGAGTACGCCAAGATCGACAAGAGCGTGAAATTCAACTACCAGTCCATCGGCAGCGGCGGCGGCATTAAGCAGGTCACGGCGCAGACCGTCGACTTCGGCGCCAGCGATAAGTTCCTTACCGATGCGGAACTCAAGGGGGCCCCCGGCAAGCTGATCCACATTCCGACCGTCATGGGTGCCGTCGTGGTAACGTACAACCTTCCCGGTGTTCCTTCCGGTATCAAGCTGAATTCCGAGGACCTGGCCAACATCTACCTGGGCAAGATCACCAAGTGGAACGACCCGAGGATCGCCGATGACAACAAAGGTATCAACCTCCCGGCCAAACCCATCATCGTCGTGCACCGTTCAGATGGCAGCGGTACCACCAGCATTTTCACCGACTACCTTTCCGGCGTAAATGCCGAGTGGGCGCAGAAGGTAGGGAAGGGCGCCTCCGTCAAGTGGCCGGTAGGCCTGGGCGGCAAGGGGAACGAAGGTATTGCCGGGCAGATCAAGACCACCCCGTATTCCATCGGCTACGTCGAGCTTGCCTACGCCTTTGAGAACAAGCTTCCCTATGCCTCCTTGAAAAACCAGGCTGGCGTCTTTGTGGCGCCTTCGATCAAGTCCACCAGCGCTGCTGCCGCAGCCGCTGTGAAACACATGCCCGCCGACTACCGCATCTCGCTGGTGAACCAGCCCGGTAAGGATGCCTATCCCGTGGTCGGTTTCACCTGGCTGCTGGTTTATGAACACCGGAAGGATCCGGCCAAAGGAAAGAAGCTGGTCGAATTCCTGAACTGGAGCATGACCAAGGGGCAGAAGATGGCCGCCCCGATGCTCTACGCCCCGCTTCCCGAGAGCGTGGTGAAGATGGTGCAGAAGACCATCAAGACCATCAAGTAGACCGGTTGGAAAAAACAGGGGGACTGGCTCCGAAAGGTGCCAGTCCCCTTTGCCTACAGGTGGGTCGGCGCTGTGCCGGCCCACCTTTTTTTGTTTCGTGTCAGCCACCCCCAGCTAACAGTTGGGACATCGCGGCCGGGTCAGAGACCTGCTCGAGTAAATGCTGGCTTGAGGATCAGCCTGAGAATACCGAATCTCTATTCTACTGTGTGTTAGTGCATGTTTGTGTGCGTTAATTTGATTGTCTACTTGACTTGTATGGTCAAATTTGGTAAACCATGATACCACACTGATTAAAGAAGGAAGCACTAATCGCCGACCAGAAAGCTGGGGGCGGAAGAAGTTCCCTCGCCTTGTTTTTGCATCAGCGTCGTATTCCCCGGGGGGCAAGTGATAACCATAGACAGCCTGAACAAGCTGTACCATACGCCGCGCGGAACGTTCACCGCGTTGCGCGACGTCAACCTGCACATTGAGAGAGGGGACGTCTTCGGCATTATCGGGCTGAGCGGGGCTGGCAAGTCCACCCTGATCCGCTGCCTGAACCGGCTCGAGGAGCCTGACAGCGGCAGCATAGTCGTCGACGGCAGGGAGATCACCCGACTGGCGACGCACGAGTTGCGCGAGGCGCGCAAGAAGATCGGCATGATCTTCCAGCACTTCAACCTGCTCGATTCGCGGACGGTGCAGGGGAACGTCGCCTTTCCCCTCGAGTTGGCCGGCTATCCGCGCAAGGAGATCACGCAGCGGGTCGAGGAGATCCTGGACCTGGTCGGGCTTTCGGACAAGGCAGGGAGCTACCCCGCGCAGCTCTCTGGTGGGCAGAAACAGCGGGTCGGCATCGCGCGCGCCCTTGCCAACCACCCGGAGGTGCTCTTGAGTGACGAGGCGACTTCGGCGCTCGACCCGCAGACTACCAGCTCGATCCTGGAACTACTGGCCGACATAAACCGCAAGCTTGGCCTGACCATCGTCCTGATCACCCACGAAATGAGCGTGATCAAGCAGATCTGCAGCAAGGTGGCAGTCATGGACCGGGGCGAGATCGTCGAGTGCGGATCTGTGCAGCAGGTCTTTTCCGCGCCTTCCAGCGCGACCATGAAGCTCTTTTTGGAGCACAGCGCGCTGTTACAGGGCTACGGAGCCGGAATCTAGGAACGGGAGGAGATGACCATGCATGAAGACCTGATACCGATGCTCCTCACGGGCTTCGGAGAAACGCTGTACATGGTGGTGCTGTCCACGGTCGCGGCCATCGTGCTGGGCCTCCCGCTCGGGGTGCTGGTCGTGATCACGTCGACCGGCCACGTCCTGGAGTCGCCGCGGCTGAACCGTGTTCTTGGCGCCGTGATCAACATCACCCGCTCCTTTCCCTTCATCATCATGATCGTGCTGCTGTTGCCGCTGTCGCGTTTCCTGGTGGGGACAACGCTAGGAGCGACGGCGGCCTGCGTTCCGCTCTCGATCGCCGCGGCCCCGTTCCTGGCGCGCATCATCGAGAACAGCCTGAAGGAAGTCGACCGTGGCAAGGTCGAGGCGGCCCTCGCCATGGGGGCGACACCGCTGCAGATCGTGCGCAAGGTGTTGATTCCCGAGGCCCTGTCGTCGCTCGTGCTCGGCGTGACCCTCGCGGTCATTACCATTACCGGGTTCACGGCGACCGCAGGGGCGATCGGGGCAGGGGGGCTGGGTAGCCTCGCCATTCGTTACGGCTACATGCGCTACCGCGAGGACGTCATGTTCGCGACTGTCCTCATTCTCGTCGTTTTCGTTCAGGGGGTGCAGTGGAGTGGCGACCGACTGGCGCGACGGATCAATAGAAACCAACATAGGCTCGGCTAAGGGCCTGATTACCAACGGAGGGACACAAAGATGAAGAATAGATTTACCGGCAAGTTGAGCGTCGCCCTGGTCGCACTGGCACTGGTTGCAGTGGCCGCGGCGGGTTGCAAGAAAAAGGAAGGTGATGCCGGTAAGGGCGCTGGGAACGCGGCCCCGGCAGGGAAGACCTTGAAGGTCGGAGCGGCGGTGGTGCCGCACGCCGACATCCTCAAGTTCGTGGTGCCGAAACTTAAGGAGCAGGGGGTAAACCTCGAGGTGGTGACCTTCGACGACGAAGTGCAGCTCAACCCGGCACTCGCCGAGAAACAGATCGATGCCAACTACTTCCAGCACGTCCCCTACCTCGAGGCCGTGGTGAAGGAGAAGAACTACCAGTTCAACGTGGCCGGCAGCATCCACGTGGAGCCGATCGGCCTCTACTCCAAGAAGATCAAGTCTGTGGCTGAACTTAAAAACGGCGCCCAGATCGCCGTCCCGAACAACCCCTCCAACGAGTACCGCGCCCTGGCGCTCCTGGAGAAGCAGGGGCTTATCAAGCTCAAGCCCGGCATCTCCAACTTCCAGGCGACGCCGCAGGATATCGTGGGAAACCCGAAGAAGATCAAATTTGTCGAGGTCGAGGCGGCCCAGCTCACCAGGACCCTTCCTGACGTGGACGGCGCGGTGATCAACACCAATTTCATACTCGACGCCAAGATCGACCCGCAGAGCGCCATCGCGCGCGAGGATGCCAAGTCTCCTTACGCGAACATCGTAGTTGTGAGAAAAGGTGAGGAAACCCGCGAGGACATCAAGAAACTGGTGGCGGCACTGCAGTCCCCCGAGCTCAAGCAGTTCCTCAAGGAAAAGTACGGCGCTGCCATCATCCCCGCGTTCTAGAGCAGCAGATCGCGCTGCGTCCCGGCCGGCCGGGGGGCGCGTGAAAATAGCCACTGCTCCGACCGCACCGACGTTTCAACTCCGTGTAACAGCCCGCGCATCCAGCGCGGGCTGTTTTTATTCAGGAAACGGTGAGCCAGAGTGTGTTCCGGTTAAGGACGAGACCAGGAAACGTGGACCCAGAGGGTGTGGCAAAGGAGGAGGCGATGCCATAACGTGCCCCCCTTTGCAAAGGGGGGACAGGGGTGATTTTGATGGGGGACTGCCGTGCGGTCCTTTATGTTACTGCCCGGAGATGCTTCGGGGAATCACGCGATGGTGTGGCGAATGTCCTTCCCCTTGATCATGAAGATGACCATCTCCGCGATGTTGGTGGCGTGATCGGCGATGCGCTCGAGGCACTTAGAGATGTAGATGACCTTCATGGCGCGGCTGATGGTTTTAGGGTCAGCCATCATGAAGGTCAACAGCTCCCGCTGGATCTGCTCATTCAGTTCGTCCACGCACTGGTCGTCCTGGCAGACCTTGATGGCCAGGGCGTCGTCACCGCGCACGAAGGCGTCGAGTGCTTCCTTCACCATGTCCGACGCGGCCTTGGCCATGCGCGGCAGGTCGATGTAGGGCTTCAGAGACGGCTCCTGGTTCAACTCCCGCGCGCGCTTGCAGATATTGGCACACTGGTCGCCGATTCGCTCCAGGTCGGTCACGATCTTCAGGGCCAGTGTTATGAAGCGCAGGTCGCGTGCCGCCGGCTGGCGACGTGCCAGGACCTCCAGGCACTTCTCGTCGATCACCATCTCCAGGGTGTTGATCTCGTGGTCGAAGGCGATAGTGCGCTCCGCCAGTTCGGTATCCCGTTCCACCAGCGATTTCATGGCGTTGGCGATCATCGACTCCACCTTGCCGCCCATCTCCAACAGTTTTTCACGTATCACGTTCAGTTCGTTGTCGAACTGTTTGCTGAAATGCTCTCTTTCCATAGTCTCTCCGCTCTGAAATTCGATGGGGTACGGCGCTTCCGGGTCTAGCCGAAACGCCCCGTGATGTAGTCCTCGGTCCGCTTCTCCTCGGGGGTGGTGAAGATCTTCTTGGTCTCGCCGCACTCGACCAGGTCCCCCATGTACAAGAAGGCGGTGTAGTCAGAAACCCTCGCGGCCTGCTGCATGTTATGAGTGACGATGATGATAGTGTAGCGCTCCTTCAACTCCTCGATCAGTTCCTCGATCTTCAAGGTTGAGATGGGGTCGAGTGCGGAGGCGGGCTCGTCCATGAGGATCACTTCCGGCTTGACCGCAATGGTGCGCGCGATGCAAAGGCGCTGCTGCTGCCCGCCGGAGAGCATCATGGCGTTGCTCTTGAGGCGGTCCTTGACCTCGTCCCAGAGCGCCACGCGATTCAGGCAACTCTCGACGATCTCGTCCGCCTCCTCGCGCGGAAGCCTGCCGTTCAGCTTGTAGCCGGCGATCACGTTGTCGTAGATGGACATGGCCGGGAACGGGTTCGGCTTCTGGAACACCATGCCGACGCGGCGGCGGATGGCGACCGGGTCCACTCCCTTGTCGTAGATGTCGCCGTTATCGACCAGGATCTTTCCGGTGACGCGTGCGGATGGAACCAGGTCGTGCATCCGGTTCATGGAGCGCAGCAGCGTGGACTTGCCGCAACCGGACGGCCCGATGATGGCGGTGACGCTGTTTTCCGGGAAGGTCATGCTGATGTCGCGCACCGCATGGGTCTTGCCGAAGTGTATGTTGACTTGTTCCAGTTGTACCTTGTTGGTGTTCATCTGTTTCCTCTCGAATTCCGTTTGACGTTGAAGCCCGGGAACCTGTCGCACCCTGCGCCTCAACCTTAACCTCAATCTTAATCTTGACCTGTCTTTTACCCTGCCTGCCTGGTCCTGCCGAAGTAGCGGGCCGTGAGGCTCAGGGCGAACATGACCGTCACCAGCACCAGCGCGCCGGCCCAGGCAAGGCGGTGCCAGTCCTCGTAGGGGGCGATGGCGAAGCTGAAGATCTGCAGCGGGAGCGCCGCCATCGGTTGCAGCACGTTCTTGCTCCAGAATTGGTTGCCGAGCGCGGTGAACAGGAGCGGCGCGGTTTCGCCCGCGATCCTGGCCACGGCCAGAAGGATGCCGGTGAGCACGCCGGACAGTGCGCTGCGCAGGGTGACCTTGAGGCTGGTGCGCCAGAAGGGGACGCCGAGGGCCAGCGATGCCTCCCGTAGCGAACCCGGGACCATCTTCAACTGCTCCTCGGTGGTGCGTAGCACGATCGGGATCATG
The DNA here is from genome assembly GCF_020179605.1 of Geomonas agri. Taxonomy (NCBI): domain Bacteria; kingdom Pseudomonadati; phylum Thermodesulfobacteriota; class Desulfuromonadia; order Geobacterales; family Geobacteraceae; genus Geomonas; species Geomonas agri. Next base: position 744,588 of record NZ_JAINZO010000001.1, read on the forward strand.
ATCATGGCTAGCGCCACCGATCCGGCCAGGCCGGAGAAGCCCTTCATGGGTACCACGAGCAGCGTGTAGGCGACCATGCCGGTGATGATGGACGGGGTCCCCGAAAGGACGTCGGCGGCGAAACGGATCACGGTGGAGACCCTGGAGCCGCCAAACTCGGACAGGTAGATGGCCCCGAGTATGCCGATGGGAAGCCCGATCAGCGAGGCGCCGGCGATCATGATGGCCGAGCCGAACATGCCGTTGGCCATCCCCCCTCCCGGTTCACCTGTCGGCGCGGGCACATGGGTAAAGAAGTCGAGTGAGAGCGAACTCAGCCCCATTTTCAGGATGTGGAAGAAGATGAGCCCCAGCGGAATCAATACGGCCAGAGTGCAGACCAGCATGAGCCCGCTCATCAGGTGGTTCTTCAGTTTGCGGTAGGTAACGCTCTGCATCATGCCACGCCTCCCTTGGCGCTTCTGGACACGCTCCAGATCAAAAGCCGCGCCAGGGCATTCACGATCAGGGTGACCACCATGAGGATCAGACCGATCTCCATGAGCGCGGAGGCGTGCAGCTTGGAAGTGGTTTCGGCGAACTCGTTGGCGATCACGCTGGGCATGGTGTAGGCGGGTGACAGCAGCGAGAGTGATATGTTGGGCGCGTTGCCGATTACCATGGTGACGGCCATGGTCTCGCCGATGGCACGTCCCAGGCCGAGGATGGCGGCTCCCAGTATCCCGGATTTGCCGTAGGGGAGGATGGCGACCCTGATGGTCTCCCAGCGCGTCGCACCCAGGGCGATGGCGGCCTCCTTCTGGCTCTGCGGCACTGCCAACAGCACTTCACGGGTGATGGAGGTGATAATGGGCACCACCATGATCATCAGGATGAAGATGGCGGCCAGCATGCTGACACCGTAGGGTGCCCCGTCAAAGAACGGGAGGAAGCCGAAGTGCTCTATCAGGTACGGTTGGACCGTGCTCTGCAGCCAGGGCGCCATCACCAGCACGCCCCAAAGGCCGTAGATGACCGAGGGGATGGCGGCCAACAGTTCCACCAGCGGCGCCACCAGGGAGCCGAGGCGCCCTGGGGCGATCTCGGTGATGAAGAGCGCGGCGCCGATACTCAGCGGGGTAGCGAGCAGCAAGGCCAGCACCGAGGAGACCACCGAACCGTACAGGTAGGGGAGGGCGCCGAAATGTCCCTGCACCGCGTCCCATTCCTTCGACTTCACGAAGTTCCAGCCGAACTCCTTGATGGCCGGCAGACTCTCGCCTGCCATTTCGTAAAGCATGAGCGCCAGAATGGCAAGGATGCTGAAGGCGAAAATGGTGGTCAGGTAACGGAAGACGGCATCTCCACCCAGTTTCCTGGCCAGGGCCGGTTCGGTTCTCTTGCTTGCCGCGGCTGAGCCGTCCGTCTCATGTGTGCAGCAGGAACGCATCTCTAACTCCACGTAACTTCCTCCAAGGGGTGGTCGCCCGTATCTACTGAGGGACCGCTTCTGATACGCTCACAGCTTGAACCATGGATGTTACAGCTTCGTTACAGTTGGCCGAAATGTTGATGAACAGCTGTTTCGCTGGGGCTTGCAGCAGGGGCACGAAAGGTTTGGAAAGGATGGTTGGAACAGGAAGGATCGCTCAAAACGATGGGGCTGGTGGAGTATATCTGCTGCGCTGCCGCTGATAAACAAAAAGGCCCTGATCTCTCAGGGCCTTTTGTCTAGACTGCTATGTCTGTAATTTAAGCTGGTGGGCGAGATGGGATTCGAACCCATGACCCCTGGCTTCGGAGGCCAGTACTCTATCCAACTGAGCTACCCGCCCGGGAAAGAACTCATTACTACACTATTTTGAGAACCAACTCAAGATGAAACTTTAAAAAATCACTTCGGGATGGAGCCGTACACCGGTACAGTGATTTCTTTCTTCTGCGGAAGACTGGTGCTGATATGCAGGTACCCGCTCAGGATCTTCGCCTCCGGCTTGGCCAGCACGGAGATCTCGATCACGCCGCTCTCCCCTGGTTTCAGTTCCGCTTTTTTGATCGTCGGCCTGATCAGCAGCGAAGAGGAGGTGACGGTTACATTCAAAAGCTTTATCGTCACGCTACTGTTATTGGCGATGTTGACCTTGGCCTGAGTAGCACTGCTGCTGCTCACGGCGCCAAGGCTTACCTGCCGCGGTGATACCTGCAACTGCTCGAGCACCGTACCTTCAATGGTAAAGGTGTAAACAGGGCTTTTGCCGGCATTGCTGGTAAGGGTCACGGTCTTCGTGACCTTCCCGGAAAACGAACCTGAATCGAATGTGACCTCTATTTCGGCGCTTTTGCCGGGGGGGACCACCGATGTGGAGGGCTTGGCGGCAGTACAGCCACAGGATGCGTCCAGTTTCTTGATCTGCAGGGGAGCATCGCCGTTGTTTTTGATCGTGAAGGTATGCTGGACTTTCTTCCCCTGGGCTACGCTGCCGAAGTTGAAACTGCCCCGTTCGACGGCTAGCTCCGGTGCGGCCTGGACGATGGTGGCGCTGCACAGAGTGACCAATAAGAATAAAAGGTATACAAGGCGGAGGTGTCTCATGGTGATCCTCTTATATTATCGCTGGGATGCGGCACACCGGCTATTTATACCACAAAGGCGTCGGGGCGACCAGAATCATTGACACTATAATTTGCTTCTGTTATAGGAAACCGTTGAGAAAATTAATGGAAGATCCAAAACAATCCGGAGGGGTCGATGATTCTCCAATGCGACCAGTGCAATACGAAGTTCAGGCTGGACGATTCCAAGCTGAAGCCGGGCGGTGTCAAGGTCCGCTGCTCGAAGTGCCGGCACGTCTTTGTGGCCGGTGCCGAGCAGAAGGCGGAAGAGTCGGACTTCGACGCCCTTTTGTCCGGACTGGGGGCGCAGGCCCCGGCACAGGCCGAACCACAACAGGTTGCCGCTCAGGCCGGCAAGGAAACGCCCCCCGAATTCGGTGCTGAAGCGTCCCAGCCGGAGCAGGACGACCTTGCCGGTTTCAGCTTCGAGCCCGAAGCAGCAGCACCCGTGACCGCTGCCACCCCGACAGCCACCGAAGCTGCCGGCGCAGGGGATATTGATTTCGGTGACATTAACGTTGAGACCGGTATGCCCGCCGGGAAGGAGGCTCCGGCCGCCCCTGCGGACAGCGGGTTTGACGAGTTCGAGTTCAGCGAGGAGCCGGTGGCAAGCGCCCCGAAGGCTCCGGCCGCGGCAGGGGCTGATTTCGATTTCGGGGAATTTTCCTTCGACGAGTCCCCTGCGGCCAAAGAGGAACCGGCGCCGGCAGCCGCAGAGCCCGCACTGGATTTCGGCGAACTCTCCTTCGATGAGCCTGCCCCGGCAGCCAATAAGGAGGAGGCCGCTCCGGCAGCAACGGATACGCTAGAGTTCGGCGAATTTTCTTTCGAGGAAACCGCGTCTGCGCCCAAGCAGGAGGCAACTGCCTCCGCCGAGCCTGCGGCTGACGCCTTCGACTTCGGCGAGTTCTCCTTTGAGGAGAACTCTGCCGGGTCCGAGCCTTCTCCCCCGGAAGCGCCTGCCGCCGCAGTGGATTACGGCGAGTTGTCTTTTGACGAGGCACCTGCAGCCGCCAAGGAGGAAGTCGCACCTGCCGCGGAATCATCGGAGTTCGGGGACTTCTCCTTCGATGAGCCGGCTGCTGCTCCTGCGGAAGAGCCTGCCACTGCGGCTGGCGCAGATTCTTTTGACTTCGGCGATTTCTCGTTCGAGGAACCGGCGCTTTCCGCCCAGGAAGAGCCTGCCGGACCGGAGGCGGGGACCTTCTCCTTCGAAGACACCCTGGCAGAAGCGCCCAGCGAGGGTGCTGTGGAAAGCTCGGCTGTTGACAATGCAGCTGCTCAAGGGGAGGAAGCTGCCCCGGCCAAGGACGAAGATTTCAGCTTCGGTGATTTCTCCTTTTCCGACACGCCCAAGGCCGAACCCGAGAGCGAACGTTCTGTTCCTGTGGCAGTTGCCGCTGCGGGATTGGCAGGCGCTGTGGCTGCAGCCGCTGCCACAGGCGACAAAGAGGTAGCAGCCGTGTCTGGCGCAACCGCCGAAGCGAAGCCGGCCGCCAAGTCCTCTCTCGACTTTAGTTTTGGTGATAAGTCATTTGCTGCTGCCGTTCCGGAAGAAGGGTTCGAAGAGGAACTGCCGCCGCTGTCTATCTCCTCCAGGCGCAAGGGTCGTTCCGTGCTTACCATCGCCATTGTCGCCATCTGCGTGGTCGTGGTACTGGCCCTGAGCGGCGCCGGGCTGTATCTGCTGCAAAAAGGCCCCGAGGCGATGAAGAAGCTGGACCAGTACGGCATAGGTTTTGTCGCCAAGTGGTTCGGTATGGAGGTCCCGGAGGAGGGGCGCATCACGATCAAGAACGCCCTGGCTTCCTTCCACCAGAACAAGGAGGCCGGTGAACTCTTCGTGGTTAACGGCGAGGTGGTCAATTCTTACCGCAAGGCGCGCGCCTCGATCCAGATCAAGGTGAGCATCTTCGACAAGGCAGGCAAGGTGCTGCTGCAAAAGACCGCCTACTGCGGTAATCGCCTTTCGTCCGAGCAGTTGGGCACGCTCCCCATGGCCAAGATCGAGTCCATCATGAACAACCAGTTTGGTGACTCGCTCTCCAATCTCGGCGTCAAGCCGGACCAGTCCATCGGCTTCGTGGTGGCCATCGCCAACGTGCCCAAGGAGGCTGCCGATTTCGGCGTCGAGGTGGTCGGTTCCACGGTGGCCTCTGGGCAGTAGGGAAAACAATCTACCAGCGATAATAAAAAAGGCCGGCATTTGCCGGCCTTTTTGCATTTTGCTATATCCCCCAGATCTCGTCTGCACAAGGTTCATACGGGATATCTGGGGTCGCTACCTGCTGTCACGAAGCCGCAACACAAGAACTAGCGTCCTCCTTTGTGAAGGGAGACAGAGTGGATTTGCTGTCGGTACTAGGTGCTCACGCCTTATTGATGCTAGTGATGTACCCCTTGATCCCGGCTAGGATGCCGTCCGCTGTGAGAGCCTGGTAGTGCGGATCCTTGAGCTTTTGCTCGTCCCTTTCATTGCTTAAAAACGCGGTCTCCACCAGGATGCTGGGCATGGTGGCGCCTACCAGGACGTAGAAGGGACCCTGTTTTACCCCCAGGTTCTTCACGGTCGGGTAGCCGGTCTGCGCCTTCTTGTAAAGCGCCTTTTGCACCTCGTCGGCCAGGTGGGCCGAGTCGTTCAGCTTGTAGTTGGCCATCAGGTCGAACAGAATGGCCTGCAGGGTGCTGACTTTTTCCAGCGAAGTCCCGTTCTCCTTGGCGGCCAACTGTGCCACTTTCTCGGTCTTGGCAAGGTTCAGGTAGTAGGTCTCGATGCCGTTGGCGTTGCGGTTCAGCGAGGCGTTGGCGTGGATGGAGACGAAGAGGTCGGCTCCCACCTTGTTGGCGATGGCGGTGCGCTCCTGCAACTCGATGAAGACGTCGGTGGAACGGGTCATGACGACGTCGACGCCCAATTCCTCCCTTACCTTCTGCGCCAGGTCCAGGCCGATCTGGAGCACGATGTCTTTCTCCCTGGTCCCCGACGGGCTCACCGCGCCGGGGTCGTGACCGCCGTGCCCCGGGTCGATCACGATCCTGCGGATCCGTCCCGGCTTGAATTTCGCCTGTTTCCCTTTCTCCACTGCTTTGGGCTTCTCGGGCGGATTGACCCTTTCCACGCTCTTGGGCTCGGCAGGGGCGCTCTCGATCACCTCTTTGGAGGCGGAGATTTCCTGCCTGCGATCGCCCTTTACGTCCACGATGACGCGGTACGGCTCGGAAAAGGTGAAGACCTTGTATTCCTTGATGCTGTCCAGGTCGAGCACCACCCGCACCGTGGAGGCCGCGAACTGGGCGATGCGCACGCTCTTCAACAGGCCGTCACCGATGGTGAGATCCTTGACGCCAGGGTTGAGATGGGTCCCCTGCAGGTCGAGGTAGAGCCGGTTGGGGAGTTTGTGGTGCTCGAAGCGCACCTCCTGGTCCAGCGTGATGGAAACCCTGGTGTAATACGGGGTGGACCAGTGCTTCAAATCGGTGACCGGGACCAGGGGCGCGCCGGGGGCGGCTTGAGCGGAGCCATTCCAAAGCGGCGCGAGCAGCAACGAGCCCTGCGCCGCTACGGTCCGGCAGGCGAGCCAGCGGCAGTAGGGTGCGGCAAGCCCCAGGTATTTAACGAATTCCCTGCGCTTCATGCGCCTAGACCTCTCGACTGTGCCATTCAGATCATCCTCTTCAGTTCGTCCACCAGGTTCAGCGCCTCCAGCGGCGTCAACAGCGCCACTTCAACGCCTTTCAACCTCTCCCTGATCTGGTCGTCGCCCCCGCCGAAGAGCGAAAGCTGGGGGGAGGGGGGAGGGTTTTTCTTGCCTCGCGCAAGTCGCGGTACGCCACCCTCGCCGTACTCGCCCTTCTCAAGGTTGGTAAGGATTTCCTTGGCGCGGTCGATTACCGCCTGCGGGAGCCCGGCCAGTCGCGCCACCTGGATGCCGTAGGAGTGCGAGGCGCCACCGGGAACGATTTTCCTCAGGAAGATGATGCGCTCGTTCCACTCGCGGACCGCGATGTTGAAGTTCTTGATGCCGGGGCGGGTGACGGCGAGCTCGGTGAGTTCGTGGTAGTGCGTGGCGAACAGCGTCTTGGCCGCGTGCGCCTTGTTGTCGTGCAGGAACTCGGCGACGGCCCAGGCTATGGAGACGCCGTCGAAGGTCGAGGTGCCGCGCCCGATCTCGTCCAGGATGACCAGGCTCTTGGCCGTGGCCCCCCTCAGGATTGCGGCGCTCTCCATCATCTCGACCATAAAAGTGGAGTGGCCGCGGGCCAGGTTGTCCGACGCGCCGACGCGGGTGAAGATGCGGTCCACCAGCGGGATGCGGGCCTTCTCGGCCGGCACGAAGCTCCCCATCTGCGCCATGAGGGTTATCAGGGCTACCTGGCGCATGAAGGTCGACTTACCGGCCATGTTGGGGCCGGTGATGATAATGAGTTGGTTCTCGCCGTTATCGAGCAGCGTGTCGTTGGGGACGAAGCGCTCCGAGGAGTACATGTCCTCGATGACCGGGTGCCTTCCCTCGGTGATGGAGAGCTCGCTCCCCTCGTGCACCTCGGGGCGGCAGTACCCCTTGTCATGGGCGAGTTCGGCCAGGGAGGCTAGGACGTCCAGGCAGGCGAGCCGGTCGGCGCTCCGTGCGATACGCTCGCCCTGTGCCGCTGCCGCCTCGCGCACTTCCTGGAACAGGTTGAACTCGAGGTCCTTGATGCGGTCCTCGGCCCCGAGCACCTTCTCCTCGTATTCCTTCAGTTCCGGTGTGATGTAGCGCTCGGCGTTGGCCAGGGTCTGCCGCCTGATGTAGTCCTCGGGGATGGCGGAGACGTTGGCCTTGGTGACCTCGATGTAGTAGCCGAACACCTTGTTGTAGCGGATCTTGAGGGAGGAGATCCCGGTGCGCCCCTTTTCCTGGGCTTCCAGACGCGCGATGAATCCCTTTCCCTCGCGGCTGATGGCGCGCAGGTCGTCCAACTCCGCATTGTAGCCGTCGGCGATGATGCCGCCGTCGCGCAGCACGAAGGGGGGATCCTCCACGATGGCGCGGGTAATCAGGTCACAGATCTCGGAGAGGGGATCGATGCCGTTATTCAACTCCTGCAGCAGGGGCGCGGCCAACGTCCCTACCTGCTCCTTGATGGCGGGGAGCCGGGACAGCGACGACTTGAGCGCCGCCAGGTCCTTGGCCGACGCTGAGGCGAGGCTGATGCGCCCGTTCAGGCGCTCCAGATCGTAGACTCCGGAGAGAAGCGTCTTCAGTTCGGCGCGCACGCCGGGGAACTCGATCAGCTCCTGCAGCGCGTCCTGGCGTCCGCGGATCTTCTCCTGGTCCATGAGCGGGTAGTTGATCCACTGCTTGAGTTTTCTCCCCCCCATCGCGGTGACGGTACGGTCCATGAGCCCAAGGAGTGACCCCTTGCGCTTGCCGTCGGCGATGGTCTGGGTCAGCTCCAGGTTGCGCCGGGTCGACTCGTCCAGGAGCAGGTGCTGGTTTTGGTTGTAAGGGGTGATCCCGGTGACGTGCGGGGCGTTCCCCTTCTGGGTATCCACCAGGTAGTGCAGCACGGCACCCGCGGCAAGAAGCGCGACCGGGAGGGTATGGCAGCCAAGCGTCTCGGCGGTGGCCCCCTTGAACTGGTTGCCGATCAGGCGGTTGCAGTAATCGCTGTCGTAGACCCACTCCTCGAAGTAGGTGACGCTGCGGTCCGTCGCAGCCGGTGCCATCTCCTTGGCGCGTTGCGGTTCCCGGAAGGAGGAGGGAAGGATGATCTCGCGCGGCGCAATGCAGGCAACTTCAGCGAGCGCTGCCTGCAGCCCGGAAAGCTCGGTGACCCGGAACTCGCCGGTGGAGAGGTCCAGGTAGGAGAGCCCGTAGCAGTCGCCGTCGCTGCAAAGGGCCAAGAGGTAATTATTTTCCTTGGGAGAAAGTGAGGCGTCCTCGATCACGAGCCCCGGGGTGATCACCTTGACCACCTCGCGCTTCACGATCCCCTTGGCGAGCTTGGGGTCCTCCGCCTGTTCGCAGATGGCCACCTTCTCGCCCGCCTCAACCAACTTGGCAATGTAGGGAGCGCAGGAGTGGTAGGGGACTCCGCACAGGGGAACCTCCGAGCCATCCGCGTTTTTGTTGCGCGAAGTAAGGGTTATACCGAGGATGCGGGAAGCTTTTACCGCATCGTCAAGGAACATTTCGTAGAAGTCGCCGCATCTAAAGAAGAGGATGGCGTCGGGGTGTTCTGCCTTAATCTCGAGGAACTGCCGCATCATGGGCGTCATTTCAGACATTTGGAAAACCTTTTCGGGGGAAGAGAAACGCCGGCATCTTAACAAAATAGCGGGTCCATGTAAAGCTTCCGCGCCCTTGACCGGGGCGGAAGCGGTCAACGATGAGGGTAGCCGGGAAGTTTGTGGCCTTGACGCTAAAAAAAAGGTTTTTTTTACACTTCCTCTCTGGAGCTTTGCAGTAAATATCTTAAAAATGTCCAATGTTTTTTTCGGAGTGGCGCCTGCCCTGCGGCCGCGGATTATGGCCGCAGACTAAGGCATACGGTGACTCATGGTGAGAGCGGGCCGGCACCACCAGTGGTGCCGGCAAAGGGAGGTGCAGCATGGGGCATGGACGCAAGATTGCGGTGGTGGGCCTGGGGTACGTCGGGCTGCCCGTAGCGGTGGCCTTCGGCAAGGTGCGCAGCACCATCGGCTTTGACATCAGCACGAGAAGGATTGATGAGTTGCGAGCGGGGTGCGACCGGACCGGTGAGGTGGCTTCGGAGGAGCTGGTGAGCGCGGATATCTGTTACACCAACAGGATTGAGGACCTGCGCGAGGCCGACTTCCACGTGGTGGCCGTTCCTACGCCGGTTGACCCGGCCAACCAGCCTGACCTCACCCTGTTGTGCAGCGCATCGGAGACCGTAGGGAAGGCGCTCAAAAAGGGGGACATTGTGGTCTACGAGTCGACGGTGTACCCCGGCGTCACCGAGGAGATTTGCCTACCGATTCTGGAGCGGGTCTCGGGGATGAAGAGCCCGGACGACTTCACCGTGGGGTACAGCCCGGAGCGGATCAATCCCGGCGACAAGGAGCACACCTTTACCAGCATCCTGAAGGTGGTGTCGGGCCAGGACCCCCGCACCCTTGACGTGATCGCGTCGGTCTACTCGGAAGTGGTGGTCCCGGGGGTGCACCGCGCCCCCTCCATCAAGGTCGCGGAGGCGGCCAAGGTGATCGAGAACACCCAGCGCGACCTGAACATCGCCCTCATGAACGAGCTGGCCCTGATCTTCGACCGACTCGGCATCGACACCAGCGAGGTGCTCTCTGCCGCGGGGAGCAAGTGGAACTTCCTCAACTTCAAGCCGGGGCTCGTCGGCGGGCATTGCATCGGCGTCGACCCCTATTACCTGACCTATCAAGCGGAGAAGATCGGCTACATCCCCCAGGTGATCCTGGCAGGCCGGCGCATCAACGACGGTATGGGGAAATTTGTTGCCCAGCGCGCGGTCAAGGAGATCATCAGGGCCGGGCACCACGTGCTCGGCTCCTACGTCACGGTGCTCGGCCTCACCTTCAAGGAGAACTGCCCGGACCTCAGGAACTCCAAGGTGGTGGACATCCTGAACGAACTGGGGGACTACGGTCTGAAGGTACAGGTATGCGACCCGATGGCGGATCCCCAGGAGGCGAGGAGCGCCTACGGGGTATCGCTCAAGGATCCGGACCGTCTGCAACCGGCGGTCGCGGTGGTGGTTGCGGTGGCCCACGACGACTACCGGCAGTGGAGCCCGGCCAAGTTCGCGAGCCTCATGGTCGAGAACCCGGTCCTGATCGACGTCAAGGGTATCTACGACCCGCACCAGATGGCGAGCGCCGGAATCCGGGTGTGGTGCCTGTAACGATGCGGGGGAGGAGATGAGAGAGGGACACAGCTACCCAAGAGAACTGGTCGCCTTCATCTACGCCCGGTGGCGGGACGAGGCGTTTCTGGAGCGGGTCTGCCCAGAGCGGGAAGCGGGGAGCCTGCAGCTTCCCGAGCGCGCGGTGCTGGAGCAGGTGATCTCCACCTGCTACCAGGCGAGCCTCTTGCGCGAAGAGGAGCGCCCGGTCATGTTCCGGCTCATCATCCGGGACTCCTACCTCTTCGCCGCCCAGGAGGGCCCCCCGACCGGGATGCACCGCCTCATCTTCTCCAGGACGCGTCCCTTCAACGAATACGAGCTGCACCGCCTGGCGCCTGCCGCCGACTTCTACCGCACACTGATCGGCATCTTCATCGATCCCGCTCTCGGGGCCCAGATCTGGGGGCTACTCCACTCAGGAACCCGCTGGATGCATGCCGTCTACGGCGGCCGCAAGACCTCTCCCCCCATGCCGCCGAGCCTGGTGGTCTACGTCACCGGTCCGGGGCAGATCTCGGTCTGCATCGGGGACGAGATCATCGCCTCGCTGAACGGGGGGCAGATCAACTGCCCGACCCTGGACGTCTTTAACTCCGACTGGATGAGGAAGAGCCTTTCCCCCTTGAACGACGAGACCTTCGCCCTGCACCGCAAGGCGCGGCAGCGCGCGGAGCGCCCCTGGGCCGACCTCGACCCCGAATTCGGCAGCAAGATCGGACAGCAGGCAATCCGTCGCATAATCAGCGTGATCAGAAACTCCAACCACGGCGGGCTGTTGGTCTACCTGCCGGCCGAGATGGCTGACGAGATCATGGAGCAGAACCCCTACCTGACCCTGAAGTACCAGTTCCTGGAATTCGATTCGCGGCAGCGCTTCCTTTCGCTCACCTTGCGCATCATGAACACCCTGGCTGAGATCAACGGGAGCGCGGCTGCAGAAGGGAAAATGGTGGGGTGGCACGAGTACGTCAACAGCAAAAATGAGAACATCGCGCTGCTCGATGAGGCCATCTTCGACGTCGCCCACTTCATTGCGGCGCTCTCCGCCGTGGACGGCGCAGTGGTGATTACCAAGCGGCAGGAACTGCTCGGCTTCGGCGGGGTCATCTCCGGAGACCTGGATAGCGTGGGGATGGTGGCGCATGCCCTGGATACGGAGGGCGGGCAGTGCGAGTCGGTGCTGAGCGAGGGGGTGGGGACGAGGCACAGGGCGGCGTACCGCCTCTGCCAGCGGCTACACCAGGCCATAGCCATCGTCATCTCGCAGGACGAAAGCGTCCAGATCGTGCGTTGGCATAACGGCTCGGTCACCTACTGGGACCAGGTTCCGACCGGCGTTCCGGGATTCTAGCACGAAACGGCAGAGCGGGAGAATCAGTCATGGCAAACGACATCAACGTAGTCTTCTTGGGAAAATTCGGGTACCCCTCCGGGATGGCATCGACCAAACGGATCCAGCATTTCCTGGACTACTTGAACGGGCTGTCGACGACGACCAGGGTGCTGCAACTACGATCGACGGGCGAGAACGCGGGAACGGAGCAAGCGGGGAACTACCTCGGCACGGAGTACCGGCGCATCGGCGCCGATCTAAAGCTGGACCGTTTCCTGGTCTCGGGACTGTTCCGCTACCTTAGGGATGGGGTAGGGGCACTGAAGCGGTGGCGTATCTCGGGGGGAAGGAACGTACTGTACAGTTACGGCGGCGTCACCTTGGAAAGCGTAGCCTTCATACTGGCCGCCAAGCGCCTGGGGTACTTGGTCATCTTCGACATCGTCGAGGACAACACCTTCATTGACGACAAGTTGAGCCTGCCGGGTAAGATCAGGTGGCTGGCGGGGGAGCTATTGGACCGGTTTTTTCTTGGGCTTGCCGACGGCGTCGTGGTGATCTCCAACTACCTAAGAGCGCTCTACGGCAAGAAGGTGAATGCTTCGGTGCCCCTGGTGCTGATCCCGATCTCGGCCCGGTGCGGTACGAAGGTCCGCCCGGACAGGGAGCCAGGGCCGACGAGGATCGTCTACGCGGGGTCCTTTGCCAAGAAGGACGGCATCGAGCAGTTGCTGGATGCTTTTGAGAAGGTGCAGCAAAAGAAGGGGAACTGCACCCTGATGCTGTGCGGCACCGGGGCGAGCGTCAAGCTTTACCAGCCGCGCATCGCATCCAATCCCGCCATACAGTACATCGGCTACCTGGATGACAGCGCCTTCTACCGCTTCCTATCTGGGGCCGACGTCCTCTGCGTGACCAGAACCGGCTCGACCTACGCCAACGCCGGCTTCCCCTTCAAACTGGGCGAGTACCTGGCCACCGGCAACCCGGTCATCGTCTCGGACGTGGGGGACGTACGCCGCTACCTCAGCCACATGGAGGATGCGATCATCGTCGAGCCGGGCGACGTCTCCGCCATTGCCGGCGCACTCGAATACTGCCTCGACCATCCGGAAACGGCCGCCAGGATCGGCCAGAGCGGGGCGGACAAGTGCAGGCGCTACTTCGACCCTACAGCGAACGGCAACCTGCTCATGCAACTGATCCGGAGGCTGTGATCCGTCGCAGGGGGGCGGTGTTGCCTGGCCGCGGCTCCCTTCCTTCTTTACCTGCTTGCCCCGCGCGTGGGACGCGTTCAGTCCGCGTTCACGTTGCGCACCCCCTCCGGCTTCCAGGCCGGTGAGATGACCTTGGCGCCGCACTCCTTGCCGAGCAGGGTGCCGTAGGTGACCGAAAAGTCCCCGAACCTGTTGTTGAGGCAGTCCATGGCGCTCGCTACGAGCGCCTTTTTCCGTTCGTTCTCGAACAGGGGGAGCTGTTCCGCCTGGTGGGTCAGGTTGGTGATGCGCACCCCCAAAAGGCGCACCGGCTGGGCCAGTTCCAGCTGGTCCAGCAACTGCACGGCGTCGCGGTAAATCTCGTCGCTGTTGTTAGTGGGGGCGGCGCGGCTCATCTGGCGGGAGAAGGTGGTGAAATCAGGGTAGCGGATAGTAAGGGTGACTGTCTTGCCGGTGACGCGGTACTTCCTGGCGCGCCTGCCTACCATTTCGGAGAGCTGCAGCAGTACCGCCAGAATCTCGGATCGCTGGCAAAGATCGGCGTCGAGCGTGGTGCTGTGACCAACGCTCTTCACCTCCTCGGCCTCCTCCTCGGGGACCACCGGGGCGTCATCCACCCCGAGCCCCATGTAGTGCAGCCGCTCACCGGTGACGCCGAATTTCTTCCTGAGGATGTCGACCGGGAACCGCGCCAGCTCACCGCAGGTCCTGATGCCGAACGCTGCCAGTTGCTGCTGGGTCTTGGCGCCGATGCCACACAGCTGCTGGATCGGCAGCCTTTCCATGACCCGGGCCACCTGGTCCGGCGCGATCACGGTGAGCCCGTCGGGCTTTTGCATGTCAGAGGCGAGTTTGGCCAGGAGCTTGTTGGGAGCGATGCCCACCGAGCAAGTGAGGCCGAAGCGCTCCCTGATGCGCTCCTTGATCATCCGGGAGATCTCCTCAGCGGAGCCGAACAGGCTCAAGCTCCCCGTCACGTCGAGGAAGGCTTCGTCGATGGAGAAGACCTCCACCAGCGGGGTGTACTCGCGCATGATGGCGATGATCTGCTTGGAGGTGTAGCTGTACTTCTTGTTGTTGCCCACCACGAAGATCAGCTCCGGGCACTTCTGGCGCGCCTCCCAACTGTTCATCCCGGTCCTGACTCCGAAGGCGCGCGCCTCGTAGGAACAGGTGGTGATGATGGTGCGCTTGGCCGCACCGATCACCGCTACCGGTTTCCCCTGCAGGGCGGGGTTCGACTGTTGCTCGACCGACGCGAAAAAGGCATTCATGTCGATGTGCAGGATGATCCTGTTCTCGGCCAAGTGCTACTGCTCCTCGACCCCCATGAGGGTCCAGTTCTGGTCGGAGGTGTCGTACATCAGTTCATAGAGGTTACTGTCGTCGCAGACCGCGAAGTGCAAGCGGGTGGCTCCCCCCAGTGCGTCCTTCCAGCAGTAGGCAAGGCGGGTGACGCAGCACTTTTTCCTGCCCCACTCGAACCAGACCGGGCGGATCCCGGAGCCAGGGGCGAAGATGGCGGCTACCCTGACGCTGTCGCTCAGGCGCTGCATGAAATTACTCCATCTGCCGGTAGATGCCAACTACTTTCCCCACGATGGAGACCTCGCCGTCACTCTCGTGTACCAAGATGGGATCATAGTTGGGGTTTTCAGGTTGCAGCCGGATTCTGTTCGCCTCGCGGTAAAAGCGCTTGAGAGTCGCCTCGCCGGCCACCATGGCGACCACAATGTCCTTGTTGTTGGCGTCGGGCTGCGGGCGCACCAAGGCAAGATCTCCCTCCTTGATGTGGGCGTTGATCATGGAGTCCCCCTTAACGCGAAGGAAGAATGTGCCACCCTTGTCTAATTGGGAGCGGTCGATGGTGAAGTGCCCCTCGATGTCCTCGATGGCCGGGTGCAGCGCCCCGGCCCGCACTGTCCCCACGATGGGGAGACTTGCTCCCTGCCCCTGCCGGTTCAGCGTGATTCCTCGCGTGCTCCCCTCCTGACGGCGCAGGTACCCCTTCTTCTCAAGTGCCTCCAGATGCTTCAGTACCCCCAGTGTGCCGCTCACCCCGAGCTTTGCGCCGATCTCGCGCAAGGTGGGGGGGTAGCCGTAGGCCTCTACGTGCCGGGAAATAATCTCCAGCACCTCCTGTTGTCGTGGCGTCAGTTGCTCCATCTCAAGAACCTCCTGGTTACCTGATGGCAACCTTACCATCTGGTAACCATAGGCTGTCAACTGCAAAATGGCTTGTTGTGTGGCTCCTTGAGTATTAGTAATTTCCAATTATAGTGGAGCGTTGTTCCTGGATAGGCAGCGCCAGCACAACTCAAACGGAGGCAGCCATGGCCAGCGGAATAGGGCAGGCAAAGGGGGAAACGAGTTTGGGGCAGGGGGAGAATGCCGGAGCAGGGGCGGGAGGGGGTAGCGGTCGGAGCGGTCCGGGCGGCGCAACGATACAGGTGCGTCATCGATGGTGGAGGCTCCTATTGGGTCTTCTTGCGGCGTGGCTACTCGTGCAGCGGCCCCCGTTCTGCATAGCCGCGGAGGAGCCGGAATACCATACCCCCCTGGCCGGCGAGGCAAAACAGGTCACCTTCATGGGACAGCAGGCGAGCATACCGGCCGTTGACCGCACCAGGATGACCTCCATCACCGTGGGGGGCTCGCTGCTAGCACCGGCACAGGGGCAGAGTCCGGCCATTCCAGTGGCCGCCCTGTACCACCGGCGCATCACCGACCGCAGCTACCGGCGGGCTATGGTGGCGGTTTTCGTTAACGAGCTCGACTATCTGCGCGACGTCGGGGGATGGGACCTGGTGGCCCAGTTCGACAACGACACGCTCCCGGTGGCGGGACGGGAACTCCGTGACGACAAGGAGATCCGCGGCACCGCGCTCTACCACGGGGTGCTGCTTGGCTCGTTCGGCGTTGGCTGGCGCAAGCCGGTCTACCCCTTCCAAGTCGACAATGACCTCAGAGTGCAACTGGTGGGACGAGGAGGGTACTTTTACGCCCACCGGGAAAGTGACACCGCACCCGGTCTCTGGATCCCTCCCAACACGTCGCTCCTTGGCGCCCGGTTGCGTTGCCGCTACGACGGGCTGCGCCGCAACC
The DNA here is from genome assembly GCF_020179605.1 of Geomonas agri. Lineage (NCBI taxonomy): Bacteria > Pseudomonadati > Thermodesulfobacteriota > Desulfuromonadia > Geobacterales > Geobacteraceae > Geomonas > Geomonas agri. The sequence goes on from NZ_JAINZO010000001.1 coordinate 760,719, forward strand.
TACTGGAACTGCCGCACCACGGGCTAGCTGCCGGGTTCGACATCGACCACCTGCACCGGGACAGGTGGCAAGGGGAGGGAGGACCGGGCGACCGGGGCAATCGCGATTACACCCAGGTGGAGGGGCACCTGGTCGGAGCGGCCGGGGTGCCGGGGCTCTCTGAGCGCAACAGGCTCCTGTTCAGCCTCTACGGCGGCATGACAGCGCAGGGTAGGGGGGATCGCTTCAACGCCTTCCGCTTGGACGGCGCACCTTTCCCGAGCGAGCAGTACGACCTTGCCTGGCCGCACTACAGCGGCGTGATCTACGACCGGGTGCTGGCGCGCGGCTATGTGACGGCCAGCGCCGGCTACCGTCGCGAACTTGCTTTTTTCCTCTACCTGAGCACGCTCGGCTCCTACATCTGGGCGGATCGCGCCACTGCGGTGGGGAACGACCGGGTCGCCTTCGACCGGATGCAGGGCGCCGCCGTCACGGTCGCCGTAGACAGCGCTTTTGTCTGGAATTCCTCGCTCTACCTTGCCTGGAGTTGGGAATCAGGGGCGATGCGCAACGGTCGTTCAGGTAACGGCGTCACGTTGATCTGGAACAAGCTTTTCTAAGGGATGACTTGCAATCAAGGGGAAATGGCCGTAATGTGGCACCGCTTTCTCTCACGAGGGGAGGCTGTCCAGGTGAACCTTGGTCACCAGGTCCTTGTTGACATTCAGGCCGACCACGGGAATCCGGTTCTCGCGCGCGGACATGAAGATGTCGCGGTACAGGCGCCAGTCGTAGGACCCCAGCTCCTGGCGAAAATGGGCTGGAAAGCACGTAGTTCGGTTGCGCGTCGTGCACCTCCCTGGTTAGGACCAGGTCTGCCGTCCCGGTTTTGGCGAGCACCTGCTGCAGCGTGACGTACTGACCGAGGCAAACATCACAACTTTGATCGCTTCTTGCCTTGCGGGCAGGAGCAACATAGCGCCGATGCGGCGTCGGTAGGAGGTGCCTGTGCGGGTGGTTTCGGTGCGGTTATTCCTTTTTTTCATGTTGCTTGTCACGGCGTCACCTTGCCGCGCCGCGGCGCCGGTGTCTCAGGTGGTGGTGAGCCAGGAACTGGCGGTTACCCTCGATCCTCCCCGCCATGAAATCTCCGGCGAAAGCCGCATTGTCTTCGCTCCCGGCAGTAGCAGCGTCCGGCTCCGGCTCGCGAGCCAGGCGCGGGTCGAGCGGGTGCGTTGCGGCGGCCGCGACCTTCCCTATACCTTCCGCTCCGGGGCCATCGACCTGGAGCTCCCGCTGGGGGAGAGCAGCGTGGTGGTGTCCTACCGGGCCAGCTTCAACGACCAAGTGTCCCGGCACCCCGCTGCGGGCGAGGATCCAAGCTACGGCGTCAACGCCGCCATCGGCAGCGAGGGGACCTTCCTCGGGGGGGGAGCCGATTGGTACCCAGTGCCGGAGCAGGTTCCCGCCAGCCGCAAGGTCACCATCTCGGCGCCGGCTGGCATGGAAGCCATCACCTTCGGGGCACGACTGGCCAGGGAAACTTCCGGGGGCGTCACCCGGTCGGTGTGGCAGGAGACCAGGCCGGTGGGGGCGGTGTCCCTGTGCGCCGGCCCGTACCTGGTGCAGGAGCGCAAGGCGGCTGGTATCACGCTCTACAGCTACTTCTACCGGGACAACGCCGAACTTGCGCCGCGCTACCTGGAGGCGGCTGCGAAATATCTCACCCTGTACCAGGAACTGTTCGGCCCCTATCCGTTCGAGAAGTTCGCGGTGGTGGAGAACTTCTTCCCGACCGGCTACGGGTTCCCGTCCTTCACCCTGCTTGGCGGCTCGGTGATCAGGCTTCCCTTCATCGTCGACACCAGTCTTCCGCACGAGATCGCCCATTCCTGGTGGGGCAACGGAATTGACGTGGAACTCGCAGAGGGAAACTGGTGCGAGGGGCTGGTTACCTACCTGGCCGACTACCTTTTGAAGGAACGTCGCTCGCAGTCTGAGGCGGCCGAATACCGCAAGCAGCTCCTCATCGATTACGCCTCCCTGGTCACCCCGGACAACGATTTCCCGCTCACCGCCTTCGTGAGCCGCAACGATCCCGCGTCCCGGGCCATCGGCTACGGCAAGGCCGCCATGGTGTTCCACATGATCCGGTCCCGGATCGGCGACAAGGCCTTCTTCGGGGCGTTGCGCGAGCTGGCGCGGCAGCGCATGTACCGCTCCGCCTCCTGGAGCGACCTGCTGCGCGTCTTCACGGAGGCCTCCGGCAGGGACCTGCCCCAGATCAGGCCGCTTATCGAGCGCCCCGGGGGCGCGCGGCTCGCCCTGAAGGGCACGCGGAGTCGACAGGAGGGGGCGGGATGGCAGGTGACGGGGACGCTGGCACAGACCCCGCCGTACTTCGCGCAGGAGGTCCCCTTGCGGTTGGAGAGCACCGCGGGGGCGCTCGCCCGGCTGGTGCCGGTGCCAGCCAAGGGAGCCACCTCCTTCGATCTTGCCGCGCCGGGACAGCCGCAGCGCCTGCTGCTCGACCCTGATGCGGAGGTCTTTCGTGTGCTCTCCCCCGGCGAGATACCGGCCACGGTCAACAGCATCAAGGGGTCCGGCAACCTAGTCGGGGTGACCACCAGGAACTGCCGGACCGACCTGGTGGGTTTCCGGACTTTTCTCGCCTCCCTCTCCCAAGGGAAGGCGGCAGTTGTCGACGAGGCGGAGTTGAAGCCCGCGCAGGTGGCGGGGCACGATCTTATCTTTTGCGGCCGGCCCCGCGACCTAGCGCTGCTGCCGACCGGTGCCGAGGCGGTCACCCCTGCCGGAGCCGGGGAGGAGGACGCGCTCACCCTCACGGTGCTACAGCGTATGGCGCCCGGGAAAGGCGTCGTCGCCCTCTTCGAACCGGGGTCACCTGCGGCTGCGGTCCAGTACGGTCCCAAGGTAACCCACTACGGCAAGTACGGCTTCCTCCTCTTCTCCGGTGGCGCCAACCGCCGCAAGGCGACTGCTCCCCCCGCCGACGGCGAGGCGGTGGTCCGCTTTCCCCAGCAGGCCCCCTAGTGCATTGCCGGCGCACTCCCGCGTAGGGAGGCGCCGGCACCCCGCATCCCTCTGCATCCCCGTTACCTGATTCTCCTCGAATAAAGTTTATATTTTTGAATTAAAAACTTCTTAAGTTATATTTCCCGACGTCGATAAGCATACTATTCGTGCGTGCGGAGGGGGCGCCGAACTGGCCACTCTGCGACCTTTTTCCGTGCGAGGCAGCGCAACGGTTGGAAAACCACCGGCAGAACGCCGGGTCGCCCAGAAAAGGAGTAACGCCATGACAGTAAGTGACATCTCTTTGACCGCCGGCATGAGGACCAACCTTTTGTACCTGCAGAACACCAGCCAGCTGTTGAACCGCACCCAACAGAGGCTGTCGTCGGGCAAGCAGGTCAACAGCGCCCTGGACAACCCGACCAACTATTTCGCGGCCCAAAATGCCAACCAGCGCGCCAGCGACCTCTCCGACCGCAAGGACGGCATGTCGGAAGCGGTCCAGACGGTCAAGGCGACCAACGCCGGGATCAGCGCCATCACCGGTCTGATCAACGCCGCCAAGGGCGTGGCCCAGTCCGCCCTCTCCACCAGCGATACCACCGTGCAGTCGAAGCTGGCCAACCAGTACAACACCATCCGCAGCCAGATCGACAACATCTCCTCCGACTCGGGGTACCGTGGCCTGGACCTGTTGAGCAGCATCAACACCTTGACCGTCAACTTCAACGAGGATGCCAGCTCGACCCTGGACGTGGTCGGTTTCCTGGCTAGCTCCGACGGCCTGAGCCTCACCGCGGCCAGCGGCAGCTGGCAGACTGTCTCTGATATCACCACCGACACGGCGAAGATGGATACCGCCATCTCGACCCTCAGGGTCAATACCCAGGCCCTGGCCGCCAACCTGAACATCATCACCACGCGCCAAAGCTTTACCGACGACATGATTAACACCCTGCAGACCGGCGCCGACAACCTGACCCTCGCCGACATGAACGAGGAAGGGGCCAACATGCTCATGCTGCAAACCCGCCAGTCCCTGGGCACCACCTCGCTGAGCCTCTCGTCAGCCGCGGCGCAGTCCATCCTTAAGCTGTTCTAGTCTCTTCAGGCGGGATGGCATCAAGCCATCCCGCACCCCAAGGGGGATAAGGAGCGGGTATGAAAAAAACACAGCTTACGCCGGTGTGCCGCCTGCTCGCGGATCGCGCGCCTGCCACGATTGAACGCGATTGGTCCTCTCAAGCAGTAGCGGCAGGGGGAGACAGTGACGCTCCGATTGACATCAGGGAGGAAGGGGCTAACATGATGCGCTTGGTGCAGGCCCAGCAGGATACGCAGACACCGTTGGCCGGCTCCTCAAGACAGGCCCGAGTGGTTTTGGGACAGTTCTAGGCGACAGCGCGGTACCACCAGGAGCATTCGCGTCGTCCATGCTGAGGGGGGTCTGAAAATTGCAGTCGCTTTAGTTTGAGAAGTCATAACAAGAAACTGGCTGAGGTAACTGAAGCCGCAGCACGAGGGGGCGGTTATGCTGGTTCAAGTGCATTGGACAAACAAGCGGTACGACTACGTGAAGGACTACATGCTGGACAGTTTGATCGAGGCCGGTGTCGTGGCGCGATTTCTGCGCTCCTCTGGTTGGGTAACCATCGGTGTCGATCCGATCCGTTCCGCAAAGAACAAGAAAAATTACGGCGGTCCGGAAAGACGGCACATGGGAAGTGCCGCAGCATGAGGTGCTGGCTGTCGGATTGCTTTACAGGGGGGCGCCGGCCTTTGTCGGGATGCTTGACAAGGTAACGGAAGAGGGGGCGCTAAGGCCCCCTTTTTATTTGAAGGGGAAAATCCAAAAAAGGCGATGCCCATGCGGGCATCGCCTTTTGTCGTTCCTTCTCGTTAACGAGTTTAGTTCCTGCGGCGTTTGCCGTAGATGGCCAGGCCAAGGAAACCGGCACCAAGAAGCACCATGGTGCCAGGCTCGGGGACCGGCGGGTTGTCGATGGAGGCGAGCCATACGCTGTTTCCCGGCACCGGCGGATCAGCTATGTTTCTCAGGTGCGAGCTGAAGAATTAACCTTCGATGTTTGCCACGACGAAATCCTGGGTGGTCAGGGTGCTGCTTCCCAGGTTGTAGTAGAAGGTGAGAGGGGTGTTGTCGATCGTCCTCCCCTGGTAGCTAGCGTCTTTGTTGAAGATGCCGAACGTGGAGACGTTGCCGCGCTGCCCGCGGACCAGGAGGTGCTGTGGCCATGCCGGTGAAATCGAAGCTGCTCAGGTTCAACGTGGTCTCGTCGGTCACTTTGAAGTAGAAGCTCCCCCAGGTAAGGGTCGGGGTGCCGCCGATGTTATTGCCGGTGCGGTTAAGAAGCGGTCGTTGGCGTCCACGACGAATTTGATCTTGCTGGCTTCGGTATCGTCGACCGTGACGGTGCCGTAGTTGCCGACGGTCGCGTCTTGGTTCCAGACGTTGAAGGTCTTGACGATGCTGCTGGCGTAGGCACTCCCGGCCATGGATCCCAGCAGGGCCAGCGCGGCTGCCGCGGTGAACTTTCCGAATCTCCTTTTCATGTCGGGACTGTAAAGGAATCCGACAGGATTGGGGAAGAAGGGCCCCAAAAAAAGAGGGTGCCGGAAGGCACCCTCTTTGGCCCTTGATTTATCAGAGCTTAGGCGTTTCTGCGCCGCTTGCCCCAGATTGCGAGACCGAGGAACCCGGTGCCCAGGAGGATCATGGTGCCAGGCTCGGGAACTGGCGGGGTGTGGGTGAGCCCTGCCTCGGTGAACGGGGTGGTGAAGGAGTGTATTCCTGGGTCTGGACCATTGCCAACATACGCCTGTCCGTAGGCCACCACGAAGGTCCCGTTTGCCAAGGGATCGGAGAAGGTGACGTCGATGGTTTCTCCGCCAGAGATGCCGGTACCGTTCAGGCTGTAGACGAAGATGGCGAAGAAACTCGCATCGATGCCGTTCACCGCCAGATCCGCGTCATGCCAGTTACCGAAGTTGTTCGAGGCGTTGCCAGACGGAACGAGCCCCATCCAACTGTAGAGGTCCACTTTCTCGGTATTGAACTTTCCGGCAAATCCGGTGGAGGTGTTCCAGGTCCCGCCGTAGAAATCGGTTCCCCCGAGGGCGCCCGTGCCGGTGGAGAGGGTTATGGAGGAGGGCGGGGCTGTTGGGATTGCATCCTTATCCACGTAGGGGACCCCTATGATCATGAGCAGCGGGTCGTTAAGGGGGGGTTGACCATCGCCGTTTTCCTGAATGCCGAGATGGGTATTGGAAATCGGCCTAACTTCAGGGTCTGTGTTTCCATAATAGAGGTAGGTTCCAGTGTTGGGTGGATCCCCGATGTGCATCACCGCAGGGTCAAGCGGGTCCGGAACCAAAGTAGCGAAAGCTGCTGAAGTGCCGAACATCATAAATAAACCAAAGATTACGAGAATACTCTTTTTCATGACAGCCTCCTATTCAGTTTATCTCAAACTTGGTCACGTGCCCATCCAGTAGCAAGTTGCGAGCCCAGTTTGCAAGGAGCTGATATCATTATCTTTATTTTTCAGATGGTTACCAGGTGTAAAGGCGGTCGACAAGGCTTGTGGTAAGGCGGCGAACGAATCGTCGTAAAATCAGTTATTTGCGGTTGGCGCTTTCAATGGGAGCTGTAATGGATCTCGACAGCCCCTTACCAGAGGTGCCAGTTTCCGGTGGCAAGGACGTAGCAGACCAGGGCGAGGTTGGTGACGGCGTGGGCGAGGACGCAGAGGGTGATGCTGCGGGTCCGGTAGCAGACGAAGTTATAGATTGCGCCTGCTGCCATACCGGCCCAGAAAAGGTGGTGCTCCAGCCCGAAAAGAACGGTGGTGAGCAGGAAAGAAGGCCAGGTGAAGGTGCCGATCCGCACCGAGCGGAAAGCGGGGTGGACAAGGTAACGCAGCAAAAAGGAACGCCAGAACAGTTCCTCCATGAGGGGCACTACGAGCACCGCTCCTGCCATGCGCACCCCGGTAATCGCGAGACGCACCGGTCCGGCGGGTAGAAGATGCGGCATGAAGCCGGCGGGTGCCGCGGAGAACGGAACGGCGTAGTCGATGGAGATCCAGAGGACGAAGGTGACCACTCCGACCAGGACAACCGTGACGTTTCTCGTGAGGTTACACAGTTCTTCGAGGTGCAGTTCGCGGTACTTCTTCCGGTAGGCCCACAGGAGGACTGCCACGGTCAACGCCTTGATCGGGTACAGGTAGAGATGGGCGGTTGGGGGGAGCTTGAGCCACCCGGCCCTTTCGGCGATCTGGAGAAGTTCCTGGAGCCCCACAAACGCCATGAAAACGGCGAAGGGGAGGACGCGGCAGACAGCTTCCCTGTACAGTCGTGCCTGGATTGCCGTTTTGGACATCGGTTCCCTGCTTCATGTGGGATGACTCAAACATGGGCAAAATTGTAGCAGCGATTGCATAAAAAGGAAATGTCACGGATAAGCAGGCGCACACTATCTATTGACAATAAAAATATTTAATTTAAAGCTTTGACGGTAGTTGTTAAGCAACAGTAACACTGGCGTTTTTGCCTCTCTCATTGCTTCGATTTGCATGAGGCATTTAGTTAGCTTGATCTCAGTAAACTTGGTTGTAGACTTAACATCCAACAAACCAGACCTGCTCTCAGAGAAAAGAACGGCTCCCTGTTTGAGCAGTATCCTCTTCGAGACTTTGGCCCGGCACTGTGAGGGGAAATGAGCAACCTGTCCGTCACCGTCATCGACTCCCCCGCCAAGCTTCAAGGGCTGGCTCTATCGTGGAACGAACTGCTCGAGGCTTCGGTTTCGGACAGCCCCTTTCTGCGCTGGGAGTGGCTGGCAACCTGGGTTGAGTGCTGCCTTGGCAAAAAGCGCAGCCTCTTCGTCCTCTCTTTCGAGGAGAAGGGAAGGGTGGCAGGCATCGCCCCCTTTTTCCTGGAGATGAGCGGTGGGGTGCTGCCAAGGCGCACCATCCGCTTTCTGGGGACACCCGAAGGGGGGAGCGATTACCTTGACGTCTTCTGCCGCAGGGGGCGCGAGACGGAGGTCGCCGACGCCCTGTACCACTACCTTGTGGGGGAGGGACGCGGCCGCTGGGACGTGCTGCACCTGCAGGATATCCCCGCCGAGTCTGTGTTCCTGCTGCGCTTTCTGAACCGGGTCGACGAAGTGGGCAAGTACTATGAAATCACCCCCGGTGCCTTCTGCCCCGTGCTCGACCTGGCGAGCGACCGGGAGGGGTGGCCCCTTGCTGCCACGCCAGGGTGCAAGAAGAAGTTTCACAAAGAGCTCGCCATTCTGGAGCGGGAAGGCGCGGTTAGCCACCGGGTGGAAGAAGAGGCCGACGCGGCCTCCCTTGAGCGTTTCTTCGCTTTTTACCGACAGGCGACCGGGAGAACCAGTGAGGTGTTGCATCGCCTGCTTGCGGGGTATCTGGAGCGCTGCGAGAAGGGGGGGGGGGTGAGCATAGACGCACTTGCCGTAGGCGGGCGCGACATCGCCAGCCTGCTCCATTTTCGCTGCCACGGCTCGCTCTTTCTCTACCTCGTGGCGGTGGACAAGGACTTTAACCCTAGGATCAGCGTGGGGCACCTCCTTTTGGGGCACTGCATCGTGAGCGCCCGGGAAGCGGGGTACCGGCGCTGCGATTTTCTGAAGGGGGACGAAGGTTACAAATTCTTCTGGGCGACGGGCGGCCGCCGCACACTGCAGTTAAGGCTCTGGCGCAAAAGTCCCCTCGCCCTGTCGGCGGGGTGTTGGAGGATGGCCCGCCACGCGGGGAAGCTGCTTCTCAGGTAGCAGGCGCGTGGGAAGGAGGAGGTCATGGAAAGGGGCAGGACATGTCAGCTGCAGGTGGTGTACCGCTCGGGCGGCCCTCTCACCGTCTTCGACAGGGCCAGGACCTTCGCGCTGCGCTTGAACAGCGCCCTCAAGCGGCGCCTGATCAGCCGCTTCAGCAGCATGGAGGAGGTGAGCGCAGCCGGCGCCTGCGCCATCAACAGGGGCGCTAACCTGCTCTTCTCGCCGCCCGGTTCCTGCCTGCAGCCGGGCGACCTGGTCGAGGTCCTCACCATGGAGGAGATCCGGCGGACCCTGAACGCCAACAACTGCTGCGGCAGGCTGCAGTTCATGCCCGGAATGGAGCGTTTTGCGGGGCAGCGCTACACCGTCCTAAAGCCGGTGAGGACCATGTTCGACGAGCGCGCCTGGAAGATGGTGCGGGTGAAAGACACGGTCGTTCTGCGGGACGTGATCTGCGACGGCACCGGGCTCTACGACAAGGAAGGGTGCGACCGCTGCTGTTTCTACTTCTGGAAAACCGACTGGCTGCGCAGGGTGCGCTAAGCCATGGGCCACGACTCGACACCCCTCACGGTGGAACTTGCCGGCGGATGGGAGGCGACCGCATACCGGGAGTGGTCTTTTCCCCGGGAGTTGCCGGGGAGCTGGGACGCCCTCGCCAAGGCCTACGGCGATCTCGGGGTCTTTCTCAGCTTCGAGAATTTCTCCTGCTGGTGGCGCTCCTTCGGCGCCGCCGCGCGCCCCTTGGTGACGGTACTCTCCAAGGGGGGGAAACCGATGGGGATCTTCCCGTGCCAGTTGGTGCAGGAGGGAACGCAGCAAAGGAGCATCCGATCTCTCACCAACAACGAGACCCACTGTTATGATTTTCTCGTGGCCGGGGAGGAGCGTCCAGCGGCGTTGTCCGGTTTTCTCCTCGCTGCGGCGCGCCTCTTCCCGGCAGAGAGCATCACCATCGAAAAGATGCCTGCCCAGGGGCCCAACACCGGCCCTTTGCTGGAACTTTTGGCCCGAAGGGGGGGGCGCTTCCATCAGAGCTTTCACCCCACGGCACCCTGGCTTGAGGTCCCCCAAAGCGAGGAGGAACTGCTGGGGCGCCTTTCGGGAAGGGTGCAGAAATCGCTGCGGCAAAGCCGCAAGCGTGGGGCGAGGGAAGGCAGGATCTGGCTGCAGGCCGTGACCGGGAACGACTCCCTCGAAGCCACCCTCTCCGAGGTGTTCGAGGTAGAGTACCGCGGCTGGAAAGGGGAGGCGGGGACGGCCATCAAGTGCCGGCACGACGCGGAGAGCTACTACCGGGGAGTGGCGCGCTGGGCGCTCGAAAGCGGCGCGCTGGTCCTGTTCCTGCTGAGGCTCGACCAGTGCGTCACCGCCGCCTGTTTCTGCCTAGTCCGGGGCAACACGCTATTCATCCTGAAGACGGGCTACGATGAAAAGTACCGGCACCTCACCCCGGGGCTGCTCCTTCTCGCCGAAGTGCTCACCTGGTGCCGGGAGACCGGAGGGTATTCGGTCTGCGACCTGTGCGGCGGCTGCGAACCCTGGAAGATGGAGTGGACCGGCCGCACCGGGGCCAGCGGGATGATCACCATCTACCCCGCCTCTTTTTCCGGCACCCTCGAATACTTCAGGAACTGCGGGTGGAAACTCTTCCTGAAAAAGTTCCGGCTGGTGCAGTACGGCCTTGACCTCCTCCGGCGTGACAGCGCGCCTTCCGCCCGGTCGCCGCAGGTTTTTCCCTAGTCCTCGACGCTGCGTCCCATAAGCGGAGGTGGGCCATGTTGCTCGTCATCACCATCGATACGGAAGAGGACAACTGGGGTGGATACACGGACCGGTGCTACTCGCTGGAGAACCTGAAGCAGATCCACAAACTCCAGACCCTTTTCGACCGCTACGGCATGCGGCCGACCTACCTCATCAACTACCCGGTCGCCACGGACCCGCTGGCCATCGAGCTCTTCTCCGACTTGCTCTCGCGCGGCAAGTGCGAGGTCGGCATGCACTGTCACCCCTGGAACACCCCTCCCTTCGAGGAGCAGCTCTGCTCGATCAACAGCATGCTGTGCAACCTCCCCGAGGAGTTGCAGTTCCGCAAGCTGGAAGCGCTCAAAAACGCGATCTGCGACAACCTTGGGATCATGCCCGCCTCCTTCCGCGCCGGTCGCTGGGCCTTCAGTAGCGCCACGGCACGCTCCATCCAGAGGCTCGGGGTCAAGATAGATACCTCGGTCACCTCCTATACCAGCTGGACCGATTACCACGGGGTCGACTACAGCAGGGTCCCGCCCCGCCCCTACCGCTTTTCCGCAGAGAACATCTTCGAGAGCGACGACGCAGGCGAGTTGCTGCAGTTCCCTGCCACGGTGGGCTTTCTGCAGCCTGGTTTCGACATCTGCTGCCGCGCCGATGAACTGCTCAAGAGAGCGCCGCTCAGGAAGATGAGGCTTTGCGGCATCCTCGACCGGCTGAGGCTTTTGAACAAGGTGGCGCTCTCCCCGGAAACTGCCACCGGCCCTTGCATGGTCATGCTCGCCAGGCGCTTGCGCGCGTTGAAAATCGGCTACCTGAACCTGTTCTTCCATTCGACCACGCTGGTGCCGGGGCTCTCCCCCTTCAACAGGAGCGCAGGCGATACGGAGCGCTTCTTTGCAAGCCTGGAAACATTCCTGCAGTATGCCAGGGAGACGGCGATCGAGTTCTGCACCCTCAGTGAGGTCCGCCTGGGCGATTTCTGCCCCTGCGGCAGGGAGCTCAATGAGTGCCGGGGCATTTCCCCGCTGCTGCCGGAGGGGAACAGGCCCGGGAGCTTGGACGGCGCCCCCCGGGCGGCCCGGGCACGGGGGGGGGGAAGGCTGCCGCCTGTCCCGCGGGAGAGGCCCCGCCACCGGGAGGGGTGAAGGAGCGCTCCGCGGCGCTGCCGGTGCAAGAGGCAATCCGCGGGCGGTGGGCCGCTCCCGGTGGGAGCGGGGTTGCCTCTTTCCCTCACGGCTGCCCTCAGCGCGGTTGGGTAAAAGCCTGCTTTGGGTGGTCCCCAAGCCATGCGGCCACTCCAGTGTGGATGCCGTGCTGTGTTGGCGGTAATTTATTTGTATTAACAAATCATTCCTTTCTCAAAAAATGTTTCCCCCAAGCTTTCAGGCCGATCCCCCATTTCATGTATCTGCACAAATGAGTGTCACACGGTAACTTTTTTCTCTGTACGAATCCTGCCCCCTTGCATAGTGACTGAATTATTTCACTTGCGCTTGCACCATTAAGTGTTAAATTTTTCGACATAATTAATGAATCAACAGATCACTGAATCACCGTACCTACTGCCTGAGTGGAGGTCTTACTGTGAGATTACTCCCCCTGCTTCTGATCGTGCTTTTGACCTGTGCTGCCTGCGGCAGCAAAACCAAAGAGACCCTTTATGACGAGGGGATGAAGCAGCTGGAAGCCAATCCCGGTGCCGCGGTAGTCTACTTCAAGAACGCGCTCGAGAAGGACGCCAACTTCTTCGAGGCGCGCTTCCAGCTCGGCAGGGCCTACGCGGCGCTGGGGAAAACGGAGCAGGCGGAGAAGGAATTCACCAAGGTGCTCACCCAGAACCCTTCCCGGGACGAGGCGGTACTCGAGCTTGCCAGGCTCGCGAGCAGGACCGGCAAGGGGGAGCGCGCCACCGAGCTAGCCCGTCAGTACCTCTCCCGGCACCCCGACAGCTCCGAGGGGCTCGAGGTGGCAGGCGAGGCGTGTGCCGTGAGCAAAAATTACGACGGGGCACTCTCCTACCTGACCCGGGCCCTCAGCGCCGATCCCCGGCGCGGGTCGGCCAGGCTCGCCCTCGCCGCGGCACATTTCTCCATGGGGCGACGCGAGGAGGCGGGCAAGGAGCTGAACCGGCTTTTATCCGCCGAGCCCGGCAACATCAAGGCCCTCTACCTGCAGGCGAACCTGGAGCTCTCCGCCGGGCACAGGGACCCTGCCCTCGCGGTCTACGAGAGGATCGTCAAACAGGACCCGAACCAGATCCCTGCCCGCTTCAGGCTGGGAGGGCTGTGGCTTGAGCGGGGCGAGGCCGGCAAAGCGGACAGCGCCGCTGACCAGCTGATCAAGGATTTCCCCACGCGGGGGGACGGCTACCTCCTGAAGGGTATGGTCGGCTACTACAGGAAGAACTACGCCGACGCCATCACGCAGCTCCAGCAGTCCATAAAGCTTGCCCCCACCCTCGAGGCCTACCACTTCCTGGGCCTTTGCTACTACAGCAAGGGAGAGCTCGAGACGGCGCTCTCCCAGTTCCGCGTCATCCTGGACCGCATGCCAGACTCAAGCCGCGCCCGGCTCATGGCCGCCCAGATCCTGCTCGTGCAAAAGCGTACCGACGACGCGATCGCCGAGGTGAAGAAGGTCCTCTCTACCGACGACGGCAACGCCACGGCGCACAACCTTTTGGGTAGCGCCTACGTGCTCCAAGGGGAGTTCGCGGAAGGGATGCGGGAGCTGGACCGGGCTACCAGGCTCGACCCCCGGCAGGCGAGTGCGCATCTAAGGAAGGGGGCGCTCTATTTCAGCAGGGGTAAGGAGGCCGAAGGGGAGAGCGAGCTTTTGAGCGCGGTGAAGGCTGCGCCCGACGCCCTCACCGGCAGGCTTATCCTTGCCTCCCACTACAGGGGGCAGGGAAAGAACGAGAAGGCCGTTGCGCTGCTCAAGGCGGGGCTAACCGGCGGCAGGGGGGACGCCCCCCTGTACAACGCGCTGGCCGCGCTGCAGCTTTCCGCCGGGAAAAAGGGGGAGGCTGTCGCGAGCCTCGAGGCGGCGAAGAAAGCGGACCCGCTCCTGCCGGCAAGCTACCACAACCTCGCCACCTGCTACGCGGCTTCCGCAGAGTACCCGAAGGCGCTTGCCGAGCTCGCGGCGCTGCAGGCGAGGGTCCCCGGCAACCTCCAGGCGCTGCTCGGGCTCGCGTCGCTGAACGAGATCTCCGGCAAGGAGGCCGAGGCGCTTGCCTGGTACCAGAAGGCGTCCGAGACCGGCAAGATGGAGGGGTACCTCGCCCTGGCAGCCTACTACCAGAAGAAGAAAACCCCGGAGAAGGCGCTTGCCACGCTGGATGAGGCGATCAGGCGCGAACCGCGCTCCCCGGTGCCACTGGAGGCGAAGGGGCGCCTGCTCCTGGCGCAGGGTCAAGCACAGCAGGCGCTCAGGGTGTTCGACGACCTCTTTGCCCTCGACGAGGACCGTGGGGGCTTTCTAAGGGTTGCCGCCTACCTCGCCATGAAGCAGGGGGGGAAGGCCGTGGAGCAGGCCAGGGGGGTCATCGCGCGCCACCCCACATCGGTGCGGGGGTATCTCCTGCTGGCCAACGTCTACCAGGGAAGCGGCGACACAGCCGCGGCCCTCGCCCAGGCCTCGCGGGCCGTGCAGGTCGATCCCAAGAGCGTGGAGGCACGCATCCTCCTGGGCGAGCTTTACCGGGCGAAAAAGGATTACCCGGCGGCGCTCGCCTCCCTCCAGGGGGCGCTCAAGGTGCAGCCCGACTCCGCATCGGCACAGTTTGCCCTGGCGGCGCTTCTGGAGGGAACCGGCAAAAAGCGCGAGGCGGCAGCAAGGTACCGCGACATCGTCGACGTAAACCCCAGGTACGTCCCGGCGCTCAACAACCTGGCCTACCTGAGCGCCGACGGTTACGGCAGCAAGGAGGAGGCCCTGCGCTACGCCATCAGCGCCTACCGGCTGGAACCAGGCAACCCGAGCGTCACCGACACGGTGGGGTACGCCCTGTACCGTAACGGCCGCAGCCAGGACGCGGTGAAGGTCCTGGAGCGGGCGGTTGCCCTGCTCCCGAAGGACCCCACGGTGCGCTACCACCTGGGGCTCGCCTACCACCAGGCCGGAGACCGGGGACGCTCCCAGAAGGCGCTGCAGGACTCCCTCTCCCTGGGGGAATGCCCGGACAGCGCGGCAGCGAGGACCCTTTTGGCCCAGTTGAAGCGGTAGCGGCCGCCGGGGGCAACCGGCGCCGAGCGACTTGGGGAAGCCATGGATCTGCGAGTTGCTTTTTACATCTGCACCGATGCGGTGCTGGCCCTGGCCTCGCTGATCCTTGCCGCCGGGGTCCGCTTCGGGGAGTTCAGGCTGCACGAGGAGGAGATGGCTGCCGGGGTGAAGGCTGCCGTACTCTTCGTGGTGGTCGCGCTCTTCTCCTCCTACCTGATGGAGGTCTACACCCTCCCGAGGGACAGCCGCAAGCGCGACATCTTCGTGACCTGCGTCCAGGGAGGGTGCGCCGCCTTCTTCTTCCTCTCCGTGGTGTACTACCTCGCCCCGGAGCTGATGCTCGGGCGGGGGGTGCTCTTTTTCGCGCTCGGTTTTTTCGTGCTGCTGCAGTTTTCCTGGTACGCCCTTTCGGGTATCGGCGCCCGGAGGGTCCCCTTCTCCAAGCGGGTCCTCATCCTTGGCACCGGCGACCTCGCCTGCCAGCTCGGGGAGCTGCTCACCTCGCAGGCGGCCCCCTTCACCCTGGCCGGCTACCTCGAGTGCGAGGGGGGGGAACGGCCGCTCCAGACGGTGCACCAGCAGGAACTCTTCAGCTCCCGGATCGTTCCTATGCACGGGGACCTGCTGCAGACCGCGCGCGAGCACAAGGCCTCGGCCATCGTGGTGGCGCTCAGCGAGAGGCGGGGGGTGCTGCCGCTGCAGGAGATGATGCGCTGCAAGCTGAACGGGGTCGAGGTGCTGGACGCCCCGGCCTTCTACGAGATGGTCCAGGGAAAGCTCCTCCTGGAGGAGATGACCCCCTCCTTCATCATCTTCTCGAGCGGCTTTCACAGGACCGCCTTCGCCAAGGTGTACAAGCCGGCGATGGACATCGTGCTGTCGCTTGCCGGGCTCTGCCTGACGGCGCCCCTCTTCCCGTTCATCGCCCTGGCCATCAAGCTCGACTCGCCGGGGCCGCTGCTGTTCAAGCAGGTAAGGGTGGGGAGGGGGGAAGAGCCCTTCATCCTTTACAAGTTCCGCTCCATGCGCGCGGATGCCGAGCGGGAGGGAGCGGTGTGGGCGGCAAAAAACGACGCGCGCATCACCCGGGTGGGAACGTTCTTGAGGAACTCCCGGATCGACGAGCTCCCCCAGCTCTACAACGTGCTCAAGGGGGACATGAGCTTCATCGGCCCCCGCCCGGAGCGCCCCGAGTTCGTGGAGAACCTGAAGCTGAGCATCTACTACTACTCGAAGCGCCACACCATAAAGCCCGGGCTGACCGGCTGGGCCCAAGTGCGCTACCCCTACGGCGCCACGGTGCAGGACGCCATAGAGAAGCTGCGTTACGACCTTTACTACATCAAGCACCTCTCCTTCCTCCTGGACATGGAGATCCTCTTCGAGACGGTGAAGGTGGTCCTGTTCGGGCGGGGCAGGTAGGTTGACAAGGCGGCCGTCGTGCCGCATCGGGAGGAAACCATGAGGCTTTCTGCTTTGTTGCTGGCGCTACTTCTACTGCTCGCCCCCCTGGGCGTCCGTGCGGGGGATTACGTGATCGGGGAGGGGGACAGCCTGGACATCTCGGTCTGGGGAGTGAAGGAACTCAATTTCCCGGTCAAGGTCCGCCCCGACGGAAAGATCACCGTCCCCGGGTTGGGGGAGGTGGTGGCGAGCGGGGCCACTCCGAGCCAGCTGCAGACCCTTTTGGGGGGGCGCCTGAAGGAGCTGGTAAAAAACCCCATCGTCACCGTGACGGTGCGCGAGATCACCAACTCCAAGGTCTACGTCTTCGGTTCCGGCGTTAAGGCCGCGGTCTACGACCTGTCGCGGCGCACCACCGTTTTGCAGCTTCTGTGCACCCTGCCCGAGGTGAAGACGGCGGACCTGAGAAACGCCTACCTGTTGCGCGACGGCAAGAAGGTGAAGACCGACCTGCACCGCCTCTTCATCCAGGGGGACACGGCCCAGGACCTCCTCCTTGAGTCCAACGACGCGCTCTTCATACCGCTGCTGCAGGACCGGAGCATCTACGTCATGGGGGCGGTCAACGCACCCAAGGCGATCGAGTACCGGGAGGGTATGAAGGTGATGGAGGCGATCCTTGAGGCGGGAGGATTCACGAGGTTTGCGGACCAAAACGACGTGGTCGTGCGGAGAAAGGAGGGGGACAAGGCACAGGCCCTGGAAGTGAAGGCGAAGAGGCTCTTCAAGGACGGGGATCTGTCCCAGAACATCGAGCTGAAGGCCGGCGATTACGTGATGGTAAAGGAAGCCTTCTTCTAGCGGACAGGAGGTAAACCGTGCAGGAATCGGAATACAAAAAGTACCTGCAGCTCATCGCGAGGCGCAAGGAGTTTTTCGTGGTGGGCGCCCTCGTCATCATGACCGTGGTCTTCCTGGTGAGCTACCTCTTGCCCAGGAAGTACGAGTCCTCGAGCACCGTCTTCATCGAGAAGAACGTGATCAGCGACCTGGTGAAGGGGCTCACCGTGACCCCCTCGATGGACGACACCATCAACGTGCTGACCTACGCTATTACGAGCCGCACCCTGCTTACCAGGGTTGTCGACAGCCTGGACATGAACCTTGGCAAAAAGGGAAACGAGGAACTCATAAAGGACCTGCAGAAGAACCTGACCGTCAAGGTGAAGGAGAAGAATAACCTCTTCACCATCGCCTTCGTGCACAACGACCCGCGCATCGCGCGCGACCTGGTGAACACGCTGGTGAGGTTCTACATCGAGGAGAACACCTCGTTCAAGCGGGGGGAGTCCTACGACGCCACCAAGTTCCTCTCCGAGCAGATCCAGGCCTTCAACCAGAAACTGCAGAAGGCCGAGGGTGAGGTAAACGCCTACAAGCGGGCCAGCGGGGGGGTGATCGCCATCGACGAGGGGAAGCTCTTCGAGGAGATCAACGTGGCCCAGCAAAAGCTCTACGATCTGGAGCTCAGGCGGCGCCAGCTCGAGGGGATGCGGCAGGTGACCAGGACGGCCAACGATCCCATGCAGGCAAGGCTCGTCGCCCTGCAGAAGAAACTGGACGACCTGCGGGTGCAGTACACGGACAGTTACCCGGACGTGATCACGGTAAAGGGTGACATCGAGTCGGTGAAGGAGCAGATGAGGACGCGCCGCGCCAGCGAAGCCCAGCCTCTGGACCCGCAGGAGATCGCGAGGATTGACTCCGAGATCTCCGCCCTCAGGGTGACCGAGGACGGGCTCAGGCGCCACATCGCCAGCAACCGGGAGCTGCTGCAGAGGATCCCGGAGGCCAAGGCGGGGCTCGCCAAGCTCGAGGTTGAGCGGGAAAACCAGAAGAAGATCTACGACGAGCTCTATTCCCGGCACGGACAGTCCGAAGTCTCCAAGCAGATGGAGGTGCAGGACAAGTCGACTACTTTCCGCGTCGTTGACCCGGCCGTGCTCCCTACCCACCCCTCGAGCCCGAACCGCCTGGCCATCATGCTGCTCGGCATCGTGGGCGGCGCGGTGGGGAGCCTTTTCCTGCTGGTCCTCCTTGACCAGATCGACACCTCGGCAAAGGACGTGGAGTTTGCCAAGTCCCTGGGCGTCCCGCTCCTTGCGGTGGTACCCCGCATGCAGGTCCCCGAGGAGGTGGCCAGGGCCCGCCGCAAGAGCAAGGGGATCTTCGCCCTCGCCGCGGTCTACTTCCTGCTCCTGCTGGTCTTCCCGGCCATGGAGCTCATGGGGCTTCCCTACATGGACAAGGCCCTGGACCGGGTGAGCGCCGCGGTGTTCAGCCAGGGGAGCAAGGGGCTTGTGCACTGACGTGACCTACTAAGGCTTGAATAAAGCGGGGGTACTATGAGCAGAATCGAGATGGCAATGGAGAAGGCGGCGCGTCTGAGAGAGGAGGGGGGAGGGCAGCCTGGGCAGGAGCCCCCTCCGGCCGAGAGCGCGGGGACGGCTCCGCCGGTGGTACCGCCGGCACAGGCGCTCACTCCGCAGAACCCCTTTCTCGTCACCATCCACGAGCCGCACAGCCAGGCCGCGGAGGAGTACCGGAAGCTCAAAAGCGTGCTGGTGAAGCTCACCGACGGCACCCCCTTCAAAAACGCCCTCATGGTGACGAGCGCGGTCCCCGGGGAGGGGAAGTCCCTTACCGCGCTGAACCTCGCGGTGAGCCTCGCCCAGGGGCTCGACCACACGGTGCTCCTTGTGGACGCGGACCTGCGCCGCCCCTCCTTGCACCGCTACCTCGAGATCAAGCAAGGCAAAGGGCTTGCCGACATCCTCAAGGGGGAGGCGGCCATCGCGGAGACTATCGTCCAGACGGGCATCGGCAAGCTCGCGGTGATCCGCAGCGGTACCCCGGTGGAGAACCCGGTGGAGCTCTTCTCCTCGCAGAAGATGCGGGCCCTGGTGGACGAGCTCAAGAAGCGCTACCCGGACCGCTACCTGATCTTCGACACCCCGCCGGTGCTCCCCTTCGCTGAGAGCCGCGCGCTCTCCTCGATCGTGGACGGGGTCGTCTTCGTGGTGATGGAGCGCTTCGCCACCCAAGCCCAGATCAAGGAGGCCTTCGACCACCTGAAGGGGGGGGTGCTCGGCGTGGTCTACAACGCGGCGCAATCGGCACTTGAGGACGAGAGCTACGGCTACTCGAAGTATTACCAGGCGCAGCCTCAGCCCTAGTCGGGGGACGCAGAGACATGTACGAAGAGTTCTTCAGATTCAAGAGAAAGCCGTTCGAGCTGGTGCCGGACCCGGATTTCATCTACCTTTCCCGCTCGCACAAAAAGGCGATCACCTACCTCGACTATGGCATCCGGGAGCGGGCCGGCTTCCTCCTTTTGACCGGAGACGTGGGAAGCGGCAAGACCACGCTGATCCGCGACCTGATCGGGAAGAAATACGAGCGGGCCGTGCTCGCCAAGGTGTTCAACACGCGGGTCTCCGTCGAGCAGCTCTTGTGCATGATCAACGACGACTTCGGCCTGGAGGTGGCCGGAAAGGACAAGATCGCCCTGATCCGCGACCTGAACGACTTCCTGCTGGAACAGTACGCCGCGGGGAACTACCCGATCCTGATCATCGACGAGGCCCAGAACCTCGAGGCGGGCCTCCTGGAAGAGGTGCGCCTCCTCTCCAACCTGGAGAGCTCGCACAACAAGCTCCTGCAGATCATCCTGGTGGGGCAGCCCGAACTGCGCGACACCATGGCAAGCTCCGCCCTCATGCAGCTGCGCCAGAGGATCAGCGTGAGCTGCCATCTGCACGCCCTCTCCAGGGAGGAGACCGCGGCCTACATCGCCCACCGCATGGAGGTGGCAGGCAACCGCGAGGCGGCCAGCTTCGCCGGTGAGGCGCTCGAGCTCATCTATCGCTTCAGCCGCGGCATCCCCCGCCTGGTGAACATCATCTGCGACTTCCTGATGCTCGCGGCCTTTGCCGACGAGACTCGAGTCATCACCGCCGAGATGACCCGCGAGGTGGCGCAGGACCTCGATTTCGAGAGGACCTACTGGGGGGACGGTCCCCCGCACGCCTCTCCTGGGGAGGGTGGGAGGGCGCCTGGTCGAGAGGGGGGGGACGCGCTCGAGCGCATCGAGCGGCGCCTCGACGCCCTCGACGATGAGCTCTCCGTGCGGCTTCCCGGCGCCCTCAAGGGGGTCGAGGAGACCGTGCAGGCGATGCAGGCGGAGTTTTCCGGCCGGATCGGAAGGAACGACCGGCAGGTTGCCGAGCTCGGGGAGAAGGTCGAGACGGTTTCCTGCGCCATAGAGAGCCTGGTGCTTTCCGGGCCGAACCATCCCGCCGCGGCCAATTTCGCGCGGCGCCTGATGGACGGCATCGGCATGGGGGGGAAGAAATGAAAGGTACCTTCGTGAAGGGCTTCCTTGCCGCTGCGGTGCTCCCCTTTCTCGTCCCGGTCCCGGCCCGCAGCGCCGAGTTCCGCCTCACCCCCTCCCTCGTGGTCGGGGAGGAGTACAACGATAACCTGTTCCAGAGCGCGACCCGGCCGGTTACCGAATACGTGACGCGGCTCCAGCCGAACCTTGCACTGAACGCAAGCGGGGGAGGGTTCAAGACCGACCTCGCCTATGGGCTCGACTACCGCTACTTCGCCAGGAACAGCCGCGCCGACCAGTTCGACCACCGCGCCTCCATGACGGGGAGCTTCTCGTTTCTGGACGATTTCCTGCACCTGGACCTCAGTGACACCTACAGCCGCGTCTCCGCCAACGTGGCCCGCGACGTGACCGCCGAAAGCCTCGTGGCGAGCCAGACCCTGCAGAACAACGCCCTCGTCTCCCCCTACCTCACCTGGCACCTCCCCGGCAGCTCGACGCTCCTCACCGGCTACCGCTACCGTGACGTCCGCTACTGGGGGGGGAGCGGGGTGGACAAGACCGAGCACGACGGCTACACCACCTGGAGCCGCGAACTGAGCCAGGGACTCGTACTGAGCGCCCAGTACAGTTACGCGAGGATCAAGTCCGCCGTGAACAGCCTCGACCGGCACGAGGCGTACCTGGGGCTGCGCTACGACCGGGCCGCTGGGAGCTTCGTCTACGGCAACCTGGGTTACGATTGGCAGCGCTTCGACAACGGCAGAAGTACCGCAGATCCCTTCTGGGACATCGGCGCAAGCCGCGACTTCGGCTTTCTGGTCGCCGCCCTGGGCACCAAGGTGCAGTACGCCGAGGATCCGGAAACCATCTCCACAAGGAACGTGAACCACTACGCCACCTTGAGCCGTAACTTCACCCGCGGCCTTGCGAGCTTCACTGCCTCGTACTCGAAGTACGACAAGCAGGCGCTGCCCGGGCGCGACGTGCAGAAGAAGGCCTTTTTCGGGCTTAACGGGCGCTACGACCTGCGCCCGGACCTGGGGTTAACCCTGAACCTCTCCGGGGACCACCTGACCCGCTCCCTGGGGGGCGACTTTCCCTATCACCTTTACGGCAACGTCGGGCTCGACTACACCCTGAGCCCCCACGTGGTGCTCGCGGCCAACTACAGCTACATAAGCTACCGAAACGACCTGGCGAGCGCGGCGGGCGGGACCAACGTGAACCGCGCCATCGTGGAGATGAGGCTCACCAGGTGAGTATGCTGAACGCCCTCACGGTGGACGTGGAGGACTACTTCCAGGTTTCCGCCTTCGAGCGCTACGTGGACCGTGACAGGTGGGACGACTATCCCCTGAGGGTGGAGGCGAACACGGATCGGGTGCTCGACCTCTTCGACACCTTCGGCGTCAGGGGTACCTTCTTCGTCCTCGGCTGGGTGGCCAGGCGCCGACCGGCGCTGGTGCGCGAGATCCGGGACCGGGGGCACGAGATCGCCTGCCACGGCTACGGGCACCAACTGGTCTACCGCCTGGGGAAGGAGAAGTTCCGCGAGGACGTGCGGGAGGCGAAGGCCCTTTTGGAGGACGTTACCGGCCACCGGGTGTTCGGCTACCGGGCCCCCAGCTATTCGATCACGAGGCAGTCGCTCTGGGCCCTGGACGTCCTCGTCGAGGAGGGGTTCGAGTTCGACTCGAGCGTCTTCCCGGTCTACCACGACATCTACGGCCTCCCCGGCGCGCCGCGCTTTCCGCACCTCATCACGCGCTCCGGCGGGGTGATCAGGGAGTTCCCGCTCAGCACCTACCCGCTCAGCCTGGCGGGGCGGCAGTTCCTGCTGCCGGTGGCGGGCGGGGGGTACCTGAGGCTCTTCCCCGCCTCCTTCCTCGGGCGCTGCATCAGGGAGATCAACGGCAGGGAAGGGGAGCCCGCGGTGCTCTACTTTCACCCCTGGGAGACCGACCCGGGGCAGCCCCACATCCAGGCCGGGCTCAGGTCACGCTTTCGGCACTACCTGAACCTGGAGAAGACCGAGGGAAAGCTGAGGGAGCTGCTCTCAGGCATCCGCTTCGGCACCATGAGTGAGGTCTTCGCGGCGCTTAACGGGGAGGGGAAGGGGCTTCCCGCCGCCCCCGACGGGGTGTACTCGTGAGCGGGCTCTTTATCGAGCGGTACGAGGGGGACGGGCAGGAGTGGGACAGCTACGTCGCCTCCCACCCTGGCGCGACCAGCTACCACCGCTACTTCTGGAGGAGGGTGGTGGAGGAGAGCTTCGGGCACCGGGGCTTTTACCTCTTGGCCCGCTCCGGGCGCCGCAGCGTGGGGGTGCTCCCGCTCATCCACATGAAAAGCAGGCTCTTTGGCAACTTCCTGGTCTCGGTTCCCTTCTTTAACTACGGCGGGGTGCTCTCAAGCGGCGCCGCCGCGACTGAGGCCCTTTTGAAGGAGGGGGAGAGGGTCATGGCCGCCTGTGGCGCGTCCCATCTGGAGCTTCGCCACCTGGGCGAGCCCCTCCCCGGGCTTGCCACCCGCAGCCATAAGGTTACCATGATTCTTGAGCTCGCTGCCGACCCCGAGGGGCAGTGGGGGCGCTTCAATCCGAAGCTGCGCAACCAGGTACGGAAAGCGCAGAAAAGCGGCCTCGAGGTGGCCGCCGGGGGGAAGGAACTCCTGGACGGCTTCTACCGTGTCTTCTGCCGCAACATGCGTGATTTGGGGACCCCGGTTTATGGCAGGGAGTTCTTCGAAAATGTCCTCGACGCGTCGGGAGCCGGGGCGCGGGTCGTCTCCGTCCTTTTTGAGGGCGAGGCCGTCGCCTCCGGCATCATGACCCGTTTCCGGGACCGCGTCGAGGTCCCTTGGGCCTCCTCGAACCGCGACTTCAGGGAGCGCTGCCCGAACAACATGCTCTACTGGGAGGCGATCAGGCTCGCCATCCGTGAAGGGGCGCGTCGCTTCGACTTCGGGCGCTCCACCCCGGGTGAGGGGACCTACAACTTCAAGAAGCAGTGGGGCGCCGAGCCGGTACCCCTTTACTGGCAGTACCTTTTGCGGCAGGGGACAAGCCTTCCCGAGCTGAACCCGTCCAACCCGAAGTACCGCATGGCGGTGAAGGGGTGGCAAAAGCTCCCGGTGGCGCTCACCCGACTTGTGGGACCTGCCATCGTCAGGAACATACCGTAAAGAACTTCCGCTAGAGAATGGCAAGAGGGGGCAATATGCGCGTTCTGTATTTAGTTTTAAACCCAAAAGCAGATGAGATGTTCAATAAAATATCTGCAGGAGAGTTACCATCAGATCGAATGTACGGTATCCCTGAGTTAAAAAAACTAGGGTACGATGTTAATTTCAAATGTATCCGTCCTCAAGGCTTCTTTAGAGACACAATAAAACTATTTAATAATTATTTATCTTTAAATTTAACAGATATTAAATCGATTAGAAATATTGTTAACTGTGATGTTGTTGTAGTTAATGGACCTTTTTGCAGCATGGTAACTCTTTGGTGCTTACTTATCAATAAAAAATTAGTTTACCTTGACTCAATAATGAGAATTCCTAAAAATATTTTACGGAGAATTATTTATAAGTTTAATATCTTATTCTCGTCTGGTGTTGTTGTTTACTCTAATCATCAAATTCAAAAATGTGCGTCTGACTTGAGGATACCTTCAAATAAATTTGAACTTATCCCCTTTACGATAGATGTAGCATTTTACAAAAAAATCACCGAGAAGGAGTCTGTCGGTACCCCCTTTGTCCTAGCTGTTGGGAGAGACTTGGGAAGGGATTATCGCACACTTATAAAGGCTATGGATGGCCTTGGTGTCAAGTTGAAGCTGGTCACCTTGCCTTACCTTCTCCACAATATTGATGTAGAAAAAGATTGGATAGAAGTACTAAAAGATATTTCTTATGAAGATCTCTGCCAATTGTACAAGAATTCACTTTTTGTGGTTATTCCATTGAAAAAATGGGGTACTGACTATTCTTCTGGAATAAGGGGATTGTTGGAAGCAGTGGCTCTGGGAAAAAAAGTAATAGCAACTCGATCTATACCTCTTATAGAGTATATTGATGATGTTGATTTGGTGACATATGTGGAATCAGAAAATGAATCCGGCTTAAGATGTAATATAATAAATTTTCTAAATAATAAAAATGAGTTGATGCACAGTAATACTGGAGTTGCAGTTGTTGAGAAAAAGTATGATGTAAATGTGTTTGCCACAGCTTTTGCTCGCTACCTACAACGTTTGTGCGATGGTACTTAATCGATGCCCAGATGATAGGGATTTCAGCCAATGCGTATTAAACGAATTTTGCCTCCTGCTGCAGTACCAATAAAAATACGTGAAATATTAATTGCAATAGTCCGAGTACTATTTGGCAAAAAAACTATAGAGAGTTTTGAATCTGAACTGAAAGAATATTATCAAGTGAGACACGTTTTCCTTCTGTCTTCTGGAAAAGCTGCTTTGACTGTCATTCTGTTAGCTTTGCGAGAGTTGATGCCGGAGCGTGATGAAGTACTGATCCCTGCATACACGTGTTACTCCGTGCCAGCTGCAGTTCAGAAAGCAGGGTTGAAGATCCGGGTATGTGACATTGACCCGCTTACTTTTGATTTCGACTGGACTCGGGTTGAAGAAGCTTTTGAGAGCCAGCGGCTTCTCTGTGCGGTTTCCATTCACCTTTTTGGGCTGCCTGCTGATGTCGAACGCCTTAAGAAAAAGGCCGCGCAGTGCGGAGTTGTCATCATCGAGGATGCTGCCCAAGCGATGGGGGGGGAGGTCGGCGGGAAGAAAATCGGCACCCTTGGCGACGTCGCCCTTTTTAGCCTTGGGCGCGGCAAGGCCCTCTCCACCGTTTCCGGTGGGATCATCCTGACAGGAAACGGGCGCCTGGGTGACGCGGTGGCGCGGGTGGTCCGGGAGTTGCCGCGCGAAGGGTGGACCGATTTTCTGGCGACCTTCTGCTACGCGCTCGCGCTCTCCCTGCTGGTTCGCCCCTGTCTCTTCTGGCTGCCCAGGGCGCTTCCCTTTCTGAGGCTGGGGGAGACCGTGTTCGACCCCGGCTTCGCGATTAAGCGGCTGGGCCCTTTCCAGGCGGGGCTCGCCCAGGGATGGCAGGAGAAGCTCGTTTGGCTGCGCGGGGCGCGCCTTAAACATGCCGCATACCTGGAGGGGGCGGGGGTGCCGGCGCCGGCAGCGCTCAAGGGGGCGCTGCCCAACCTGATCAGGTTCCCGGTGCTCGTCGATGGGGCAAGGAGGCAACGCTTGATCGAGAAAAGCGAGGAGAAGGGGCTGGGGGTGGCGTCGGTCTACCCCGAGGCGGTGATCGGGATTTCCGAACTTAAGGGGGCGCTTGCGGGAGGTCCGGCCCCCAAGGCCGAGCAGGTGGCGCAAAGCCTCGTCTCGTTCCCCGTGCACCCCTACGTGACGGAGCAGGACCTTGAGCGCCTCGCGGAGCTGTTCCGGTCATCGGGTGCAGACGGGGGCGGCAGGTGAGACTTACCGGGAGAAGGTGGTGATGGCACTAGTGCGCAACGACAAGATCAAGCTGGCTCTTTTGCTCGGCCTGTGGTTCCTCGTCTTCTATCCCATCGTGCCCGAGATGGTCAAGGACTGGTCCGACCATTCCGACAACAACCACGGTTTCCTGGTGCCGCTCATCGCCATCTACCTCATCTGGCAGAAAAAGGCCGAGCTTTCACCCGCAGAAATCGACTCCTCGAGGTGGGGTGCCGTGGTCCTCGTGGCCGGCCTGGCCTTATTCCTGCTGAGCTTTGCGGGCGGCGTCGCCTTCCCGGCGCGGGTCGCCATGGTGATCTCGCTTTTCGGCCTTCTCTGGTACTGCACTGGGAGCGCGTGGATCAGGCTTCTGGCCTTTCCCGTGCTGTTCCTGCTCTTCATGATCCCGGTGCCGATCTCCGTGATTGGCCTTGTTTCCATGCCTTTGCAGCTCATGGCCACTAAGCTGTCCGCGAAGATCATCGAGTACTGCTCCATCCCGGTGTACCGGGAGGGGAACATGCTCTACTTCGTCGGCACCCAGCTTGAGGTTGCCGAGGCTTGCAGCGGGGTGCGCTCCATCATGTCCCTCACCATGCTGGGGGCCATCTTCGCCTACATGTCGCAGGCGTCGTGGGGGCGGCGCGTCGTCCTTGTGCTGGCCGCGGTACCCATCGCCATGACCGCCAACATCATCAGGATCACTGGTACCGGCATCCTGGCCAACTTCTTCGGTGACCGGGTTGCCCGCGGCTTTCTGCACGAGTTCTCCGGGATCATGGTCTTCGTCTTCGGCCTTGCCGTTCTCGGGGGGCTTTATTCGCTTTTGAACAGGAAAAAGGTGGCATGATGCGCAACGCCAGCTTCATAACCGCACTGGTCCTGCTGGTTCTGACCGGAGCCGTCAGCAGCCTGCTGGCCTACCGTTCCGTTCCGATCGTGGTTGCCACCAACCTGGAGAAGCTCCCCATGGAGATCGACGGCTACCATGCCATCGAGGACACCTTCCCCGAGTCGGTCTACAAGGAGCTGAACGCGGACAAGCACCTCTACCGTCACTACTGGGACGCCGATGGCAGCGTCATCGACCTCTATATCGGCTACTACGGGACAGCCAAAGGGGGGCGGACCGGGCACAACCCCTACGCCTGCCTGCCCGGCGCGGGCATCGCGATCGTGGAGGCGAAGGACGCCTTCCTGCCGGCGAAGGGAGGAGCCGGGCGTGTGAAGGTCAATTACATTCTCGCGCGCAACGAGTACAACATCATGATGCTGCACTGGTACCAGACCGCTGGCAGTAAGGTGATGTCCTCTGGCCTTAAGCAGAACGTCGAGCGCTTTGTTGGCAGGGTGATCAACAACCGGAACGACGGGGCCTTTGTCAGGGTGAGTTCGACGGTTTCTGACAAGGATTTCCCGGGGGGGAAGCAGAAACTTGAGAGGTTTGCCGCTAAGGTTCTCGATCTCTTACCTCAGTACTGGCCGATAGAACGCTAAGGAGCCGTTCATGTTTAACATAGCAGCAAAGATACACGCCCTCTTGACCAAGGAGGAGCGCAGGAGATTTATCTTTCTGGTCCTCTTCATGATCGTAATGGGACTGATCGACGTCGCCGGAATAGCCTCGATCATGCCGTTCATGGCCGTGGTGGCCAACCCTAAGGTGATTGAGACCAACGTCTACCTTTCCTGGGCCTATCATGGCTTCGGTTTCACCTCGACTACCCGATTTCTCATCAGTCTCGGCTTCGTGGTCTTCTTCACCCTCTTGGCCAGCAACGCAATGAAGGCTTTCGTGCTGTACTTCGAACTGAACTTCGTTCACCTACGTCTGTACAGTCTTTCCCGCCGACTGCTCGAAAGTTACCTCAATCAGCCGTATGTGTATTTCCTTGGGCAGAATACAGCAGTGCTGAGCAAGAACATACTGCAGGAGGTCTCCAAGTTCTGCCATGAGGTCCTGAGGCCCTGTACCCAGATCTTCTCAAGGGCGGTGGCAGCAACCTTCATCATCTGCCTTTTGCTTGCGGTCGATCCGGTGCTGGCCCTCACCATCGTCTCCGTACTGGGGGGCGCCTACTCGGTCATCTACGTGATCATCCAGCGAAAGCTTGCCCGGATAGGGGCAGAGCGGTTCAGGGCGAATGAGGAGCGTTCTAAAATCGCCAGTGAGGCTTTTGGCGGCATCAAGGATGTCAAGATGCTTCACTGCGACGGGTTTTTTCTGGACCGCTTCTCCCTGCAAGCCCTTAAGGCTGAGACGAAGATGGTGGGCTACGGTTTGATGTCGCAGCTTCCCAGCTACATCATGGAGGTAACGGCTTTCGGCGGCATTCTCATCATTGTCTTATATTTCCTCTTTGTCAGGGACTTCGAAAGCACCTTGCCAGTGATAGCGCTCTATGCCTTCGCCGGTGTGCGGCTTATGCCGGCTCTGCAGGGGATTTTTTCAGCGCTTACTATCCTGCGCTTCAACCTGCCGATCGTGGACAGTCTGCATCGGGACCTAACAGCCACGCCTGTAGTTCCGATCGGCCCAAAGGGGGCCATTTCCGCCATGAAGTTTGAAAAGGCGATAACCTTGTCCTCTATAGTTTTCAGCTATCCCGGTGCTGGGATGCCCGTGATAAAAGGACTCGACCTAACCATAGAAAAGAATGCTTCCATTGGTCTCGTCGGGGGGACTGGTTCGGGCAAGACAACGCTGGTGGATGTTATCCTCGGTCTGCTCCTCCCTGCATCTGGTTCCCTCTTGGTCGATGGGGTGGCCGTAACTCCTGACAACGTTGAAAAATGGCACAGGAACTTAGGTTACGTTCCGCAGCACATCTACCTCTGTGACGACACTGTTGCAGCAAACATCGCTTTTGGCGTGCCACCCGATAAGATTGCCGTAGATGCGGTACAGCGAGCGGCTATGATCGCCAACTTGCACGACTTCGTCGTCAACGAACTCCCGCTAGGATACGAAACCGTGGTTGGTGAGAGGGGGGTTCGTCTGAGTGGAGGTCAGCGGCAGCGTATCGGGATAGCCCGTGCCCTCTATCAGGACCCCGAGGTCCTGATCATGGACGAAGCCACTAGTGCACTTGATGGCGCCACTGAAAACGCTGTTATGCAGGGGCTGCACAATCTTCTGGGAAAGAAGACCATAGTGACCATAGCCCATCGATTCACGACTTTGAAAGAGTGTGATGTGATCTACGTCATTGACAAAGGCCGGATCGTTGAGCAGGGAACATACGCGCAACTGTCTTCTTTCTCTCAGAGGTTTCAGGCTATGGCTAGGTCAGTTAAAAACTAATTAGAGCATTGTGGGGTAGTTAAGAAATGTCCTAACATGCGCATCTTGTATTCCCAAGTGGTTTAGATTTATAGAGTGATAATTTTACTTATGTATGCCGTGGAAATTTAGTGCAAACAAAGGATTACATTATCATAGTTATAGATATTTTGTAGACAAATTAAATTATCTATGAGCTGCTTGAAGTAAACAGTTGACATTGTTTCAAGTAATTATTTTACTCGACAAATTTTGATATCAAAGGTTCAAAGTAATGTTAATTTATATTTTTGCTGAACATTATCCGAATCCATATAAACCTCAATTTGACACTGAGTTTGCATTTTTATTGCGGCAGGGGCACGATATTAAGATATTTGTGACTGGCTCTTATATGAGCACAATACACCCACGAGTTCGGGAATATAAATTAGATGAGAAAATTTTGTTATTTCCTACTACGTTGAAGACCCTTCCAAAGTTTTCGAAACTCCTTGTTAAGGTTGTTTTGACTGCACCGAAAAGAAGTTTAAAGCGGGCTATATCTGTTTGGAAACCAAAGGATTCTGTGAAGTCCAATATGCTCAGGACAGCTCGAGCCATGCTTCTCCCTGGGCGCCATCCCCAGTTATGCTACATTCATAACATAGTAACGGCTGAATATGTTGATTTCCTGCGTAACGTTTATCCTGATGCCCGTCATGCAATGTACTTTCATGGTGGAGAGGTTGGTGGGGTGCGACGCGTAACCCGTGACGTAGAACTTTTCGGAGCCATGGACGTTGTCTTTACTAACACCCACTTCAGTATGGGGCAAGCCGTAGATCGGGGATGCCCTCCTGAGCGGGTTGTCCCGCTTCCGGTCGGCTTTGACATTTCGGATTATCCGGCACAAAGAGATAAGAAGTATCGACCGGAAGGAATTCTGCGGTTGATTTCTATCGGCCGCCTGAGCCACGAAAAAGGGATCATCTTTGCCCTAGAGGGAGTGGCCCTTCTTATCAACGAGGGACAAAAAAACATCAGGTATACCATCGTGGGGCGGGGACTTGAGGAGAGGATGCTCAAGGAGTACGTGAAAGCAAACTCCCTGGAAGATTACGTTACTTTCTCAGGAGAAAAGGACAAGGCCGGTGTTGTGAACCTGTTGAGTGAATCGGATGTGTTGCTTCTCCCCAGTGTGATGACGGATACTTGGGCAGAGACACAAGCTGCAGTTGTACAAGAGGCGATGTTCATGGAAGTAATCGTTGTGGGTACTAGAGCAGGAGGCGTCCCGGAATCCACTGCAGATGTCATGAAAGAATTCTCGGTGCCCGTGGGTAATGCTGATGCAATAGCCTCTGCCATAAAAATTATACTTGCGCTTCCAGAAGAGAAGATCCGTAGCATCTGCAAAGAGGCACGCGAATTTGCTGTCAAGAAGTTCGATATTAATCATATCGGCGTTATTTTTCTTGAGAAGTCAATGTCAAAACAGCGAACAGTGGAGTAGTAGGCTTGATGAATCCGATTCCTAAATCAAACATACTGCTTGTCGCCAATTACAAATCAGATGTCGGCTTTGCTTGGTGGCTGATGGAGAATTTCTGGGCCCAGATTGCTGATTCCTTTTCTGATGTAGCTTCTACGATACTCCTCTATCCTGAGATCGACATTGTTCCTGATGTAATAAAAAATGCTCCAATTAAATTGATGCAACATGATTTTTCCGACCGCAGTTTCAGTTCGATACGGTCTTTGGTGCGAATTATAAAGGACAATTCCATTGATTTTGTATATTTGACAGATAAGAAATATCTCGATTGGGTATATCTTTTGCTGCGGATATATGGAGTACATGTAATTGTTAATCATGACCATCTTCCTGGCGAACGAACAAAGGTTGGCTTGGTAAAGAAGTTGGCTAAAAAAGCCATTCACGTTTTAGGTTTATTTTCTTGTGATTGGTATATAGGTGTTTCCCGATTCGTCATGAATAGAATGATGGAAACTGCCTGCGTTCCCGCCAGTAAATGTACCTACATTCATAACGGTATAAGGTTATTTGATGATTCTAAAACATCTTATGCTTATGAGTGTTTCGGAATTGACAAAAGGGCTAAAATAATAGTTTCCACCGGTAGGGCTACCTACTACAAAGGCATCGATTTTCTGATCAAGTGTGCAAAACGGCTTAAAGAAGAACCTGGGACGGAGGAATTTTTTTTCCTCCATATCGGGGATGGACCGGATCTCGAGAAATTCAAACTGCTTGCGCTGGAGATGGAGGTTGCCGATCGTTTCCTCTTCGCCGGTTTTCGCACCGATATAACAAAGATATTGCCCTCGTGCGAAATAGGGATTCAGGCTTCCCTGGGAGAGGCTTTTTCTCTGTCAATCCTTGAGTACATGTGCGCAGGACTTGTCACGATCGTCCCGGATAACTGCGGCAACTCTGAAGCGGTGAAGGATGGCGAGAACGGTTTTCTTTTTGTACCAGGGGACATTGACTCAGCTGTCGAGAAGATTTTCAGAGCAATCACTGATAATGAGCTTGCAACAGCCTTAAAGAAGGCGGCAAGGGCAACTGTTGAGCGTCATTTCAATCTCGAGATTTGCAACAAATCTCTGATCGCGAATCTCCGGCGAGTGTGGGGTGCGCATTTACCATCATTACCGGAAGGCAGTGGCGTAGATGTAGAACGGACCTAAACAGATGAATGTCCTAGTTACTGATGGAGAAAACAGATCATCTCTTGCCGTCACCCGCTCCCTTGGCAGGGCTGGTTGTGCTGTTTTCGTGTCCGCCGCCCGACACAACACTATTTCTTCTTGTTCGAGGTTCTGTCGCAAAGCGTTCTGTGTCCCTGATCCCATATCAGCACCAGCTGAGTACGTTAAAGCCATCCTCCAATTGGTTAAAACAGAATACATAGACGTGCTCATTCCCATGACTGAGCAGTCTATTTACTGTCTGAACGATCATAGACGCGCGTTCCCTGAGAAGATGACATTAGCCTGCACTTCATCGGATCAAATGAAGTTGATCTCCAACAAGAAGAATCTCTTTGAACTAGCCTCGTCATTACAAGTTCCGATACCTGAAACCATTCATGTGGATTCTGCGGAAAGTTTCTTTGAGCAGGAACCTCATATCGAACAGTTCCCGGTGGTAGTGAAGCCAGCATACTCAAAACTGTACAGCGATAACAAGATCATTTCCTCAGGCGTCATGTATGCTTCTAATTTTCCTGAATTGAGGCAGTTGTATAAGACAAAGGAGATTCTGCATCATCCATCCTTAATTCAGGAAATGATTCCGGGGGAGGGAACCGGGCTTTTCACACTCTTTGATTCAGACCGACACTTAGCCCTTTTTTCGCACCGACGTCTTTTGGAAAAACCTCCATCCGGTGGCGTGAGCGTTCTCAGCGAGAGCGTAAAGTTGGATGAGAACATGGTGTTATATGCTCAAAAGCTATTGGGAGCCGTTGGCTGGAGGGGCGTTGCCATGGTCGAATTCAAAAGGGATAGTCGGGATGGCATTCCGAAACTTATGGAGATAAATGGCCGGTTCTGGGGATCACTTCAACTGGCGGTATCCTGCGGTGTCGACTTCCCGGCTCTTTGTTTGGACTACTATCTTGGGAAGAAGCCTCTGGAAACGGTGGCCCATTACGCTATCGGTCGCAAGTTGCGATGGTTCTTGGGGATGCTGGATCACGTGCTTATTCGTATTAAGAGGCACGATAGCATTGTTAATATACCTCCAGGAACTCTAGCCTTGAACGAAGTCATTGCCCAATTGCTGTTTGTGGGAGAAAATACCTATTCTGATGTATTTGACAAAAGAGACCTCGGGCCATTTTTTAATGAGCTGAAGTGCTATTTCGCCGACTTTGCCCGCTGACTTTCTGGATGACTAAAGAGATATACAATGGGAATTAGATGATTAACGTTCTTCACTTGACCAACTCCCTGAATTATGGTGGCCTCGAGCGCGTTGTAATCGATATTTGTCGGCACCTCGACAAGTCTCAGTTCAGGCCTATGGTAGCCTGTATCAGGTGGAAGGGGCCGCAAGCGGAACTACTTGCCGATCAGGGCATTCCCGTGGTGGTGTTGAAAAATAGATCTTCTTTCATGCCAAAGCACTCTACTTTCCTTGAATTAAAAAAAGTAATCAAGGAAAACCACATTGATATCATTCATAGTCATAATACTGGGCCGCTTCTTGACGCCATAGCGGCACGGTTTGTCTCTATTTCTTTTCCAAAAATCGTGCACACAGATCACAATAGAGTGAAATGGCCCGATAAATCCAAATATATGTTTTTTGAGCGCATCGCCTCGAGAGTCGTTTCCTCGTTTGTTGCTGTTTCCGAGGATGCCAAAAACAATCTTGTCTTTTTTGAGAAAATTCCTGCAGACGTTATAAAGGTTGTAGACAACGGTATTTCTGTCGAGGCCTTCCAGCAGTTTATTGGAACTGCTGATGTCACGAAGCGTGAACTCGACCTTCAAAGATTTAAGTATGTAATAGGGGGGTGTGCGGTACTTAGAAAGCAAAAAGGCATCACCTACCTGCTTCAGGCGATGCCCGAGATCATAAAGGAGGTACCAAGTGTTTGCTGCGTAATCGGTGGGCATGGCACCGAGCGTGAGGCTCTTGAGGCTCTGGTTTCAGAACTAGGAATAGAGGAACATGTTCGTTTCATAGGTCCTCGTGACGACGTTGAGAAGATTTTGCCGATCTATGATGTTTTTGTCCTGCCCTCTGAATCAGAAGGTCTCCCTCTTTCACTTTTGGAGGCAATGGCGGCAAAGAGATGTATCGTGGCAACCTCTGTAGGTGCTGTTCCTAAGGCCCTTGAAGATGGCAGATGTGGGATTCTCGTGCCACCTAAAGATTCTGAAGCAATATCTGCCGCTGTTGTTCATTTGCTGAAGTCGCCCGAAGACAGAAATAGGTTTTCCTTCAAAGCGTTTCGATGCGTCAATGAGAACTACAGCGCCTCAGCAATGGCAATGGCTTATGCAGAAATTTATAAGCGGTCACTTGGAGCAAACCTCTACGGCGGCTTTCCGTGCGGGAGAGGAAAAGTCGAAAGGTAAAGCTATGGAGTCAACTTATACTGACAGTGTGGGTTCTTTGGCACGTGCTGTATGGCAGGCATTCAGGCAAGAATCTATAGCTTTCTGGTTGTTGTGCATCTATCTTATTTTCGAGTACAACAAACCGCAGTCCATCTACCCGTTTCTTGCCTTCCTTCCCTGGGGCAAGGTACTGCTGGGGGCTTGCTTTTTTTTCAGTTTTACCGACCGTAAAGCCCTTGCTCCACACATCTCAGCGGTATTACCCATGGCCGCATTTTCTGTGGCAGTATTTTTATCCACCATGACAGCATATTCAAGAGCTATTTCTATTGATCACTGGGTGGACTTTTTCAGCTGGGTTTTTGTAGTTTTGCTCATTTCACGTTTGGTGACCACCAAGACCAGAATGATTTTGTTCATGATCGTCTACTTCCTCGTGAACCTCAAGATGGCCCAGCACGGCTTTTTTTCCTGGATGCTTCGTGGGTTCAGCTTTACAGGGTGGGGCGTCAGCGGTTCACCCGGGTGGTTCCAGAACTCGGGTGAATTCAGCATGGAGATGGCTGTTTTTATACCATTAGTCTTGTCATACATCGCGGCCTTTCGCGAGACGTGGTCGCGCCAGTTCAGGGTTCTTTTTTACTGCATCCTTGTGATGGCAGTCAGCTCAATCATGGCTTGCAACTCCCGAGGAGGCATTGTCGGTCTGGTTGCTGTTGGCTTGTGGGGTGGGATATACTCCAGGCAGCGAGTGAAAGCCATTATCTGCCTCGCTGTTGCTGGCTATATGATCTACACATTTCTGCCACCGCAATTCAAGGCACGCTTTGAAACAGCGGGTGAAGATAAGACTTCGGTTCTCAGGCTAACTTACTGGAGCTATGGTTTGCAAGCTGTTCGGGAGCACCCATTGACTGGTGTTGGATTCAAAAACTGGGTGGTCTGGGCGACTGCCAATCGTCCAGAGATAATCGGGCTTAGCGCCTCTGATAAACAGGCAGAGGTCATTCACAATACCTACCTTGAGGCTGCGACTGAGTTAGGGGGGGGCGGTGCAGCGGTGTATCTCTTGATTCAGTTGCAGATATTTCTAATGAACCGGTACGCCGCTCGAAAGGCTGCCATTGCCGGGCAGCGTTTTCTGGAGGTGACGGCAGTCGGTTTTACAGGGAGTTTGTTTGCCTACATGGTCTGTAGTTATTTTATGTCTGTTCTGTACTACCCCTACATTTGGATTCTTCTTGCGCTGACTGTTTGTCTGTCCCGAATATGTGATGCCTCGTCATTGCCTGAGGCGGTCAAACCTGACGTAGAGGTGGTTAAGTGTTGAAAAAGGTAATATCTAGATCAAGAAGCATAGTAAAAAAGCTGGCAGCCAGGATCCACCTCGCGTCAGCAAGAGTTGATACTCTAAAAAATATCGATGGGAGCCGTGTTGGCAGGCTCGTTTTCGTCTGTTTCGGCAATGTTTGCAGAAGCCCATACGCAGAGGTTGCTGCTCAGACTCAGGGAATTTCTGCAACCAGTTGCGGGGTCGCTGTCAGACGCAGCGCTCCTGCAGAATTGACGGCTGTTGAAGCGGCTTTGCTCAGAGGAATAGATCTCACAAAGCACAGATCTCGTAGTATCTATCAAGTGGAGCTTAACCCCTCCGACTGCTTGGTGGTGATGGCCCCTTCACAGCTTACTGTGGCTCTGGCTGTAGCTGCTGAAAATGGCTGTCAAGTGACTCTCATAGGCCTTTGGTGCGATCCTGCTATTGCTGAAATTGCAGATCCCTATGGAAGACCTTTGGAGGAATTCAGGCAATGCTTTGACGACATAGATAGAGCGTTGGCTGGCTTTTTGCGCGTGATCGGAAAACATATCTAATAATGAGGCAAAAATTGTCAAGACTTTGGATCACATGGGAGAGACAAAGGAGAAACCTTGAACTGTGCAGGGCACTGTCCTGTAAGTACAATGAGTTTAATTATGACAATCGAAACGGCTTCCTTCGATATTTTCTGTGCCTGTATCAGACAATATTGTTAATAAATAAAGAAAAACCTAAAGTTGTCTTCGGTCAAAATCCGTCCGTTTTACTCGCTCTTGTTCTGGTAATGTTAAAAAACATCTTTGGCTATTTCCTTGTAATAGATGCCCACAATGCAGGAATCTATCCTTTTGAAGGCAAGTACTCCTGCGTTAACAGCGTAATGAAGCGATTTCATTCTCTAGCTGATCTTGTCCTGGTAACAAACGATAAACTCAAAGGTGAATTAGAAAAAGCCGGGGGGAAGGTGTTCGTCCTTCCTGACAAAGTACCCATGATAGCGTCAGGCAAGAAGAAACATCTTGATGGCAAAATAAACGTACTATTCGTATGCAAGTTCCGCGATGATGAACCGTATCTCGAAGCATTTGAAGCTATGAGAGGGGTCCCGGGAGATTTTATACTCTATGTTACAGGAAAATATAATCGCGTCCCGGCAGAGGTGGTAGCTGCATTGCCACAGAATGTAAGGCTTATTGGGTTTGTGCCAGAACAGGAGTATGAAGCTATGCTGTGTTCGGTAGATGCTGTTATGGATCTGACAACTCGCGACAATTGCCTTCTTTGTGGCGCTTATGAGGCTGTGGGAGCAGAAAAACCAATGGTCCTCTCACGGAAAAAAGCTCTGCAAGAGTATTTTACCAAAGGTGTCATTTACGTAGATAACACCGCTGAGGCCATCAGGGATGGCTTGAAAACACTTAACGGTGATTATCCTGTTCTTGCCGTGGAGATCATATCATTGAAAAAAGAGTTAGAAACCAGCTGGATTACAACTTTACAACAACTTGAACGCAGCATACGCGAACTGCAGGTCGCCGAGGAGGTGTGATTGTTGTCCAGAGCAAAAAAGTCTCTTGCTGCCAGCATTGACAAACTCATCAATCTGGATGGAGTTATTAAAACTCGTCGCGACAGATACATTTTTTGCTATCACAGAGTTGTGACTGCAGAACAGGCCAGACAGGAAGGTATCCATCCTTCCCTGTGGATTTCACCGGAACGTTTTTCATCCCATATTGAATGGATGAAAAATATCGGTGAGATAACGGACTATCATCGTATTCTTGAAGACAACCAGACTAAGAAGCCTCTATTCGCCCTAACTTTTGATGATGGCTGGAAAGATAATTATACAAATGCATTTCCTATCATAAAAAAACAGGATGTCCCGGCTCTTATTTTTATTGCGACTGACGCCGTTGAAACAGGCAGTATTTTTTGGACAGAAGATATTGCTATAAAATCGAAACGCCAATTAATTGCTTTGGGGTTGGCCAAAGCCAGGAGTAGTCTCATTGCCTGTTTTTCAGAAGCAAAAAAGTGGCGAATCGCAAATGAGCAGTCATTTTTAGCTGCTACTCAGATGTGGATCGAGAAACTTAAGACAGTCGCCACGCACGAGAGAGACAATTTTATTGCCTCCTATTACTCTTTGCTGGGAGTAGAATCATCTCCCTTGCAAGGGTATATCCTGAACTGGTCAGAGATTGAAGATATGTCTTCGTTTAATATATCATTTGGGTCGCATACTCATAAGCATGTAATTCTCGAAAATGCACAACCGAACCAGATAGAAGAAGAATTAAAGCTTTCAAAAAAGGTGCTAGCCGAACGGCTTCAGTTTGATATTGATGCGTTCTGCTATCCAAATGGACGCTACAGCGGGAAAGAAGGTGAACTCTTGGCAGACTCTGGTTTCGAATATGGCTTTTGCCTTGATAACCAACCATTGTCATGTCGCAGAAACAATCACTACATACCAAGATTCCTCGTGAGTGAACAAAAAGTAAATGATGCTGCCTGTTTGAAGCTCTCCTTGCTGCAAGTGCCACTTTTTAAATCCAGACCTCACAGGTCAAGCGTGGAGCGCCATGAAGATAGATAAGATCATAGGTGTCGTAGACGAAAGCCCTTATGATGCACGGACATGGTCCGGTTCAAGCAGATATTTTTTCAATGCACTGGAAAACACCGGGGTTCTCGGGATGGCGGTAGCAGCTCAACCTGCTAAAGTAATCCGAAGGATCTTTCAAATACTTAGTTTTCAGTTTGGAATGCGGGAGTGGAAATTCAAGTATCACCTTAACACGCACTATTACCACCAAATGACGGCAACTGCAAAGAAAGCTCTTGATCAGATTGATCCTTCTTCTTACAATGTAATACTCCAAATTGGAGCATGGTATGATCTTACTGGTTACAAAGACAAAAAAGTAGTTTCATATCATGACGGTAACCTGGCCACACTCTTAGCAAGTCCATATGGCTATCCCAAAATAAATGAAACTGTTATCAATAAAAGCCTACAATGGGAGCAAAAACTTTATAATAAACTTGATCTCCTTTTCCCAATGAGCCGTTGGTTGGCTGATTCATTTATTCGTGATTTTGGTGTTGACCACCGAAAGATCTTCCCTGTCGGAGCCGGAGTTAATCTACCCCAGGTTCAGGAAATCAAGCAAAAAAATTATGATGAACCACGAATCCTGTTTGTCGGGAAAGATTTCAAACGTAAAGGCGGGGAAGATCTTCTCAAGGCATTTGAAATTGTCAGAGGGGAAATACCTAATGCAGAACTCACAGTTGTTGGTCCAGAGTTGGCTTCACCTCCCAAGGGTGTAAGGTGCATTGGATTTGTTTCAAAAACGACCTCTGAAGGTATGGAGGTGCTACTTCAGGAGTATCGGCGTGCCTCAATATTTGTTCTACCTTCTCTTTATGAGCCGTTTGGAATTGCCTTCGCGGAAGCTATGGCGCATAAGCTACCCTGCATTGGAACAAAAATTTGTGCCATGCCGGAGATAATAGAGGACGGGGAAATGGGGTATGTAGTTTCGCCTGGGGATTCAGTTGCGTTAGCCGACAAAATGATTACCCTCTTGAAGGAGCCGACTTTGTGCAGCGCCTTTGGCGAAGCAGGTTATGGCAGATACACGGAAAAATTTACATGGTCTGCTGTGACTTCACAAATCTGTGAAATTATCTCTTCGCAGTTATGACTTGTTTTACTGAGCTCCGGGGGCGCATAGGCTCCCGGAGCTTTTTTACCAATGCTTTTACTTGGTTATGTTGGTTGGTCTAACCCCTGAAGGAGGAATGACCGCTATACTGCCTGTCGCATTGTAACCTATCTGTTCATTACCTGTTTCGTAGGCTCCGGCTCGTGTTGAATATTTGCTAGATCCGAAGTTTTCGAAATACGAAGCACGCTTAAAGTCTCCAGGTTTGCTTCCTGTAGCATTCACGAAATTAGGTGATCCATTAATTGAAGCGGAATCCATTGAAGAGTAAGCCTGCCATGCAGATAGATTTGAGGCGGTAGTTGTGCTTGGAGATCCCCAAATTGCTGTATTATAGTAAACATTAAAGTTGGAACCAAGTAATTGATTTAGTGAGTAAACCCTAATAAAGGCTTGACCTGTGTTGCTATGATAAAATAGATTGTTGTATAATTCGAAAAAACTTCCAGTGATACTGCTGCTAGGTTGATTTACATCAGTTGCGCAATTTACAAAAGTGTTATTGTAAAATACATTATCAATTGCAGGTGCTCCAATTACATTGATGCCAATCGATAAATTTTGGAAAATGTTGTGGTGTATGTACTGATATGATGTTTGTTGTGCTTGGTTGAAACCTCTGACTCCGACAGTTGCTATAGGAGATATATTCGAAGGAGCAAAAAAGTTATATTTCACTTCTGTTGTTCTTCCTGTCTGCCCAGAACCATCCTTATCTTCGAAATAAGTTCCGTATCCATCGTAAAATGTGTTTTGTTCGAGAACAGCTGTAAAAGCATACCCTATGACTAGCGAACCGTCGTTGCTTTCAACTCTGCGGCAATTGTAATGGATGAGGTTGTTCTTTAGCAAGGCATTGTATACATAATTAAATCTTACAGTATTGCCCTGATCTGATGTAATTGTTCCTGAACCTCCACCTCCACCTAAGTCGCTATTTTGGATGGTGACGTCATGCCCACCGAGTATATAGACCTGCCCGTATGCCCTTACCCCGTCAATCACGACGTAGTTTGCATCGTATGTCATTATGGATGGGTTCGGGTAATACCCCCATGAGCCGGTTCCTGTTGAGTCTGACGGGTTACTATTGTATGTGGCGCCCCTTTGAGCTGTTCCGATTGTAACCTTTAATTCTTCACTGGGGTAGGCTTTAATGATGGTGGGCGAAGTCGCTGACCCTGATTTAGTGGAGGGGATATGCAGCGATCCTGACAGTTTGCTGCCACTATCGCGAAAGTATTTTCCCTCACGAATGTAGTTAGTTGCACTAGGGGTCAGATTCGTCACAAATGATGCGAGAGTGAGATAAACCGTGTCACTGCCACTGCCGCAAGAGCGCGTAGAGGGCGAGTAGCTGCGAGATCCATCGGTACAGCCCGTAGTGCTGCCATCTAGATAGGTCGCGCCGCTACACAAAGCGTAATTGCCTACGCCGTAGAGCAGCAAAAAAGCCAGTATTATGAATGCCCTTTTTCGGTAATTTCTATTCTGATACATGATTACCTCCGCGTGAGGGCTATCAGCGTCCGATTCTTTTTCGAAATAGAAAAAGCCGGGGCCGCAACCTTTTTCCTGGTCTTTCGGCATCCCGGCTGTCTCGGTGAGACCCTAGGCTTTCCGTCCCATCCTCACGGATGGTTTGGTTTTATCGATTACCTGATTTTGTTGTCAATACTGCGTCAAAACATGCCCAGGAAATGTGACTCCAAATACAGGAATCACATTTTTCTCCGCTCGCAAAGAGTTTACTTTTTGCGGTTTTTCACTGTCACATTCACGTTGGATGCCTGCTTTTGATTGCCCGCTGCATCGTAGGCTATCGCCGAGATGGCATAGGTGCTGTTCGACATTTTTGTCGTGTCCCACGCGTAACTGTAGGGCGCTCGGGTGAGGCTCGTAATGAACCTCCCCCCGATGTAGATCTCTACCTTCGTGACACCGACGTTGTCGCTGGCGCTCGCGCTGATCGTCACCGTTCCGCTCACAGTCGAGTTGTTGCCAGGGGAGGTTATGGCGACCGTCGGGGCTGTCGTATCCGGCACCACGTTCGATACGTTGACAGAACTGCTCTGGGAAACCCCCACGTTGCCGGACCCGTCGTATGCCTTCGCTGTCAAGGTGTAGCTCCCGTTGGCCACCTTCGTGGTATCCCAGCTGTAGGCATAGGGGGATGCTGTGCTGGTGGAGACGAGGACGCCGTTTCGGTAGAACTCCACCTTGCTAACTGAGACGTTGTCCGAGGCGCTGGCGGTCACCGAAACCGTCCCGCTCACGGTGGAGCCACTGCTGGGGGAGGTGACGGCCACGGTCGGGGCGGTCACGTCGTTGAAGACTTTGACGGTCGCGCTCGCCGACGTCCCCACGTTGCCCGCCGCGTCGTAGGCCTTGGCGGACAGGGTGTAGCTGCCGTTTACCAGGGTCCTCGTGTCCAGGCTGTAGCTGTAGGGGGAGGCGGTGCTCGTCGCAAACAGCACGCCGTTTCTGTAGAACTCGACCTTGCTGACCCCCACGTTGTCAGAGGCGCTCGCGCTCACCGTGATGGTGCCGCTTACGGTGCTCCCGTCCAGAGGAGAGGCCATGGCAACGGTCGGCGCGATGGTGTCGGCTACGGCGTTGGAAACGGTGACCACCGAGCCCTGTGCTTGGGTGACGTTCCCCGCGGCGTCGTAGGCCTTGGCGGTCAGCGTGTAGCTGCCGTTCGCCACGGTTTTGGTGTCCCAGTTGTAGCTATAGGGCGCGGTGGCGACGGTCGTCTGCAGCACGTTGTTCCTGTAGAACTCGACTTTGCTCACCCCCACGTTGTCGCTCGCGTTCGCCGTTACCGTGACGGTGCCGTTCACCGTGGAGCCGGAAAGCGGGGAGGCCATGCTGACGCTCGGGGCGATGAGGTCGTTCGACACGTTGACGGTGAGGATCTGCGACTGCCCCAGGTTGCCGGCAGCATCGTAGGCCTTCGCCGTCAGGGTGTAAACCCCGTTGGCGACGCTCTTGCTGTCCCAGGTATAGGCGTAGGGGGACATGTTGGTGGCGGAGAGAAGGGCGTTGTTCAGGTAGAACTCGACCCTGCTTACCCCTACGTTGTCGGTGGCGCTGGCTGCGATGTTCACCGACCCGCTCACGGTCATGTTGTTCCCCGGGGAGGTGAGCGAGACGCTAGGCGCGGTCAAATCATTGGCCACGTTCACCGTGACGCTCTGGGATTGTCCGATGTTCCCCGCGGCGTCGTACGCCTTGGTCATCAGGGTGTAGCTCCCGGGGGTAAGGGCACTGGTGTCCCAGGAGTAGACGTAGGGAGAGGAGGGGATGGTCGCCTGCAGGGCCCCGTTCACGTAGAACTCCACCTTGGTCACCCCGACGTTGTCGGCGGCGTCGGCCGTGACCGACACGGTCCCCGCCACCGTCGCCGAGCTGGAAGGGTAGGTGATGGCGGTCGTGGGGGCCTGCATCTCGGCGACGGTCACCACGTTCGAGTAGGCGCTCTCCTCGCCGGCCGAGTTGTAGGCGGTGACGGCGAAGCTGTAGGAGTGGGAGGGGTCCAGGTTGGCGATTGTTGCGGCGGTGAGGCTCTGCACGTCCACCGGCGCCGGCCCCTGAAAGGGCTGCGTCGTGGAGTCGGGCTGGTAGTGGACCTTGTAGCCCACCACGGTAGTGTCGGGGGAGGGGTCCCACTGCAGGGAAACGGAGGAGGCGGAGGCCGCGCTGCTCATGCCCATGGCCATGATGGCGGCAACGACGGCGTTGACACACATCTTCTGCAGGCGTACCGCGTGGTTTACCTCGCTTCTGCGCACGTACCCCTCGGCGACGAGGACGTCGCCAAGTTTCCTTCCCGTCTGGCCCTGCTTGGCAAGGGCCCGCTCCAACTGCTCGCGCGTGATGTGGCCGGTGGCAACGAGCAATTCGCCCAGTCTAAGGGGCGTGCCGGACGGGGCTCCCTGGTTCTGTTGCCAGTCGAGAAGGCCCTTAAGCTGAGGCTCGGTCAGTATGCCAAGCCGCGTGAAAACTTGGCCCAGGCGCTCTCCGCTTCTCTTTTGCTCGGCGATCGCCTCGTCGAGCTGCGCCCCGGTTATCTTCCCCGACTGCACCAAAAGTGCGCCGAGAAGCTGCCGGTCGCCGGCCGCCAATTTGGCCGCGTCTTCAATGTGGCTTAAGTGCTGCTGGATGAGCAGCGGCGCTGCGACGTCCTCTGGCTTCAGGACACCCATCCTGACCAGGACACCGCCCAGCAGTTCATGGGTTGTCTTTTGCTCAGCCAGGGCTCGGTTGAGGGTGTGCTTCGAGACGAATTTGCCGTCGAGCAGTATCTGGCCAAGCGCGCGTCTGGAAATCCGTTGGAGAAGGTTAGGGCTCTGCATGATCAGCTCCTTTCTGCAGGCAGACCTTCCGGTCTCGCTTTGCAGTGGCGTACGTCAGACATACGCCTAAGAGTGCTGCAACATCGCCATGTTCAGTCGGTGGGGGCGGGTGCCTTTTCGGGCTGGATAGTCGCGGGCTACCTGATAGTTTAAATGCTTTCTGCACGCATGGCAATGTCATCATGATTCGTTTTTTTTCTCTATTTGTCAACCGTTTAGCTGGATGACGGGCCTTTACGCACGTGCTGTGCCTATTTTGCCTAAACCCTCTGCGTGGTTGATTCAGATTGCATAAGCTCCAATGTCACTTATATTTTTGACATGATAAAGGTCTGTCACATAATCTCAGGCGACCTCTGGGCCGGGGCGGAGGTCATGGCATGCCACCTGCTCTCCACACTTGCCGGCGACCCGGAGCTTCAGCTTTGCGTGCTCCTGCTCAACGAGGGGAGGCTTGCCTCGGAATTGAGGGAGGTGGTGGGGTGCAGCGTGACCGTCCTGGACGAGGGAGGCCGCGGGTTCGTCACCCTGCTCCGTCTGGTGCGCGGTCACCT
Source organism: Geomonas agri (assembly GCF_020179605.1). Classification (NCBI taxonomy): domain Bacteria; kingdom Pseudomonadati; phylum Thermodesulfobacteriota; class Desulfuromonadia; order Geobacterales; family Geobacteraceae; genus Geomonas; species Geomonas agri. The sequence continues at coordinate 805,188 of NZ_JAINZO010000001.1, forward strand.
GGAGCAGACACGCCCCGACCTGATCCACTCGCACCGCTACAAGGAGAACCTGCTTGCCTTCCTGGCAAGCGCCGGGCTCCAGGCCCGTCTGGTTGCCACGCAGCACGGGCTTCCCGAGCCCTGCGGGAGCGAAAGCCTCGTGCGTTCCCTCAAGGCAAGTGCCAACTTCTTCCTGATGCGCCGCTTCTTCAGGACGGTTGCCGTCTCCGATGATATCCGCTCTCAGCTGATGACACGGTTCGGCTTTCGTGGTGACCGGGTTTCGGTGGTGCATAACGGTGTACCCGTCCCCCCCTGTGCGGGGCCGTCAAAAAAACGCGCTGCACCCTTCAGCATCGGCTCGTCCGGCCGGCTCTTTCACGTCAAGGACTACCCTCTCATGGTGGAGGTGGCGAACCTCGTCTGCCGGGAGCGCGATGTGACGTTCCGGCTCGCGGGGGAGGGACCTTGCCGGCAGGAGGTCCTCGCAGCAGTTAAACGGCACGGGCTGGAGGAGCGCTTCACCCTCACCGGGCATCTGGACCGAATGGAGCCTTTTTACCGGGGGCTCGATCTGTACCTCAACACGTCGCTGCACGAAGGTATCCCCATGACCATCCTCGAGGCGATGGCCTGCGGCGTCCCCGTCGTTGCCCCGGCCGTGGGGGGGGTCGGCGAGATCATTGCCGACGGCGTCGAGGGGTGCCTGGTGCAGGGCAGGGATCCCGCCTCCTTCGCCCGCCGCTGCATCGAGCTCATTGACGACGCGCCGTTGCGCGCAGCCCTGTCCCGCGCGGCGCACCAAAAGGCCCTCTCGATGTTTTCCGTAGAGAAGATGGCGCAGGACTACCAGCGGGTCTACCGGGATCTCCTGGCGGGCCCGGTAACGGAGTAAAGCTATGCCCTTTCTCCTTTTCACCTGCATCTTCCTGACCTTTTACGCCTATTTCGGTTACCCTCTTTCCTTGTTCCTGCTCTCGCTGTTTCGTTGTCGCGAGGTGCAAAAGTCGATGATCACCCCGGCCATTACCTTCATCATCACCGCCTTCAACGAGGAGAAGCGCATCAGGGAGAAGCTTGCCAACACGCTGGCGCTGGATTATCCCCCCGAACTGCTGCAGGTAGTAGTGGCCTCCGACGGCTCCACGGACCGCACCAACGAAATTGTGCGCGAGTATGCGGCACGGGGGGTCCTGCTCCTCGAGGTAACAGCGCGCGGCGGCAAGGAGAACGCCCAGAAGGAGGCGGTCGCCATTGCGCAGGGTGAAATCCTCGTCTTTTCGGACGTGGCGACCATGATCGAAGCGGGGAGTCTGCACCGGATGATGGCCAACTTTGCCGATCCTTCGATCGGGTGCGTGAGCAGCGTGGACCGGGTGATCGGGCGCGACGGGAAACCATGTGGCGAAGGGGCCTATGTGCGCTACGAGATGTGGCTTAGGGATCTTGAGGGCAGGGTGAACTCGCTGGTAGGGCTGAGCGGTTCTTTCTTTGCCGCACGAAAGGAGGTCTGCCGCGATTTCTCTCCGGACATGCAGAGCGACTTCAGGACCCTTTTGAACAGCATGCGGCTCGGGTGGCGCGGGGTGGGGGACCCGGAGGTGGTCGGTCTGTACCAGGACGTGGGGGACAGTGGCCGCGAATTCGACCGCAAGGTGAGGACGGTGCTCAGGGGGCTCACCGTCTTTTTTAAGAATCTGGAATTCTTGAATCCTTTCCGGTATGGCCTGTTCTCCTACCAGTTCTTCTGCCACAAGCTGCTACGCTGGCTGGTCCCCCTGTTTTTGGCCGGCGCCTTCCTTGCCAACGCAGCCTTGGCGTCCTCTTCCCTGTGCTACCTTTCTTTGTTCCTATTGCAGAGCGCCTTTTACCTCGTTGCCGGAGGAGGGTGGCGAAACCCTGCGCTGGGCCGGCGCACCCCCTTCAAGATCCCGCTCTACTTCATCACGGTCAATGTCGCCATAGCCGTCGCCTGGCTGCGCTACCTGCGCGGCAACCGCATGGTGATGTGGACCCCGTCCGAGAGGTAAGGCGAGATGCGCTCGAAAAATGCGGCCCTCCTCTTTTGTCTTCTCGCCCTGGTGCTGCTCCCCTCGTTTCCCGGGGTACGGGCAATCCTCGCGCACCCTCTGACCGTTACCGACCCCCAGGCACGCGGCGATGCCTGTTACGTGCTGGCGGGCGGGGAGACGGTCTGGGAGCGGCTGAACGCGGCAGCGGACCTGGTGCATCTCGGGAGAGTGCCGCGCATCTACCTGATGGACGATCCATCGCGGGACCAGTACAGCGCCCGTGCGGGGCGCTCCTTGACCAGGAGGGAGTGGTACCTCGACTACCTTGCCTGGCGGGGAGTGCCGGCGGAACGCGTCAGCTTCATCCCCAGAGCGCCTGGGTTCTTCGGTACGCGTGCCGAGGCGGGAGCATTGGCTGCCCATTTGCCCGTTGGGGTGCACCACGTGGTGATCGTGAGTTCCGCTCCGCACATGAGGCGGGCGCTGCTTGCCTTCCGGCGCGCCCTTCCCGCGCAGGTGGAGGTGGTCCCCTACGCGGCAACGGGACTCGCCGCGAGCGGTGAACTCTACCATCCCCTCTGGATCGAGTACCTCAAGCTTCTGGTTTATGGCGTGGTATCGTGACGGGAAAAGGCGGCACCGGGTCCCGCTTGAGCGGAAACCGCGGGGAGGAGCAGTGCCAGAGTGCGCGGCGGAGATGATGAACGGGCATGAATCTCCTAAAGTGTGATCCAAATCACTTTTTGGCGTCCCGCGATCTGTTAGAAAGGAGGCAAAATCAGAGGTACACGATAATACTAAACCATCCGCGAGGGTGGGACGGAAAGCCTACAGGGTCTCTCTGAGACAGCCGGGTCGCCGAAATGCCTGCACTACAGGTCGGTGCCCCGGTTTTTTTGCGTCTGCAATCCGGGTTTCCGCCTCTCGTGGAGGTCGCATTTGAAAATCAAGCATGTCCTGGTTGGTGCGTCGTTGCTGCTATCCTTTCCCTGCGCTGCCTTCCCTTCCACTGTGAGCCTCCAGTGGGACCCCTCCACCGACCCTGATCTTGCCGGCTACCGGGTCTATTATCAGGCCAACTCCTCAGCCCAGCCGTTTGCCGGCAGCGGAGCCGCCGAGGGCGCGGCTCCCGTCAATGTCTCCACCGGCACCACCGCTTCCATCAGCGGGCTAGACCCCGGCAGCTCCTACTATTTTGCGGTTACTGCCTACAACTCAAGCGGCGCCGAGAGCGTCTATTCCAACGTCGTCCAGGTTAAGGAGATGGTCCCCCCGGTCGTGGGGATCACCACCCCTTCCGCAAGCGCTACCCTGAGCGGCACGGTTTCCGTCGGGGTCAATGCCACCGACAACGTCGGGGTCTCCACGGTCGAGCTGTACGTGAACGGCGGGCTGGTGGGAAGCAGCAATGCCACCCCCTGTTCGTTTAACTGGCAGACCGCCTCCCTGGCCCCCGGCCAGTACACATTGACTGCCAAGGCGTACGATGCCGCGGGCAACGTCGGTTCTACCGAGGAGGTGGTCTACGTCACCGGGGATGCCGTGGCTCCCGGCGTCACCATAACGTCCCCGGCCAACAGCAATAATGTGAGCGGCACGGTTACCGTTAGCGCCAGCGCCACCGACAACGTCGGCGTGACCGGCTTTGCCCTGTACGACAATGCGACCCTCATCTTCGCCGCAAACCAGAGCCCCATCAGCTACAACTGGAACACGGTTGCCGCCGGCAACGGGAGCCACACCCTCGTCGCCATAGCATCCGACGCCGCAGGCAACGCGGGGTCTGCCAGCGTGACAGTGAACGTCGCCAACGACATCACCGCCCCGGTCGTCACTATCGTTTCGCCTTCATCACCCTATCTCAAAAACGCAAGCCTGAAGATCGCGGCTTCCGCTCAGGACAACGTGGCCGTTGTCCGGATGGAAGCCTACCTGGATGGTGCCCTCATCCTGGGAACCAACTCCGGATCCATCAGCGCTACGGCGAAGGTGGGCGTCGGGACTCACTCGGTGACCGTCATCGCATACGATGCCGCGGGAAACAAGGGGACCAGTGCGGTAAGCGTGTCCCGGTAGCCGGGGCCCGCACCAAAGGGGGAAGTTGCCGTACCTGCGCCGTTAAAAGAAAACAGTTGATTTTGTCTTATAAATCAAATACTATCCCCACCCGATGGTGGGAACAGCCATCACGAACAGGTACACGATAATACTAAACCACCCGCGAGGGTGGGACGGAAAGCCTATAGGGTCTCCCTGAGACAGCCGGGTCGCCGAAATGCCAAGAACTGGTGCTGCGGTCCCGGCTTTTCTATTTCCATCCCCCACAAAAGCCCAAGGCCCACGCCGATCCTTGGGGGTCAACGATGGAAGTGTTTGGAAGGACTGGATTGTTCTCCACGTCGGTACTGTTTTTGTTGTTGCTGTTGTCTACTCCTTGCACCTGCCTCGCCACCAGCGTCACGCTCGCCTGGGATCCCAGCCCGGACGCCGATCTCGCGGGATACCGCATCTACTACCAAGCCAACAGCAGTGCTGTACCGTTCCAAGGAACGGGAGCCCTCCAGGGAAGCGCTCCCGTCGACGGCGGCAACGTCACCGTGGCGAGTATCAGCGGCCTCGATCCTGCCAACTCCTACTACTTTGCGGTGACTGCCTATAACTCGAGCGGACAGGAGAGCGTTTACTCCAACGTTGTCCAGATCCCTGAAACACTGCCCCCCCTGGTCAGCATTACCTCGCCCGCTGACAACACCTCCGTAGCCAGCACCCTCGCCATCAGCGCGGCCGCAACCGACAACGTCGGTGTCGCCAAGGTTCAGTTCCTGGTCAACGACACACCGGTCTACGAGACCAGCGCCGCTCCCTATACCTATATTTGGAACGCGGCTTCTCTCCCTCCGGGGAGCTACGCCATCGCCGCCAGGGCCGTGGACCTCTCCGGCAATGCGGCGCTCTCAGCGCCTGTGCACGTTTCCGTGGCGGGCGACGTCACCTCGCCCACCGTTTCCCTGGCGGTGCCGCCCTCGGATGCCAAGGTAGCCGGAACCATCAACGTTTCGGCAAGCGCCAGCGACAACGTCGGCGTCACCAGGCTCGAACTCTCCATCGACGGCACCCTGCTGTTGAGCAGTAACCTGAGCCCGGTGAGCTATATCTGGAACACCGTCAACGTAGCCAACGGCAGCCACCTCGTCAGCGCGAGGGGCTACGATGCCGCCGGAAACAGCAGCGTCGCCTCGGCCACCGTCGTCGTCGACAATGGCACCAGCCAGACCGCCTCCACATCCCCTTCGACCACAACCTCAACCGGTGCGGTGCCGCTCACGCTGGCAGACGCGCAACTGGCACTGCAGATCGCCTCCGGTCAGCAGGCACCAACCGCCGAGCAGTTGCAGCGCCTGGACCTGGCGCCTTACCTAAATGGCCAGTCGGTGCCTAACGGCAAGGTTGACACCGGCGATGTAGTCGTCATCCTCGCCAAGTTGACCGGCAATCTGTAACGAGCCGACACCTCGCGGTCCCGGTGCCAGGCCGCAAGGGTCGTGCTGTAGGAGGAGCCATGTGGAGATTGAAAGGAGTGTTGTTGGGCTGGATCATGCTGCTGACTGCCGCCTGCGGAGGCGGAGGAGGGGGGACGCCGGCCGGCTCTCCCGATGTCACTGCCCCGAGCGTCGCCCTCACCGCTCCGGCAAACGGCACCACCATAGCCGGGGTGACTGCCGTCACGGCAGACGCCAGCGACGATGTCGGGGTGACCAAGGTCGAGTTCTACCTGAACGGCGTCCTGCAGGGAAGCGATAGCTCGGCACCCTACAGCTACAGCTGGGATCCGTCGACCCTGGCCAGGGGGAGCTACACCTGGACGGCGAAGGCGTACGATGCTGCCGGCAACCAGCGCCAATCCGCCGCCGTCACGGTGACCGTCCCGGTCTACGCCACCATGACCACGGTGGTGAACGGCACCGGTGCAGTCGGTACCGTATCTCTTGCGGGGATACCCGTCGCCGCCCCGTACGGAGTGAACTTCGTAGTCACCATGCCCGCCGGTGCCACCCTGTCCGCGGTCAGCACCTCCGGTCCCTATGCCGGCAGCGGCCTGGCCACCGTCTCCGGTGCCAACAGCCTCATCCTCGCCAGCAGCCCGGTGGCGTCAGGTGAGATCATGACCGTCACCTTTGCCAACGTACCGTCCGGAGCCCGATCCGCCGATTTCGGCATCACGGTGTCAGCCGTCTATGACGGAAACGGCAATTTGATCCAATAGGAAACGGATAATGCCCCCCTTGCAGAGTTCATTCAGAGCATGTCGGGGGAGCGTGAGTCTAGACTACCAGCAGTACACCTGGCGTGGAATCCCCCCTTTGCAAAAGGGGGGGATAGGGGGGGATTTGGTTTTGCTGCGAGGAGTTTTTTAGTGTCTTTTGCTGGTGCTCCGCGTATCGAAGAAGTTCTTGTTGAGTAGGATCGCCTTGCTGTCCAGGATGCTGATCACGTCCGACCTTTCCAGGCTGCGCAGCACGCGGCTCATGGTTTCGCGGGTCACCGAGGCATAGCTGGCCATCTGCTGGTGGGTCATCTTCACGTCGATGATGACACCGCGGTCGTCCCGGACCCCGTACAGTTCTCCCAGTCGATCCAGCAGGGACAGCACGCGGTCCTGGGCATTCTCGGCGTTGAAGCTCAGGATCTTGATCATCTCCCATGATTCGCGCAGCCGGCTGCACAAGAGCTCGATGATCTTCTTGCGGATGGCGTCGTTGCTCATCAGGTGCTGCTGGAAATCGTCCTTGTGCAACAGTCCGATCACGGAGTCCTCGTGGGCGATGATGGTGGCCGGGGAGGTCTTGTTGTCCAAAAGCGACATCTCGCCGAAGAAATCGTTCTTCTTGTGGATGGTGATGATCTGCTCTTTTCCCTCGTCGTTCATCTTCACTACCCGCACCTTGCCTGAATAGATCAGGTACATGTAGTTGGAGGTGTCCTCCTCGTAAAGCACTATCTGTTCTTTCTCGTAGTTCTTCTTTCTGAACAACTTCTCGACCTGGTCCACCTCGTCAGGTGTCAGGGACGAGAAGAAGGGAATGCTGCTGATGATGTTCGATTCGTGCTTATGTCTTTGCGACGTAGGGCAAGTCATCACAATGCCTCCGGCTCTATTTTACCTCAGCCATTCGATGGTTTAACACAAACAATTAGCACTTGTCAATTTATGCCTTAGGCTGTATAGGTATAGCAGGCACTGGCCTGTTTCTATGCCTGTGCAGCCGGAGGTTTGCAGTCACCGTCAGGTGCTTTGTGTGCACCAGATACATCGGCGCGGGCTTTGACTTGAATTTTTTATCCGGACTACTGCCGGTATGCGTGTTGGACGTTCTTATGGTTCTTGTGCCTAAGAGGTAACGATGGCGCTTATGGTGTTGTCCGTCTTCCTGCTACTGGTTTCCGTGCTGCGCATCGTACTGCTGGAGAGACGCAGCGGCACGTACAGCTGTCTTGCCCCGCCGTTTCTTGCCATCGCCGTCTTGCAGCTCTTCGATTTCTTTGCCCTGAGCGGCCTCTGGCCCGAAATAGACTGGAAACGAAGCGCCTTGTTCGTCGAGGCGCTTTTGCCCGCACTCTGGCTCCTCTTGAGCGTCACCTATGCACGGGAACTCCCGGAAACAGGGCTGCCGCTCAGAAGCCGCCTGCTGGTCCTGGGGAGTCTTTTCCTGGTACTGGTCCCCCTCCTGCTGCCGGCCGCCTCTTTCTACTATGCGCCTGACTTCCCTGCCGAGCCGGTGCTTTTCCTGGCAGACGCCGGTTACCGTTTCTATGTCGCTGTCCTTGTCCTCTTGGTGGCGGCTCTTATCAACTTCGAGTCTACTCTGGTAAATGCTTCAGCCGACGCCCTGTGGCGCGTGAAACTCGATATCGTCGCGCTGGGCTCCATGCTCGCCGTGCTCGCCTTTTACTACTCGAGCGCCCTCTTGTACCGCTCCCTCAACATGGAGCTTGTTCCGCTGCGTTCCCTGCTTTTTATCATTGCCTCGCTTATGATGCTCTATACCCGGTCGCACTGGCGTGGCGGTGCGCGGGTAAAGGTTTCCCAGGCGGTACTGCTGAAGTCGGCGGTAGTGGCGGTGGTCTCCGCCTATCTGATTGTGCTGGGGGTGTTGGGGGAGGGGATGCGGTACTTCGGGGCGCTGTTTCCCCGCGCGCTTACCCTGTCTCTGGGATTCATCGCGGGGATACTGTTGCTGCTGCTGATTCTCTCGGACCGGGCCAAGCGGGAATTAAAGGTCTTCCTGCACAAGCACTTCTACCAGAGCAAGTACGACTACCGGGCACAGTGGCTGGGGCTTACGGAAAGGCTTTCCACGTTTGAAGACGGGGACGACCTGGTAAAGAGGGTGCTCCTCGCTTACTGCGAGATCTTCGGGGTGCGGGGCGCGGCACTGTACCAGCACCAGCAGGGATGCGGCTGGTACTGCGTTGCGTCGACCCTTGAGCTTGAGCCGCTGCACGAGACCATCGAGGATGACAGCCCGATCCTTTCGTCGCTGCGGGAGCGGCGGTGGGTCTTTTGCAGCAGTGACGAGAACCGGGGGCTCACCGCCAAGGATTGGCAGTTTCTCGAACGCTATGGTGTTTCCTTCGTGGTGCCCCTGTTCGAGGCTGAAACCCTGTCCGGGTTCATCGTGCTGGGGGAGCAGGTGGTGCCCGACGAGCAGTACCGATATGAAGATTTCGACTTGATGAAGACTATCGCGCGGCAGGTGTCGGTAGCCATGCAGCACCAGCGCCTGTCCGAGCAGCTGACCCAGGCCAAGGCGATGCAGGCCGTGGGGGGGCTCGCCACCTTCGTCGTGCACGACCTGAAAAACCTCGCGGCCACCATCTCGCTTGTGCTGGAAAACGCGCGGGAGCACATCGAAAACCCGGAGTTTCAGCAGGACATGCTGAACAGCCTGGATAATACCACCAGGAAGATGCACCACCTGATCGGACGCCTACGCAACCTCGGGGAGAGCGAGCTTTTGCAGAAACGCCCCGTGGACCTGCTTGCGCTCACCGAAAATTGCGCCGGGATGGTGGGAAGGACGATTTCGGTGCAGGGGAGCCAGCAGGTCGTCCTGGGGGACAAGGAGGAGTTGCAGAAGGTCCTTTTGAACCTGCTCCTGAATGCGGTTGAGGCGTCGGGGCCCGAGGGCCCCGTTGCCGCCGAGGTGGGCTGCAACGGCACCCCCTTTGTCAGGGTGACCGACCAGGGGTGCGGCATGTCGCCCCGCTTCATAAGAAACGATCTCTTCGTGCCGTTTCACAGCTCGAAGAAAACCGGTCTGGGGATCGGACTGTACCAGTCGCGTCAGATCGTCGCGGCTCATGGCGGCAGGATAGAGGTGTCCAGCGTGGAGGGAGAGGGTACGGTTTTCACCGTCCACCTGCCGCACGCCGCGGAGGAGGCTGCCAGCGTTGGCACCGGTGCCGCTTAGGAGGATCAGGTGAGAAAGCTTTTGATTGTCGACGACAACGAGGATATCAGGCAGCAGCTGAAATGGGGGTTGAACCAGGAGTACCAGGTTCTTCTGGCTGGCGACGCCAGGGAGGCGCTGTCCCTTTTCAGAAACGAGCGTCCCGCCGTGGTGGTGCTCGACCTGGGGCTGCCTCCCTATCCAGATAGCTCCGTCGAGGGGTTCCGCTGCCTTGACGAGATGCTGGGGGTGAACCCGGTGACCAAGGTGATCATGCTTACCGGCAACAACGAACGGGAAAACGCGCTGAAGGCGATGCGAATGGGCGCTTTCGATTTCTACGCCAAACCCCCGGTGCTGGCCGAGTTGAAGGTGATGATCGGGCGTGCCTTCCACATAGCCAACATAGAGGAGCAAAACAGCACCCTTGCTGCGGGTGGCGAGGTGGATGATCAGTGGGGCATGGTTGGCAAATGCGCCGAGATGCAGGCGGTCTACACCACGATCAGGAAGGTCGCCACCTCCAATGCGCCGATCCTGATCGTAGGGGAGAGCGGGACCGGCAAGGAACTTGTGGCGGCGGCCATCCACGAGGCCAGCCAGCGCCGCAAGGGGCCGCTGGTGGCCATCAACTGCGGCGCCATACCGGAGAACCTTCTGGAGAGCGAACTCTTCGGGCACGAGAAGGGGGCCTTCACCGGCGCCCATACCGCGGTGCGCGGCAAGCTGCAGTATGCCCACAAGGGGACCCTTTTCCTCGACGAGATCGGCGAGCTCCCCGTGAACCTGCAGGTGAAGCTGCTGCGCTTTCTGCAGGAAGGGACCATCCAGCGGGTCGGGGGGAGGGAGGAGATTCCCATCGATGCGCGCACCACCTGCGCCACCAACATAGACATCCAGAAGGCGATCGAGGAGGGGCGCTTCCGCGAGGACCTCTACTATCGCATCGGCGTCGTCACCATCAAGCTCCCCCCTTTGAGGGAGCGCGGCGAAGATGTGCTCCTTCTGGCCGAGACCTTCCTGCGGCTTTACTGCAAGGAGAACAAGAAGAAGGTGCGCCTGTCGCCGGCGGCGGTCGCCTTCCTGAAAAGACACGACTGGCCAGGCAACGTGCGTGAATTGAGGAACCGGATCCAGCGGGCCGTTATCATGTGCGACGGCTCCAGCATCGGCCCCCTCGACCTTGGGTGCGATGTAGAGCCTCCGCCGGTGCCGGTCGCCAGCAATGACGTCTTGTCCCTCAGGGAAGCACGCGAGCGGATGGAACGGGAGATGATTCTGAACGCCATCGAGCGGCAGTCCGGCAACATCCTGAAGGCCGCAGAGGAGCTGGGCGTCAGCCGCCCCACGCTGTACGACCTGATGAAAAAGCTCTCCATCCACCAGTAGTCCCGGCGCGGCACGCTGGGGTCACCCGGCCCCCTCCTCCCGCAGCCTGGCAAAGGCCACCTTGCCGTTTTCGAGCTTGGGCAGCACCCGCACCAGCCTGAGCTCTCCCGGCATCTTGAACTTGGGAAGCCACTTCTGGCATCTCCCCAGTACCTCCTTCCCGGTGGTGCCCCCGTTTATGGGAACCCCTACCGCCACCAGCCGGTGCCCCGCGAGAGGGTCCTCGACACCGAAAACCGCCGCTTCGACCAATAGACCGGTCGCCATCAGGGCGTCCTCGACCTCCTGGGGGGCGATTCGGTGCCCCCCGACTTTAAGCTGTCGGTCACCCCGCCCTACGAGGTAGAAGTACCCGTCGCGGTCCCGGTACCCCATGTCTCCCGTCCGGTAGCCGTGTTCACCCAGAACCCTCCTGGTCCCTTCCGGGTCCCTCCAGTACCCAGTCATGATGTTATCGCCTGCCGCCACCAGTTCCCCTGTCTCTCCTTCGGAAAGCTCCCTTCCCGAAGCGTCCACTACCTTCATGGTGACTCCCGGGATGGGAATTCCTATGGAATCGATCTTTTCCCTGAGGCGTTCAGGCTCGACGTAGGAAAGCCGGGCGGAAGCCTCCGTGGCCCCGTACATGACGTAGAGCTTTGTGTGCGGCGGCAGGGCACGCAACAGCTCTTCCTTTACCTGGCGCGCCATGTGCCCCCCCGCCTGGGAGCAGTAGCGCAGGGCAGGGAGCCTGTCCCGGTATGCCTTGAGGGGAGAGCGGTGCAAAAGGTAGGCGTAGGTCGAGGGGACCCCGGAGAAGCCGGTTACTTCTTCCTCCTCCATCTGTGTGAGGACCGTCGCGGGATAGGCGAAGGTGTTGTTGATGACGAGGCTCGCGCCAACGGCAATGTGGGTGTTCAAAAGAGATTTCCCCATGACGTAGAAGAAAGGGAGCACCACCATCTGCCGGTCCGCTTCCGTCAGCCCGAGAAAGGCGACTATGGAGCAGGTGTTGGCCACCACGTTCGCGTGCGACAGCATGACACCTTTGGGTGGCCCGGAGGAGCCGGAGGTGAAGATGATGCTCGCGAGGGAGCCGGGGGCGAGGGAGAGCGGCGGGGGGGACGCCCCTGAACGGAGGAGTTCTTCAAAAGGCACGGCCGCCACGGGAAGCTGGAGCCGCTGAAAGGAGGGGGCTGTGAGAAGCACCGCGGCAAGCGGGCAGGGAGGGGCTTCCCCCAGGGCTTTCGCCCCCCTTGCCGAGGCGATGACCACTTGGGGCGTGGTGCGCTCCATGATGCGCCGCAGCGTGTCCGACCTGGTCTCCGGGCTCATCGGGACGGCGACCAGCCCCGCCTTGAGGATGGCGTAGTACGAGATGACGTACTCCTCGCTGTTTTCAACGAGCAGGAGCACCCGCCCTCCCGCTGTTGTCCCGCAGTGCGCCAGCCAGTTGGCCAGGGAGTTGGCGCTTTGCTCAAGTTGCGCATAGCTGACCCTTCTCTCCCCCAGGATGAGCGCCACCTTATCGGGCAAGCGTGCGGCAGAGCGTTCGAGAAACTGGTGGATGAGCATCTGGCATCTCCTCCCCGGTCATCCCTGTCGCTTCCGGGCCAAAAAGCCCACCAGGCGATGCACGGAGTCCAGGTTTTCCGGGACGAGTTCCTCGTCCTCCACCCTGATGCCGAAGCAGTTTTCCAGGAAGGACACCAGTTCGAGGATACCGGTCGAGTCGACGATGCCCGATTCGAGGAAGGAGGTGGTATCCTCGAGGTCCCTGTCGTCGCCGAAAAGGAAGTTGTCCACGATATAGGACCTGATCTGTTCGCGCTCCTCGCTCATATGCTGAACCTCTCTGATGGCACCCCCGGGCGGGCGGGGACCTCGGGGATCTCCACGACGGTCAGGCCTGCCAGGTGCAGGTACCTGGTCGTCGATCGCTTGATGTCTATGTCCTGGTAGACCTTGCGTACCTGGTCCGGCGTTAGCCCGCACGCGGCCGCGGCGTCCTCCGGTGACACCCCCCGGTTCTTGGCGCATAGGCAGAGGTCCATGGTCCGGTACGGCAAGGAGAAATAAAACTCTTCCTGCCCCTGGGGAAGCGAGTAGGTGTCGGTGGTCGGTGCCCGCGAGCGGATCTCCTCGGGGATGCCCAGGTACTCGGCCATCTGGAATACCTGACTCTTGTAAAGGTGGGCGATCGGCTTGAGGTCCGCCGCGCCGTCGCCAAGCTTGACGAAGAAGCCCTGGTCGTACTCGAGCCGGTTCGGGGTTCCGGCCACCGCGTAGTTGAGACGGTCGGCGTGGTAATACTCGAGCATCTTGCGGGTTCTCTGTTTGCAATTGGTGGCGGCCACTATCTCGAGGTAGGGGCCAAGAGGCAGGCGTTCTTTCAGGATGGTGCCGTCCGGGGCCCGGGCAACGATGTAGTGGAGGCGAAATCCCTTGCTGTCGAAGACCCCCGAAATGACGATTTTCGACCGCCACCCTTCCCCGTACCCGGGAATTACCTTCCTTAGCGCGGCGTCGTAGGCGGCATAGCAGCCGGCTGCTTCGAGGACCGGTGAGATGTCGATCCTCTGCGACCCGATGCCCAGGTGCCGGATCAGGGCAGCGCTTAGCTGCGGGGTTTCCTGCGCGGAATGGAGCTCCGGCATCTCCAGGCCATAGACCCGGTCCCTCCCTATGGCTCTGACCGCCAGCGCCGCGGTGACGCTGCTGTCGATCCCTCCGGAAAGGGCGACCAGAAGCCCCCTGCGCTTTAGGGTGTCCCGCAGGATTGTTCGTATCCCCGCCGTGATCCTCTGGGCCTCGCACTCGCAGTCGATGTCAAGCGCCGATGCGCTGAAACGGCTCATGTTCCCTCCTGGACGACCCGCTTGCCGAGCAGCAGTCGCTGCTGCGGCAGGCGGAATTTTTCGATGAACTGTTGGTGCAGGATTTGGGTGGTGAGTATGCCGACGATGGCCATATGGTGCACCTCGCTTGCTACCTGCCGGTCGGGTTCCCGGTACTTGGCCAGCAGGTTGCGGGTCTTCGCAACGTCAAAGTAGCCGGCGGCGGCCAGCCCTTTTTCGGACAGGAACTCCTCGCTGCAGTCGTCCTGTCCTGAAAGGAAAAGCTCCCGGATCGGGGCGCGGTAGGGGAGCTTAGGCCGCTGCACGATCTCCTTTGGCAGGCTGGATCCGAAGGCCTTCTTGAGGATGTACTTTTCGTGCAGCCCCCTGATCTTCCAGCGGGGCGGCAGCTTCATGCCCAGATCGATGATGCGGTAATCGAGAAAAGGGAGCCGCAACTCGACGGAGTTTGCCATGGCGACCCGGTCCCCCTGTGAACTGAGGAGGTAGCTGGAGAGGAAAAGCTCTATTTCCAGCAACTGGGAGCGTGCCAGGAGGTCGCGCGAAGCAAACCCCGCCGGAAGGAGGTGGGCAAGATCCTCCTCGGGGCACCACTGTGTCAGTTGCCGTGCCAGGGGTGCGGAAAAGAACATCGTGCTCCTCTGCGTATCGTTCCACCGGATCCGGTGGGAGAAGAACGGATCATCCGGGTCGGTGGGGGTGACTGCAAAGAACTTCTGCAGCATCATCCGGTACCGGGCCGGCTCCCTGAAAATGTAGGGGTGCAGCCTCTCCAGCAGGCGCGGCCTCCAGGCGGACCCGGGGGCCTTGCTCCAGAAGCTGCGTATCTTTGCCTCCTTGAAGATGTCATACCCGCCAAAAATCTCGTCCGCCCCCTCGCCGGTGACCACCACTTTGAAGCCGCTGTCGCGCACAAGCTTTGCCAGGAGGAACATCGGTACCGGAGCGGTGCGCAGAAGCGGCTTTTCGGCGTGCCAGACCACCTCGGAGAGCGAGTCCCTGATCTGCTCATTTGTGACGCGGATCTCGCTGTGTCTGGTCCCCAGCTGACGCGCCATGGTGCGCTGGTAGGGGGTTTCGTCGAAAGCAGCCTCGGAAAACCCTATGGAGAAGGTACGCAGCTCGTTTTTGCATCCCCCCGCGATGGTCGAGGCTATGATGGAGGAGTCCAGGCCGCCGCTCAGGTAGGCCGCCACCGGGACGTCGGCGCGCAGCCTGATCTTGATGGCATCGGCAAGAAGCGCCCTGGTTTCTTCCACCGCGTCATCAATGGAGCCCGCGAAACGCTCTTCGGGGGGGTAGTAGGGGAGCTGCCAGTAGGGCGCCTGCGCGACGATGCGCCCCCCCTTGACGACCTGGAAGTGGGCTGGAGGAAGTTCGTATATTTCCCCAAAGGGGGTAAAGGGGGGCAGGGTGCTCCAGTAGGTGAAAACCTGCCGGAGGGCGTGCGGAGAGATGCTGCGGGGAATGCTGGGGTCGGCAAAGAGTGCCTTGACCTCGGAGGCGAAGCTGTATTTTCCCCCCTGGTGGTAGTAGTACAGGGGGCGGATGCCCACCCGGTCCCTGGCAAGGAAGAGCTCCCGTTTGCGCGTATCCCAGAGGGCGAAAGCAAACTGGCCGTTTAGCAGTGGCAGGAATTCCCTGCCGTGCTCCTCGTACAGGTGCACCAGGATCTCTGTATCGGTGTGGGTGGCAAAGCGATGTCCCTGCCGTTCCAGTACTCCCTTCAGTTCCGGGTAATTGAAGATCTCGCCGTTGTAAACGACCCATATAGTGCCGTCCTCGTTGCCGATTGGCTGCGTGCCGTCGACAAGGCCGACGATGCTGAGCCGGCAATGGCCAAGGGCTACGCAGCGGTCGAGGTAGACCCCAGCTTCGTCCGGTCCGCGGTGCCTGATGGAGGACAGCATGTCAGTAACAAGCCGCTCCGGTCCGTTCCCCGTGTGGAAAAAACCCGCAATGCCGCACATATGACCTTCTCGTTCGACAGTGATGAGCACCAAGAGCCGGTATGACGCCGGATGCCTGCCGGTTATCCGGCTTGAAACGGGAACATCACGTCACGACGTTGCGCGGGACTGCAGGCAAGGAAGTGGTCAGAGGTAAAGCACCTGATCCAGAGAACGTTGCGCCGGATGGCATATCCGTAGCGAAGGTGCGTCTTGAGGGAAGCTGTGTTGGCATAGTCTACCATGGTGATGATTCTTTTACGCCCCAGCATCTTTGCCCGCTCAAACAGTCGTTTTTGAAAAAGCACCCATATCCCGCGCAATCTGTATGCCTGATGGATGAAGCAGTCATAGCTGTAGATCGAATCTTCCGGGATGTCTAGCCGGTAGTTGTAGCGCTGCTCCATGTGACTGTGCTTGTCAGAAAACCAGATGTAACCTACCACTTCCCGGTCATTCAGGGCGATAAGGCAGGATTCCCCCTTGTCAAAACGGTCCAGAAACAGCTCCTGTTTGTTTTCCAAAAGGCACATTCCCGGGACGTCGGCAGGGGTACCCGCGCGGACCGTGCCGTACTCCCGCAGGGGCTTTGAGGGATTTTCTGAAAGATCGAGTACTAAAAAACTCGAAATACGTAGCGGTTGCCCTGGGACCTTATCAAGCACATCCTTCAGGATAAGCAAAGGAGGTTGTTTGAACAGGTTTCTGAGTTTTTGCAACCATGCCGAAATCACAAGGGCTCCGTCTCATGCTGGCAATGCGAAGGGTTTTAGTTACAGATAAATTCCAGATTGTGACAGGCAGCAACATTGTGATAGTGCGCATTTCTTAATATAGCATCAAACAGTGACAAGTCACCCGTGTGAAGCGGAGGGACGGAATTTCAATCAGGGGGAAGGAAGATACACCAAAGAAGGAAAGCGGGAGATGGTGATAACCGCTGAAACGAAAGGACCGGCATAGGTGCCGGTCCTTTTGGGCGTGCTGACCGAAACTTTGTTATAGGCCAGGAGGAGCAGGGGGTGGGGTCCAGGCAGCAGGCGGTCGGTGGAGACGGTTGCCGAGGGGACTGATCTCGCACGTGGGACAGCTTACCGTGCCGCTGCCGAAACAGACGCTGCAATCCGATTCCCAGATATCCAGTACCGGCACGTAGTACCGGTTCCCGGTGCCGCCGCATTCGGGGCAGGTGACCATCTTCTTGCCTTTGCAGTCGCTGCAAGTTCCCATAATTACAACTCCTTTCGCGCTCGCGCGCGTTCTGGCTCATTGAGCAGGAGTTGTGCAGTATAGAATAAGATTTGTTGTTGTCAATTAAAATGAATAAATATTAGCACGTCGCCGCACTGCGCGGCAGTGGTCACAGGTTGCTCTCCCGCACCAGTAACGCTGCTGCGTTGCGCATGATTTCCCCGATCACGCTCTGCTTCTGTGCCTCGATGTGCACCACGCCGCGCAGCGGAACCAGCGGGACCGTCCGGGGCGCGCAGTTGTCCAGGCGCACCCTGAACACCGGCGCCAGGGGGATCTGGACCCCGCGGGCGTCGGGGCGTGTTGCGAGCGGCCCGCCTGAAGCTGAGGCCAGCATGGGGTCGGCTACTTCCGTGATGTTAACCTGGTCGATATCGGCCACCGTGCAACTCACGGAGCCGAACTCGCTGGCATCGGGGAGGAAACGGGCGCGGGCGCCCGGCTGCAGCCGCTTCAGGTCGCGCTCACCCACGTAGCTGTCGATACGGTTCCGGGTCGTGTCCGCGACGAGGAAGAGCGGTTCCCTGGCCGCCAGCCACACCCCCGGCCCGGCTTCGTCGTTGCGTGCCACGATGGTCCCGTCAAAAGGAGCCTGCAGTGTCAGGCGGTTGCGCTCGCTCACGAGCCCCGCCTGCTCGGTCCGGTCCTCCTCGTAGCGGCGCAGGGGGACCATCCCCTGGCTCAAGAGCTTGGGATCGAAACTCTGCCGTGCCGCCTGCCATGCCGAAACCGCGGCCGAAGTGCCGGCCCGCTTGATCTGCGCCTCGAGCTCCGGCACCTGGAGCCGCGTCAGGAGTTCTCCCCGGCGCACCGAGGTTGTCGCGTCATCGATGTCTTGCAGCACCATCCCCGCGCGTGGGGCAGCTACCTGCTGCTCGCGTGCCGCCATCAGGATGCCGGGTGCGGCGACGTCACCTTGCCAGGGCACCACCAGGAGGGCGATCGCCCCCGCGACCAGCAGCAGGGTCGTCAAAAGCGACACGTTAAAGCTGATGCGATCTCTCATTTTCCACCAGTCGGCTGCCTCGCGGTAGCAGGGGAGTAGTACAAACCATCCGATCTCGATCCCGAACAGGAAGATCCCCAGGGCCTTGAAGAAATAGTGGTACACCAAAAGGGCGATGCCGATGAAGACAGAGAACCGGTACGCCCAGACGGCGTAGGCGAATGCGACCAGGAAGTATCTCCTGCCACGCGAGGCCGGTTCCGGAGGCGGATCCTTGAGACCGAACATCCTTTCACGCAGCCACCAGCGTCCGAACGCGAAAGAGCGCGTGTGCAGGTTCGGGATGCCCAGGAGGTCCGACAGGAAGAAATAGCCGTCGAAGCGCATGAAGGGGCTTGCGTTCAGGGCGAGCGTCATGAACAAGGTGGTGGTCGCCAACATGAAGGCGGCGCCGCGCCACGGCCCGTCAGGAAGGAGCAGCCAGGCCCAGAGCGCGGCCAGGGCCAGGAGAAATTCCGCCAACACCCCGGCTGCTCCCACCGCGAGCCGCTGCCGGCGCGAGGTGAGCTTCCACACCTCGTTGGTGTCGGTAAACAGCATGGGGGTCATCACCACGAAGGCGATCCCCATGGCCGGGATGCGGCAGCCGAAGCGGTGCGCGGTGAAGGCGTGGCCGAACTCGTGGAACACCTTGGCCAGCGGGATGATGCACCACAGCGCGAAGAGCGCCTCGCCGCCACGATAGGACGTGAAGGCGTGGACGAAGAGATCCCACTGGCGTGACGTGAAGTACAGGCCCAAAGCCGCCGCCACGAGGACGACGAGCAGGAAGGCCCTGGTGTAGATCCACCCGATGAGAGGAGCGGTGGCGTCTAGGAAACGCTGCGGTCTGAACAGGGGTACCCGGAAGAAGAGGTAGTTGTGCAAAAGCCAGGTGGCACCCCGGACCTTTCGGGCCTGTGCCGCCGCGACTAGGTAATCGGTCCCGGCTGCTGAAGGAAGATCGAGCAGGAAATTGCGCTGCAGGAAGGTCAGCACCTCGGCGAGATCCGACTCGGTCGCCTCCAGGGTGGTCTCCCGGTTCACGGACTCGAGCAGCACCGCGACCGAGCCCAGGTGCCAGCGGGACAGCATCTCGAAAGCGGGCCAGGCGAGCAGGTAGTAGCGGTTGTTGGCCGGATCGTGGAGCGTCCATCCGGGCGAGCCGTCCCGGGCAACCGGTGCGGCAAGGAGGTCGAGCTCCTGGCGCAGAGGGGGAAGGGACAGGTTTACCATCCCAGCCTCTGGCGCAGCGCGGTGATGGGTCTGCGGAAGATGAGATGCCCCAGGGATACCTCGTCGCCGTAGATGCGCACCGTCCCGGTGAGGCCAAGCCGCGGCGGCACGGTGCCGGTAGCGAAGTCGGCCTTCAGGCGGTAGGCTGCGTACCCGGCCGGGTTCAACTCCGGCTTGAACGAGGCGTAGCGCAGGGTACCGTCGACGGGGTGCTGCGGGTCTGTCCCGAGGTAGAGCTTCACTTTGGAGCCGAGCTTCAGATCCATCGCGTCCGCGACCGGGAGGTGGATGAGCATCTCCGCGCGCGCAGGATCGGCGATTACCAGCACCCGTTCACCCACCGAAACATTTTTCCCCACCCAATCGTTCTGGTCCGCAAACACGGCGACACCGGACTTCGGCGCCCGCACCACGAGGCGGTGGAACATCTGCCGCGAATAGGAAAGCTCTGCCTCTTTCTCCTGCATCTTGCCCCGCCGCGGCTCCATCTCGCCGCGGCTCTTGTCGTCGGAGAGCGCCATCTGCACGGACTGGCGGTATTCCTCGCTTGCCACTTCGTACGCCTTGGAGGCCACCCCCATCTTGGCGCGCAGGGCGGAACTGTCGAACTCGAACAGGAGGTCCCCCTGGCGTACCGGCTGGTTCGGGTGCAGGTAGAAACGGTCGATGACACCTTCCAGCGGGGAGCGGACCACGAAAGCGTCCTTCGGCGTCACCTCGGCAGGGGCGAGGACCGAAAGCCGGACCGGGTAGAACAGTGCGGCGACGGCGAGGGCCATCGGGACCAGCTTCAGGACAGTTCCGGAGGTGCCACCCATCAGCATGCCGCGCCTTTTTCGGCAGGAAAGGGCCCACAATGCGTGTGCGTAGATGGCGGCGATTTCGTCGAGCAGGGTGAGTTCCCCCTCGCTCCACTCATCGTCGCGGGCAAGAAGCAGGAGGCCGATCAGGGAGCCGTCCCTGCCGCGCAGCGGGATGATGGCCGCGTGCTCCGGAAGCCAGTCTCCCCAGCGCTCACCCAGCGTTGCCGGTAGTTCGGCGGCAGATGCGGCGCGGCTCTTCTGCTCTTTGCGCCAGTTGGCAAAGACACGGTTCAGCCACTGCACGTAGGGTGCGCTCGGGTCGATCTCCGGCAGCCCCGAGACCGCGCCGACCCCTTTTCCCTGCAGCCACAGGGCCCCCTGCCGGTAGTTGACGATCTGCTTGGTTTCGTTGACGGCGATGAAGCTGACTTCCTGCGCAGTGGCGGCCTGGCGAGCCCGCCTCCCGATCTGCAACAGCAGCCCCATCCCGAGCAGTCGTTCGTCCTGCCCCCCCGTCATTTCTGCCCCTTGGCGAAGCTCGCGGTCCCACTCATGCCGGAGACCAGTTCCTCGTGGTTCCCCACGATCTCACCCATGACCGGGACTGTCTGGCTCAGGGGATCGATGCGGGCCCCGACCCGGACCACCCGCGCCTCGTAGTTTCTGCCCAGTTCATCGATGTGCACCAAGAAACGTCCCTTGGGGCGCAGCCAGGAAAGCCAGCGGGACGGCACGATCATGCGCACCTCGAGCCGGCTCGTATCGAGGAGGTCCATGATGGGCTTGCCGGGGGAGACATACTGGAAGCGGTCGGCCTGGAGCTTCGCCACCCGCCCGGAGAAAGGTGCCTTCATGATGCACTTGGAGACGGTGACCTCCATGGCGGCCACCTCGGCATCGGTTTCCTTGACCTTGGCGCGGGCCTGGTCCACCTCGAGGCTGCTGATCGAATTGAGTTGGGCCAAGCGCTCGCTGACTTTCAAGGTCTCGCGGGCCGCCTCGGCCGTTGCCTGCGTCTTGCGCAGCTGCGCCTGCAGCAGCGAGCAGTCGAACTCGACCAGAAGGTCCCCCTGACGGAAGGAGTCCCCCTCCTTGAAGGGGAGCTTGAGCACGTTGGCGGCGATTTCGGAAGAAAGCGTGGTTTGCTGCGCCGGTGCGAGCTGGATCCGGACCGGCCCTTCGGCGCTGGCGGTGCCGGCAAGGCAAACGCTGCCAGCGAGCGCGCCGGAGACAAGGGATGCCAGGACCTTCGCCCGGCACAACAGGATGAGGCGATGAGTGGAAGTCATGTCGGTTCCTTTTATCATCCTAGCGGAGTCCCTGGGGCAGGGGCGATCCCGTCGGTATTGCCGGTGTTGCCGGTGTTGCCGGCTGGCACACGGCGCGCTGGTAAAACCTCTCCGGAGCCGGGCACTTGGTTTCCAACTGGGTCCTGATCGACTGGGTGAGCTGTGGCAACTCGTGCGAAGCCACCGCCTGCGGCAGCGGGTCCTGGCCGAGGCTCGCATTGACCTGTCCGTAGGCGTTTTGTACCGCGGCGTAGTTCTGGTAATTGCGGTACTCGGCCATCAGGGTGGAGGTCGCCGAACGGATCTCGTTGATCTTGCTCTGCGAACCGCTCGCCGTTGCGTTCCTGGTCTGCTCGTAGATCTTCTTCTCCACGTCGCGAAGCTCGCCGGCGAGTTCAAACTGGTGCACCTGGGTCTGGTAGTTCTGGTAGGCAATATGGACCTGGGTCAGGATCGCCATGCTCAGCGCCATGCGTTGCGCCTTGATCAGTTCAGCCTGTCCCTTGGCCAGCTTGTACTGGCTCGGCCCCCCCAGCAGGGTCATGAGGTTCCAGGTCAGGCGCGCCCCGCCGTCCACCCAGCTGTTGTTGACCAAGAGTCCGTTGGAGTCGTAGTAGCCGCCGACGTTCAGCTCGAGGCCTGGGAGCATCCTGAGGATCGACTTGCGCACGTCGTCGGCGCTGATGCGCTCATTGTAATCCGCCTCGATCAGCTCAGGACGCTGCAGGAGTGCCTTTTCCTCCATTGCGGCCAGCGTGTCGCACAGCCCCGGCACTTCCATGCCGGGGGGGACGACCAGGGTGAAGGACTGCCCCGGGGGAAGGTTCATCAGTGCTGCCAGGCGCGGTTTGGCCTGCTGCAACTCGTCACGGAAGGTCTCCAACTGCTTCAGTATCTCGAGCAGCGTTTTGCGGTAATTGAGCGTCTCCAGCGGCGGCCGCAGTTTTTCCCCTTCGACGCATTCGATGTCGTTCAGAGCCTTGCGCACCTGGGCCAGCAGCGGCTCGAAGCGCCCCTCCATCTGCTGGGCTCCCAGCGCCTGCCAGTACGCCTGGCGTACCTGCTGGATGATGGTGTGCACCACCTTGCGGCGCCGCTCGTTCATGATGTGGATCCGGTCGGACTGCTGCTTGGCCTGCAGGTAGCTGACCCCGAAGTCGAGGATGTTCCAGCTCAAGGTGAGGTCCGAGGTGAAATGGTCCCGCGGCGAGGAGTAGGAGGGGACCAGGGACTGCTCATGGGTACTGTAGTTGATACTGGACGAGGCGTTGTAGCTGTCGCGCTGCGAGTAGCCCGCCGAAGCGACGAGGCGTGGCAGCATGTCGTAGGACATGACGTCCGCCTGCCTGAGAGCGAGGGCGTCCTCCATGATCTTGATACGGTGGTCCAGGTTGTACTTGAGAGATCGTGCCATGGCCTCTTCGAGCGTGATCGGCGCCTGTACCGCTTCCTGTCCCTGGAACATCGCCGAGCGGTCGGCTGCGACGCGGGACATGAGCTCGCTGGTGGTCAGCGGAGTGGTGTGCACGGCGCAACCGGTGCTCAAGAGGAATGAGAACATGATCAGCGCGTTTACCGGTGTTTTTTTCATGCTGGCTCCTGGCTTCATGGTTGAGACTGTTGGTCTGGCGTTAGGCTGCGCGGCCTTTCCTGTCCGGGGTTTTGTCGAAGATCTTCACGAGATCGAGGCTTCTCTGTCGGCTCGTTTCTCCCGCTATCTTCTCCGCGAGTGAACTGCGTCCCTTCATGGCGCGTTGTGGCGGCAGTTCCATTCCTTGGTCCTTCTGGGCGTGCGGTGCACCAGTTCGCTCCTGTGGCGGTTTTTCAGCTGGTGCTGCATCGTCCGTTGTCGGGGCATCGGGAGCCTGGTGGGAGCCTGCCGGGGCGACGGTCAATTTGAAAACGGCGGACGCCGCGTTCCCCTTGCTGTCGGTGGCTATGACCTTCACCTCGATGGCGCCTTCCGAGTTTTCCGGGGGATGGTTCGCGGTGAACCGGCCGGTTGCCGGGTCGAAACTGAGCCAGTCTGGCAGCGCCTGCCCGTCGGAGAGGGTCGCTTCCACCTTCACGTCCGCGCCCGGTTCTGAGTGCCTGAAGACACCGGTGGGGAGGTTGAAGGTGGTGACGTCGTTGATCTGGATCTCCTTGGGTGCGGGAGGATTCACCACGTAGAGCGCGGAGTCCCCCGGTGCTGGTTGGGTGGTTTCCGTCCCGAACATGACCAGCGGGTTACTTGCGGCAGACGGGGTTCCCGCCGGGGCCTGCGAGCCAAGAGGCTTGTCAAGGTTCCCCGCTGCAGAGTCCGGGGTGCCGGTATGGCTATCGGTGGAGGATGTCCTCCCCGTTCCCGTTCCCGTTCCCGTTGCGGTGCCGGTCACGTTGAGCTGGAATTGGACCGCCGCCGTGTTGCCGCTCGTGTCGTGGGCGGTGACCTTGATGTCCACGGCACCGGAGGTCCCCTCCGGGGGGTAGGCAGTAAAACGCCCGGTGCTGTCGTCGAACTTGATCCAGTCCGGCAGCGGCTTGCCATCGGCCAGCGTTGCTTCCAGGGTGACCTTGTCGCTCTTACCGCTCTGCACGAAGACGCCACTGGGCAGACTGAAGGCGGCTGTTTCCTGGGGCGATACTTCGTGGGACGACGGCGTCTGTCCTGCAAAGAGGCCTTCCTGCCCACCGGCCGCATCGGAGCGGGTATAGCTGACCACGCCGCTTTGTCCCGTCTCTGCTGGGGCGGGGGCGGGCTCGAAGATAGCAGGGGCCGAATCAGCGCCGGTCTGCGGTGAAGTCGTGTGCGAGTCCGTACCGGTGATGAGATCGGTCTGGGGCGCCGGTGAACTGGGCGGCGTTGACGGCGTAGGCGGGGGCAACGGTGCCGTTCCCGTATCGGTCGTGGTATTGGGCGTCGACGTATCTATCTTCACCGTGAAGACGCTCGGGGTCGCGTTGCTGTTGCCTGCCGCATCGGTCGCTACCGCGGTAAAGGTGTGGGCCCCGTCGGGAAGGGATGTCCCTGGCGTCATGGTCCAATGCCCGTTGCTGTCCGCGATGGCTGACCCGATGACCGTGGTTCCCTCGTAAATGGTGACGGTGCTGCCAGGCTCCGAGGTACCGACGAGGGTTGGTGTCGCGTCCTTTATCGTGCCGTTGTCGGCAACGGGCGGAAGGGCAGGGTTGGCGTCATCGATAGCTGCCTGTATGGCCGGTGCCGGTGCGGTGGTGTCTATGTGGACGGTGTAGCCGCCAGCGCTGGATGTGGTGTTGCCCGCGGCATCCGTGCTGGTAGCGGTGAAGGTGTGCGTGCTGCCGTCCGCCAGGGGCGTGCTGGTAAAGGCCCAGTGGCCGGCATCGTCTGCTACCACCGTCCCGACCAGTTGGCCGCCGTCGAATACCTTCACGGTGCTGCCGGCCTCGGCGTTGCCGGACACGGTAGGGGTGGTGTCATTGGTGTAGCCGTCATTGGGTACCGTTCCGGCCTGCGGCGCGACATCGTCGGTTACCGTGGTGATGACAGGGACAGTGGGGGGCGTGACGTCGAGGCTGTACCCCTTGGATGCAGTTGCAGTTGTTGAACCGCCGGCTGTGTTGGTCGTTGTCACGCTGGCGTTGATGGTCAAATCCGCATCTGCGGCAAGCTTGCTCCCCGGGATGTTGATGCTGAAGGTCCGGGATGCGTCGACAGTGCCGGTGTAGTTGGTGCCGTCGACGGTGATGGTGACGGTATCACCCGTCTGCACGTCACCACCCACGGTGCCGGTAATGGCCACGGTTCCTGCTGCTTCTGAGATGTTGAGGACGTTTTCCGAGGTGACAGCATTTACCGTTACAGACGCTGTCGGTGCCGCGACATCCTTGGTGTATGCCTTGGTGCTGGTCGACGTGGTGGTGTTCCCAGCTGCATCGGTGGTCGTCACGCTGGCATCGATGGTGAGGTCCGCATCGGCGGCGAGCTTAGTGCCGGGCACGTTGATGCTGAAGGTTCGGGATGCGTCGACAGTGCCGGTGTAGTTGGTACCGTCGACGGTGATGGTGACCGTATCGCCAGTCTGCACGTCACCGCCCACGGTGCCGGTAATGGCCACGGTTCCCGCTGCTTCAGAGATGTTGAGGACGTTGTCCGAGGTGACGGCATTGACCGTTACAGAGGCGGTCGGCGCCGCGACGTCCTTGGTGTATGCCTTGGTGCTGGTCGCCGTAGTGGCGTTTCCGGCCGCATCGGTGGTGGTCACGCTGGCATCAACGCTGAGATCCGCATCCGCTGCGAGCTTACTCCCCGCAACGTTGATGCTGAAGGTCTTGGACCCATCGACGGTGCCGGTGTACGCGGTCCCGTCCACGGTGATGGTGACGGTATCGCCGATCTGCACGTCCCCGCCCACACTGCCGGTGATTGCAACAGTCCCACCTGCTTCAGCGATATTGAGTACGTTATCCGAGGTGATGGCGTTGACCGTTACTGACGCAGCCGGTGCCGCGAGATCCTTGGTGTATGCCTTGGCGCTGGTCGCCGTAGTGGCGTTTCCGGCCGCATCGGTGGTGGTCACGCTGGCATCGACGCTGAGATCCGCATCCGCTGCGAGCTTGCTCCCCGGAACGTTGATGCTAAACGTCCTGGACCCATCGACGGTGCCGGTGTACGCGGTACCGTCTACCGTAATGGTCACGGTATCGCCAGTCTGCACGCCCCCGCCCACATTGCCGGTAATGGCAACAGTTCCTGCTGCTTCCGAGATATTGAGAACGTTATCCGATGTGATGGCGTTGACCGTTATTGAGGCGGCCGGTGCCGCGAGATCCTTGGTGTATGCCTTGGCGCTGGTCGCCGTAGTGGAGTTTCCGGCAGCATCGGTAGTGGTCACGCTGGCATCGACGCTGAGGTCCGCATCCGCTGCGAGCTTGCTCCCCGGAACGTTGATGCTGAAGTTCTTGGACGCATCGACGGTGCCGGTGTACGCGGTCCCGTCCACCGTGATGGTGACGGTATCGCCGGTCTGCACGTCCCCGCCCACACTGCCGGTAATCGCTACAGTTCCACCTGCTTCCGCAATATTAAGTACGTTATCCGAGGTCACGGCGTTGACCGTTACTGACGCGGCCGGTGCCGCGAGATCCTTGGTGTATGCCTTGGCGCTGGTCGCGGTGGTGGAGTTTCCGGCCGCATCGGTGGTGGTCACGCTGGCGTCGACGGTGAGGTCGGCATCGGCCGCGAGCTTGCTCCCCGGCACATTGATGCTGAAGGTCTTGGATGCGTCGACAGAGCCGGTGTACGCGGTGCCGTCTACCGTGATGGTGACGGTATCGCCAGTCTGCACGTCCCCGCCCACACTGCCGGTAATCGCTACAGTTCCACCTGCTTCCGCAATATTAAGTATGTTATCCGCAGTCACGGCGTTGACCGTTACTGACGCGGCCGGTGCCGCGAGATCCGTCGTATATGCCTTGGTGCTGGTCGCGGTGGTTGAGTTTCCGGCCGCATCGGTGGTGGTCACGCTGGCGTCGACGGTGAGGTCGGCGTCGGCCGTGAGCTTGCTTCCAGGCATGTTGATGCTGAAGGTGTTGGAAGCGTCGACGGTACCGGTGTACGCGGTCCCGTCGACGGTGATGGTGACGGTATCGCCGGTCTGCACGTCCCCGCCCACACTACCGGTAATCGCTACGGTCCCACCTGCTTCCGAGATGTTGAGGACGTTATCCGAGGTGACGGCGTTGAGCGAGATGGTGGCAGACGGTGCCTTGGTGTCGACGGCGAGGTCCTTGGTCGCTTCGACGGTGCTTGCGTTGCTGGAAAGATCGCTGAAGGTTCCCGCAGCTACGCTGACGCGCATCGCCGCATCTTCCGTGTTGGCAGCCGGAGTGTAGGTGGCCGTGTAATGTGTCGCATCCACCTTGTTGAAGTCGGACAGGGAGCCGCTTTCTACACTGATGTCGCCCACGGTAAAGGTCGCACCGACATCTTCGCTGAAAGTGAAGGTCAGGGTGGTTGTTTCGCCCACCTTCAAACTGTTCTGTCCTGCAGTAATGGTGACCGTCGGCGGGGTTGCGTCTCCCGGTGCCGGGGTGCTGTTGGTCACCGCCGCGTCGACGAGATTTGCCGCCGCGTTGCCCGCCACGTCCTGGATCCTGTCGGTCGCTGCGGTGTAGGAAACGGTCACCGTGTCGCCGTTGTCCACCGTACTTCCCAGGGTGAGCGTGACGGTCTTCGCGGTGGTGTCGACAGCGACGTTGGTGACGCTGACGGCGCCGCCGTTTTTCTCTACGGTAAAGTCGTCTGTTGCCGGAGTTGTCGAGGCAAAGCCTGATCCTGTCTCAGCGTAGTTGAGCACAAGAGTAGTGCCGTAGGCGGTCGCGCCGGAAAGGGCGGGGGCGGTGGTGTCGACCTTGACCGCGAGCGCGGAGGAGGGGAGGGAGGCGTTGCCGGCCGCGTCGGTGACCGTTGCGGAGAAGCTCTTGTTCCCCTGGGTAAGAGAAGACGAGGTGATGTCGACGTATCCGGCCGTGATGTCGGCGCCGGCCAGGGTAGCAGTCCCGACCACGGAGGACCCTTCATACAAGGTGACCACGTCGCCGGCAAGCGGCGCGCTGGCTCCTGCTCCGTTCAACGTGACGCGGATGGCCGGGGTGGTGGCGGAGGTAATGTCATCCGAGTTGCTGATGCCGCTGTCCGAGGATGCCAGCAGGTCGATGCCGGGCGCCGCCGGAGGTGTTATGTCGCCAACGAAAACGCTGGAGCGGGCCGCGGTGGCCGTGTTGCCGGCGGCATCGGTGGCCGAGATGTCGAAGGTCCTCGTCCCCGAGGTCGGGCTGCCGGCGCTGTTCTGGTATTGCAGATCCCGGACGACGGCTTGGGATTCGGCCGCGGTTAACGGCTCGTAGTTGGCCTTTTGGATCGTGAACATTCCCGATGCGTAGAAGATGTTGACTGAAACCCCGCCCACGGTCACCGCAGTTCTGGAACCGTCGCTGCCGGTTGCCGCCAGCGTGGTGGAGCCGAAGGTCAACTTCTCGCTGTTGCCGTCAAGCAGGCCGCCGACCGTGATCGTGATCCTGGTGAGTTGGTCGGACGCCTCGGTGACGGTCGCCGGGTCACTGTTGCTGTCGAGGCTGACGGCGGAGCCCGCGGTCATGGCAATGCTGTTGATCGTTCCCGCGTCGGCCGGAGCGAGGTCGATCACAGGCGCGGTGGCATCCTGAACGGTCAGTTCTTTGGTGGTCCCATCGCTGGTCTTGTTCCCTGCCGTGTCGGTGATGGTCGCCGTGACCTCGTACTTGCCATCGAAGCCGGATACGTCGGCATTCTTGGGAGCAAGGGCATCGCTGGACGGGATGGTGAGGCTCCAGGTATGGCCCGTGTTGTCGTAGCTCAGGTTGCCGTCGCCGGTGCGGTAGGTGACGCCGTTCACCGTGACGGAAAGGCTCTCTCCTGCACCAACCGTCGCGGTCCCGGTAATGGTGGGGGTGGTGTCGCTCGTGGACTGGCTGTTCACAGTGACCGGTCCGGCCGGCGCGGTGCTGTCCACCACGATGCTCTGGGCGACGGTCGTGCCGCTCACCGCCTGCAGCGTATAGGTGCCGTCGGCGAGCGTGGTGCCGCTGTAGTCATAGGTCCACACGCCGGAGCTGTTGGCGGTTACGGTGACTCCTGAGAAGGTGTGGCTCGGCCCGGAGAGGCTCAGGGTCACCGTGGCGCCGGCCGACGCCGAACCGGTGAACTTCAGCGTGTTGTCGCTGGTGACGAAATCGCCGAGCACGGCCGAGTCGGTGCTGATCGAGTCGATGGAGACGGTACCGGACTTGTCGTGCTGGACCGAGGCGTTGGCCAGGTAGCTGTTGCCCGCGTCGTCGTAGTACCTGGCCGTGACGGAAATGGTGCCGTTCAACAGCGGCGAGAGGTTCAGGGCGCTCATGCTCCAGGCGTTGCCGGTGACGGTAACGGTATCCATGATGGTGGAGGTGCCGTCGGTGATGGTGACGACGAGCGTACTGCCGTCGGCTATCCCGGTTGTGGTCCCTTTCACCACCACGGCATTGTCCTCACTGCTGCTCAAGGTGCCGTTGCTGTTGCCCTGCCAGTCGAGCGGTCCGGTAATGGCCACGGTCGGAGCACTGGCGTCGATGGTGAGGTTCTGGGATGCCGTAGTCGAATTTCCCGCGGCGTCGCTACCCGTGGCGCGCACCCCGACCGTGCAGGAAAGAGGCGTGGAGGCGACGATGGACCAGGTCCCCCCGGTCTGCACCGTCGTCGCGTAGCTCTGCTGATCGCTCCAGTCCCCGTCGTTGTTGGGGTCGATGGTTACCGTGATGCTGGTTCCCGCCGGGAGGTCGGTAGTCCCGGTGATGGTCGGCGTGCTGTTCGGCGTCCGGGTCCCTGAGCTGAAGCCGATTGCGGGCGCAGTTACGTCTACGGTCAGGGGCTGGGTGGCGATGGCCGTGCTGCCGTTCAGGTTGGTTCCGCTGGCGGTAACGCCCACCGTGCCAGCAAAGCCTCCGTCCGGGAACGTGCCGCTGTATGGCAGCGCGGTGCCGGTGTCGATGGCCCAGGTCCCTCCCGTAACTACTGCGTAGTACGTGACGCTGTTGGAGGTGCCCGGGTTGTTATCGGGATCGACGGAGAGGGTGATTACCGAGCCGTCCGGGAGGTTGGTGGTGCCGCTGATCACCGGAGTAGGATCGTTGGTCAGTGTCGCTGAACCGATGGCAACGCTGGGCGGCGCCGGTTCGTATCCCTGGGATCCGGTGGCGGCGAGTGAACCTTTACCCGAAATGGATCCCGTGGCGGCCTGTGCGTTGACGCTCACCGTGACGGAACCGGTCACCGCCAGGGTCGGAGTAACCACGAGGGTGTAGGTTTTGCCGTTTACCGCGGTAAACGTCCCTTTAGAGCCGTTGCTTGCCGTGATGTCGGTCGTGTCGAAACCGGTCACGCTCTCGCTGAAGGTGAAGGTGAAGGTAACGGGATCGGTCCCTCCCAGTGTGCCGGCAACGTTGTCGGTGATGGTCAGCGAGGGCTGGCTCAACACCAGCGTCGGGTGCGACACGGCGGTGACCGCCGAACTGGTCGCGGTGTCGGTCACCTGGGCGGTGACGTTGAGGACGCCGTTGTTCAGGCTCTTGATGTCGGCGTTGGTGAAGTGCGCGGTCCAGGTGCCCGAGGTGTTGGTGACGTTGGCGGTGAGGGCGGTGACACTGTGCCCGGCACCGTCGTCGATGGTAATGGTGAAGGATCCTGCCGCCGCGGTGGTGAGGCTCGTGGTGCCGGAGATGGTCAACCCGCCGCTCACCTCGTCCGGTGCCGAGGTGATGATGTTGTCGCCGGCGATGGTGCCGATGGTGATGGTGGCGGTCGAGGCTGTCTGTCCCTGTTTCACCTGCTGCGCGGACTTGATCGCCTGCTGCACGATGTTCCCCGCGCTATCCGTGTAGGTGGCGGTCGGCTTCACCTTGATGTCTATGGTTCCGCTGTTGCCTCCGCCGATCAAGCTGGTGCCATTGGGTGTGGTCACGGTCCAGTTGCCGGAGGCGTCGGTGGCCACCGTGGTGGAGGACCAGACCAGCGTCGATGTTCCGGCCGTATATACCTCTACGGTGAGGTTGGTGTTGTAGCACTCGCTGGTCCCGCTTATCACAGCCCCGGTCTTGTTGATAACCGACTGGGTCTGGATGGTGATGAGCGGCGGGGTCTTGTCGTGGGTCACCGCGGTGCTGGTCGCCTCGGCCGAAGTGCCGGAAACTGTTGCCTTGACAGTCAGAGTTCCGTCCGAGAGCGAGGAGAGGTTGAGGCCGGTTGCGCTCCACGTGGTGCCGGTGACCGTCGGGGTGGCATAGATGGTGTTGCCGTAGATGTCGGCGATGGTGAGGCTCACGCTGGAGCCTCCCTGCAACGTGCCGGTTATGGTGACGTTGTCGTCCTCGAGTGCGTTGAGTTTGGAGTCGCCGAGGATCCGGTTGGCGGTGGTGTTGCCTGCGGCGACGGCGGTCTCGATGGAGGATATCGCCACGGCCGGGTTCTGCTGCACCAGGGTCAGGGTCTGGTTGGTGACCGCGGAGTTCCCAGCGGTGCTCGCCGTCACTTTAACCCCTACCTGCCCGGTGTAGGCGCTCGGTTCGCTCCCCGACACCGGAGCGGCGGGGCCGGTATCGACCGACCAGGTTCCGCCCGAGACGGTGGCGTTGTAGGTGATCGCGTCGCTCCAGTTGCCGTCGTTGTTGGGATCGATGGTGACGGTGACCGAGGTGGCGTTGGTGGTGCCGGAGATGAGCGGCAGGGTCGTGGTTTGGGTGCTCGCGGAGGTAATGGCAACGTTGGGCGCACTGGTGTTGATCACCAACTCGCCGGTGGTGGGATCGCTCACGCTCACCCCGCTGCGGGTCACCGTCGCCGTCACCGCGTAGGTTCCGGAGGTAAGGGCGTTGGGGACCAGCGACCAGGTGTTGCCGCTCACGGTCAGCGCCGGGGAGGTGGCCGTGGTGTAGGTGGTGCCGTTCACTGTCACCGACAGGACATCCCCGCTGAGGTTGGTCCAGGTGCCGGTGATGGTCGGGGTGGTGGCGTTGGTGGTGAGCGGGGTGACGGTTGGTGCATTAAGTGCGGTGGTCGTGGTGACGTTGCCCGCGGCGTCGGTTCCGGAAGCCGAGATCTTGGCGTAAGGGAGTACCCCGGCCGCAGAGAGCGATCCGGTTACCGGGAGCACCGCCCCGGTGTCGACGCTCCACGCCCCGGCAGCTCCCACGATGGCGAGGTAGGTGACGCTGTCGCTGGTCGCTGCGTTGTTGTCGGGATCGATGGTGATCCGGATCGTCGAGCCCGCTGGTAGATCCGAGGTTCCCGATATGACGGGAGTTGAGTCGGTGGCCGAGGCCCCCTGGCTGACGGTGATCACCGGCGCCACCTTGTCGTGCAGCACCGTTGCCGTTGCCGCGGTGGATCCGGTGAGCCTGCTGCCGGTGCCGTCGCCGCTGCTCCAGAGCTCGGCGGTGACATTGAGGGTGCCGTCGTTAAGGCCGGAGAGATCGCGCCCGGACAGCGACCATGCCCCGCTGCTTACCTGTGTGTAGCCGATGCTGCTGGTGGTCCCGTCGCTCACCGTGACCCTGACCCAGGTGCTGTTGGCGACCGAGGCGGAGGTGGTGCCCGCAATGGTCACGCTTGCGTCTTCCGGGGAGCCGCTTGGGTAGTGAGACAGGTTACCGTCCCCGATGGGGGAGGTGATGCTGACCGAGAGGGCGGCGCTCACCGGCTGGCTGGCCGACATCGGGGCGGTGTAGGCTCCGAGGGACGAGAAGCTGGCGTTCTTGTCGTAGCTGGAGCCGACCCCGTTCAGGTCGCCGTTGATGGGGCCGGGCTGTGTCTGGGTGAAGTTGACGTACTGGACCACGGTGTCCTTGGTGAAACCCTGGATGCCGGTGGTGCCGCGCGGGCCAATGACGCCGTTTCTATCCACCGGGGAAGGCATGGCGAGTACCGTGGCCAGGTCGGCAACCGGGATGCGCCAGCTGACGAAGACGTCGGTCTTGCCGTCGTTGCCCAGGTCGGCGTCGCCGTTCCAGTTCGGGTCGGTGGCTGCAGAAACCGCCACCACGGAGTAGTTGCTGGAGGTAAAGGCGTACACGCCGTTGTTCGCCAGCCACCCCGTGGGTAACGGCGACGTGGAGGTGGTGCTGGGGGACGTGTTCAGACCCGTGCCCGGATCGAGGAGTTTCACCGCCTGGGCGTTGTTACGGCCATCGACCGACATGAAGAGATCGATCCGGCCGTCCAGGTTGGCGTCGATGCCGACGATGGCGACCCCGCCGAAGTTGGTGGAACTGGTCGGGTTGTCGATGCGCATGCGGTAGACGAGGGTGTCGTCGGAGGTGGTGGCTGTGCCGTTGTCGTCATAGGCCGCGTAGAGCGAGCCGTGGGTGGCGTCACCGACGATGTCGGTATCGGCGGCACCCGCCTGGCTGTCGCCGACCGGGTCCTTGTTGACGCCGTACATGACC
Source organism: Geomonas agri (assembly GCF_020179605.1). Classification (NCBI taxonomy): domain Bacteria; kingdom Pseudomonadati; phylum Thermodesulfobacteriota; class Desulfuromonadia; order Geobacterales; family Geobacteraceae; genus Geomonas; species Geomonas agri. The sequence continues at coordinate 838,345 of NZ_JAINZO010000001.1, forward strand.
GGCACCCAGGCCGAGGAACCTCCCAGCGAAACGAAAGAGAGCCGGTCCTGGTAAGCGGCGGCGCCTTCCTTGGTCAACAGGGTAGAGGCCTCGATGGGGCCGGTGGCTGACTCGAGTACCCAGTCGGCGCCGAGGACAGTTGCGCCGGTGGCGTTGGTGGAGGCGGCGACGTCTGCCCCGGTCACCTTTGCTAATCCCTGGACCAAGGCCTGCCCCTGGGGCCCCTGGGCGACGTTGCAGCCGTAGATCAGGATGTCGCCCCCCTTGTCGAGGTGAGAGCCCCAGGATGCCAGGTCGGCCGCATGAGCGGACAGGCTGTCGGTGGTAAGTTCGGTCGAGCCGAGCGTGATGTCGCCGGAACTGCCGTGGCCCACGATGTGGATGGCCGAGACGTTGCCGGTCTTTTGCAGGGTGTCGCTGATCTGCCGGATGCCGTCCTTGTTCGGGTCGAGGAGGACCACCTGGACACCCGGGCGGATTCCTGCAATGAGCGTTGCGGCGTCAGGTGTGGTTGGATCGACGAAGGCGATTTCTATCCCCTTGGTGGCGGGCACGGCTGTGCTGCCATCGGAGGCGACCGGCTTGACCAGGAGCGAGGCGAAGTGGGAGGTGTCGAGGTCCGCGACGGCGGTCTTGGCGGCGGGGAGTGTCGCGGCTGTATCGGCATGGTGATCGTCGGCGATGACCGCGACGGTTGGCGCTGCCGCGGCGTCGAACATGAAGCGCTGCTCCAGGGCAAGCAGGAGGTTACCGTTTCTCGACGCACCGTGCCTTTGCGTCAGCGTGGGGCCGCGGCTCCCTTTGCCCGCCACGTTCTCCGCAACAACCTGCCACGCTTCCTTTACTCTACTCCAGACAAGGCGATAGCACTTGTTCATCATCCTGCTCCTTGATCGTGACGACTGAAAAGCTACAACCTGCGAGGATACTGTCACAGATAGCCCCGCAGACAGAGAGAAGACGAAGGTGAAAGGAGCAGATAGCGGGCACTCTTCGTCTTGTGTCAGATACTTTTCGTCTGACTTTAGCTGCAGCATTAGCAATAAGTGAGCCTATGCAACCACGAGCATATATGGAGTCAGTAGTGGCTGGATTTATTACGACTTGTGAGTGGAGGGAGTTTGAAAAGTTTGGAGTGACAAGTCAAAATGTTGACTTGTGCGGGACGCAGTGTCCGTAGTCGGGACACCTCCTGCCATCATCGCCGCAACTTACTGCTCATCGCAACAGGTAGCCTGTTCCGTTGTCCGTACGTCGGACGTGACGGGAGCGTCAGGGCTGGGCGAAGAAACAGCTATCCTTCCGACTACCTTCAGCAGCTCCGCCGCCACATAGGGTTTAGGCAGGTAACCGGAAAAACCATGCTGTTGCCATTCCGACAAGGTCAGGTCGTTGGTATATCCGCTGGAGACGATGATCCGCGCCTGGTTGTCGATGCCGAGCAGCTGCTGTGCCGCTTCCTTCCCGCCGATCCCGCCCCGGATGGTCATGTCCAGGATGACTGCTGCATACGGGGTTCCTTTCAGGGCTGCGGCCTGGTACCGGGCGACGGCATCTTCCCCGTTGGTGCACGTATCCACCAGGTATCCGTATTCGCGTAGTACCTTTTGGATGTAATCGAGGATCATTTCCTCGTCGTCCATCACCAGGATACAGGCCCCGGAGGGGGTGACCGGAGCCTCTTCCTCCGCGGGGAGTTCGCTGGCAGTTTCGCTACAAGCTCGGAGCGTGATGGTGAAGGTTGTTCCGGCTCCCAGGCTCGAAGCAACCGAAATGTTTCCTCCGTGCCGGGTGATGATGGAGTGGGTGGAGGCAAGCCCGAGCCCGGTGCCCCCCTGCTTGGTGGTGAAGTAGGGGTCGAAGATGTACTTCAGGTCGTCTTCGGCAATCCCCGTCCCTTCATCGGTAAAGCTGATCGCCAGGTACTCTCCTGCAGGCAGATTGAGGTTGTTCGTAGCAGAAAGGGTAATGTTTGCCGCTGCAACAGTGAGCCTCCCGCCGTTAGGCATGGCCTGTGCCGCATTGATGATGATGTTGTTGAATACCTGGCTGAGTTGTCCCTCGTCAGCCTCGGTGAGGAGCAGGTTGGCAGCTATGTCGAGATCTGTAATCACCGGGGAGCCCCGGAGGGAAAGGGAGAGTGATTCTTCAAGCAAGCGCGCCACCTGGACCGGTTTTTTGATGGGTTCTCCCTTTTTGGCGAAGGTCAGCAACTGTTTGGATAGCTCGGCTGCCCGCTGGCACGCCTTTTCTGCCTGGTTCAGGCAACCTGAGGCCTGCTCGGCCGGGTCCAGGAGCAGTTGCGCCATGGTAACGTTGCCCACGATCGAGGTGAGTATGTTGTTGAAGTCGTGGGCGATACCCCCTGCCAGGAGCCCAAGCGATTCCAGCTTCTGTATCTTCAGCATCTGGTCGTGGATCTGCTCCCGTTCGGTGATGTCGGTCATTATTTCAACCGTCCGTTCAAGGATGGACTGCGTCCTTATGATGACATGGCGGACCCGGCCATCCTTGCAGGTGATCTTGGTTTCGTAGGGAGACAGTGTCGTTCCCTGCTCCTGCGCGAGCGCGAGCTGCTGGTTTCTTTCCTTGAGATAACTGTTCCGGTATCCGGGGTCAGGGTAGGCCCGCTCCAACCAGTGCGTCAGAGTGGGGATTTCTGTCAGTTCGTAGCCGAAAGTTTCCAGGAAGCAGTTGTTCTGGTACTTGATCGTGCCGTCCTCGTCGAACCAGCGCACCGCTGCCGGCATCGTGTCCATCAGGGTTCGCAGGGTTCTTTCCCCCTCTTTAATGGATGCTTCAGCTCGTTTGCGCTCCTCCAGTTCCCGTTCCAGGGTACTGATCACCGTCCAGAACACGAGAGCGCATGTGGTGGCGCTGAATATGGAACCGGTGATGAGGTCGATGAGCCGGTCGTTGGGGGTGTGAAAGGGGACGATCAGCCAGGGAGTGGTGTGCTCGATCAGTAGTAGGGTGCAACTGTCCGCCAACAGCAAAACGAAAAGGAGGTGTCTTTTCGCCTCCCTAAAAAAGATCAATGGATAGAGAACTGCGGCGGAGAAGTAATAGCCGATACTCCCCTGGGAGCCGGCGTTGAGGAACCAGGCGATGTTAAGCACCACGAGCGTTAACAGGTAGAACGTCGTGACTCTGTGTGTACCCTGGCGGGATTGAAAGAAACAAAAGAGCGACAGGAGCCCGTAGGCAAGGATGGTGGCATTCAAATACGGAGAAAGGTGTTGAATGATGTTGGTCGGGAAAATAACGAAAATGCAGAGCAGGGCCATGGTGAGGGTAATCAGTCGGAAGAGTGATACCTCGACCGGCACGTCCTGCCCTTTGGTGACATAGACCCAGATTTTTTTGAGCAACTCGTCCACTAAATCCCTCCCGCCGATTCGCTCTTAGACGAGCCGACATACAGTCGGATCACCATGCCAGCACTTTTAATTGCATTTACTCTGACATAAATAGGTGTCCAGTCAATCCATTTTGTGACTAGTTACCTGTAAAGGAATCTCATTTATGTAATAGAGACTTCCCACGTGTCATCTCGGAAACTCGTATAGTGTAATGCATCCAGTATATGCCACTTTTGTCGATTGTTGATAGCTAAACTCTTCTAGTTAGTCACTGCTACAACACGTAGGCGGTCGTCTTTTTCTGAGAAGTTCGGGAAATGTGGACAGTTGACCACCATTGCTGCGCGTAGTCTAGAGTCCCTCTTTGCGAAGGTTCCTCTAAAAGTTTGGTAGAGTGTGGCGTGCTGGTCACCAGCGGTTCACATGGCCCAACGTCCCCCCTTTGCGAAGTGGGACAGCGGGGATTTGCCTTTAGGTATTTCCCGATTTTTTCTTGCTGGAGAACCTTGCATTGCCAGCGCAACCCAGTAAGCTTGAGAAAATAAATATTAGCGATAATTAATCTTTACAACTGCTCGATGTTGCGAAGAAAGGAGGTCCACGTGACAACAGGTTCGTCTCCAAGATTAATGCGCAATTACCGGAATCTTCCAGCAAGCAGGTTCCATGAGTTCAACCAGAGGGCAAAAACATGTCTGTCCGACAAAACCAGATACCCTGACTCGCTGTGGGGCAACAATCTACCGATAGTCCAAGCCTACCTCACGGTATCGGACAAGCATCACGGGGTATACCACGAGTCGATGCTGGGCAGCAGACTGGTGATCGTTGAGCGCGAGGGACTCCAGGCTCAACTTGTCATGTACCTGGACCAGATCGCCGCTCTCCTGGAGATGCTGGCAGTGTGCAATCCGGGAATCCTTGTCGCCTGCGGATTCGACTTGGCCAAGGAAAGAAGAGGCCGCTCCAGGGCCAAGGCAACTGCCGCAACTCGCGCCGCAATGGGAGCCGAGTCGGCCGATGGAGACAGCGCCACGGAAGCATGATGCAGGCACCATCGTGGGGGATGCCCGCAGCATCCCCCATCTTCCCCCAGCTCGTTATCGCCCCCCAAAACCTTCCCAATGTTCCCGGTAAAACCTGGTCCACCTGCCCCTGAAATTCACCATCCTCCAACCTCTCGCCCCCCTTCTTCTGATCAACGGGTCATCAATCGCGATTCATGAGTCATCAAACGAGATCCACGAGTCATCACCTGCGATTAACGAGTCATCAACCGTGATAAACAAGTTATCGAACGCAATATATGAGTCATCAATCCTAATAAACAAGTTATCTAACGCGATAGATGAGTCATCAATCGTAATAAAAGAGTTATCTACCGCGATAGATGAGTCATCAATCTTGATAAACGAGTTATCGAACGCGATAGATGAATCATAAATCGTGATAAACGAATCATCAATCGTGATAAACGACTTATCAATCGCGATAGACGAGTCATCAGTCGCGATCAACGAGTCATCACCTGCGATTGACGAGTCATCATCTGCCATCAACGAGTCATCACACACGGTAGACGAGTTGTCGGGATAAGGAGGGGCGGGGATGGGGGGGCAGGGGCGCACAACGCCCCTGCCTCTTGAAGCGTGGTAAGCGCAGCATTATGGGATGATGACGGTAGCGGTATTGTTCGACTCGCTAATTTCCGTTATGGCGTTGGCAGGGTCTATGACGCCAATCAGGTAATGGTTGCCGGGGTTTGTCGTTCCCGTAGCGTAGCGGATTGAAATAGCCTTGTTCGCGCCGGCCACGATGCTGTTGATCCTGTACGTCCCGATCAGCGTGTCATCGTTGGAAAGTGTATCGTTCATGGAGAGATACACCTTCACCGTTATATTGCTGGCGCTTGCGGTCCCTGAATTGAAGGTAGTTAGCGTGCCGGAGACCGTGTAACTGCCGCGTTTTTGAGTCTTGGCCACCTTGGACCACGCTCCGTAAAGATCCGGGAGCAGGTTCGCTCCGCTGCCGCTGATGGAGACGTTGACTGTTCCATTAGGATCATCAGAGGGGATGGTCAAGATAGCGGATAGTGGTCCAACGGCGGTCGGGGTGAACGTTACCTGGACCGTGCAGTTCGCGGCAGGCGATACGGTTACCCCTGAACAGTTGTCGGTTGCAATCTTGAAGTCGGCGGCTCCCGAAAGCGATACTGTCCCCACGGTAAGGGGCCCCGTCCCGGTATTGGAAACAGTGAACGTCTGGGCAGTCGTAGTGTTCAGGTTCCGGGTGAAAAAATCGTACGAACTGGGCGAGACGGATATGTTCGGGGTGCCCGTCGTGGAGGCAAGATTCACGATACTCACCCCCCAAAGGGCCATGCCCGAGTAGCTTCCCCCCCACGTCATGCTGTGGGAGCTGTTATCCCAGGTGTCGTGGAGGTGTACCGTGTTTGGGTCCTCGTAGCCCACCCCGACGATGGAATGTCCTTTCAAGTTGAGCAGCACCGGGCGTCCGGCGTCGATCTCTGCCTTGTACTGGGCAAACGAGAATCCTCCTGCGTGCGCGTTGTCGGTCATTTGTGTGTAGCAGTCGGTGACCGTGTATCCCCGAGCCTCGTAAAAGAGTTTCCTTCCATAGGTGCCGTCCAGGTCTGCCTCGTGGTAGACCTCCATGGCGGCGCAGGTAAGCGGTGTTGCCGAGTTGATATAGTAGAACGAGGTGGAACCGTCGACGTTGTTGTAGGCGGACTGGCTGGTCTTCATGTAGTCACCGACCGAGTCCCCCCAGGAGTGTTCTGTCCAGCTCGAAACATAAGGATCACTCCGGTTGCTCAGGTATGAGATCCAGTAATCGTCGATGGAGCCCCGGGTGGTTCTGCCGTCGACCCCCATGTGGGACGCGATGAGCGGGTTGTTGGGATACTCGTCACCGATAGCGTCGGTCCATCGCCCCCAGCCGGGATCTTCTGCTAGTGGGATGACGCCGCTCCCGGTCGGGCCCGTGTACATGTTCGGGTATCCGGTACGGTCGTAGTACCCGGCGATCATTGAGCCGGAAACGGCTGAACAGCCGAAGACCCACCGGAAGGCCGGCACCGCCGCCAGCGAGTTCGTCCCCGCAGCCGGCATGGGTGCTGGTAGGGAACTCGCTGCGCGAACGTAATAGCCTGGGGGAGGTTTCGGAGGGCCGTTTATGTCGGCCCGATGCAGCACGCTGTCGTCGCTGTAGAGGGTGGCCTGAGTGCTGAAGTAGGGATTGATCCGTTTCAAGGGGCCTTGCGCTACGGGGACCTTGTCCGCGGGAGGCTGGGCGTAGACGGACAGAGGGGAGAGGGTGGCAAGGAGCGAGATCACTACCAAAGAGCAGAAGGCTGTTAACGGTCTTCTCATAGACGTTCCCTCCATTCGCGTTTATGGCAGTTGTGTGTGGTAGCCGGCGCTGTGCCGGCAGCAGGTCCTCTCTGGAGTCTAACAGCAATCTCAAAGGAAACAGGGGCGTTAGTAGATAACGTCGGGAGCTAAACGAAATGTCACATCGAGCAGTACAGCCGGAGGAGGCAGGAAGACAAAAGTAAAGCCCCCTACCAACCTTCGATAGGGGGCTTCTACTACACAAACCAAGGAGATTTCTTTCTAGCACAAGTTTATTCTAATGTAAATAAAAATTAACTGAGCTGTTGCCTTTTAACCACAGCTTCTTAAAGGCGAGATGTTCTCTGTGTGGTGATAGTGATACCCAGTAGCGGCCGTTATGGCATGTTCGTTTGATGCACTGGGGCTATTGATTTTGGCAACGGATCTGGGACTATCTGATTTTTCAAGGATTGTTGTGCAAAACATTTGTGGTTTACTTTACAAACCTGCGCTGCCGACAGAGACCGGCGACCGATTGCATGTGCAAGCGGCGAGGGTTCCAGGCGAGGACAAGAAGGGTGCCCGTGCCATGCGAGACGGCCGCCGGCATGACAAGGTAGCCACACCAGTGTTGCGAGGAAAACAGGTATGAACACAAAGACAGCAAGTCCCTCTGATCGTGTCCTGAACAATCTCGGCCAACTGATCCCCGACCTGGAAGCACTCTACAAGGAAGTGCATGCCCATCCCGAGTTGTCGATGCAAGAAACGCGAACGGCTGCGCTGGCGGCGGACTGGCTTGTCAGTGCAGGTTACGAGGTGACGACCGGTGTCGGCAAAACGGGAGTGGTAGGCCTGCTCCGCAACGGGGAAGGGCCGACGGTGATGCTGCGTGCCGACATGGATGCACTACCTATTAAAGAGGGAACCGATCTTTCCTACGCGAGCCAGGAGACCACGGCAGATACAGAAGGAAAAGTCGTGCCGGTCGGACACATGTGTGGCCATGATATGCATGTTGCCTGGCTCGCCGGCGCCGCCTCCTTGTTCGCCCAGGAACGCAATGCCTGGCAAGGGACGTTGATGGTGGTCTTCCAGCCTGGCGAGGAGACGGCGCAGGGAGCCCAGGCTATGATCGACGATGGCCTCCTCGCCCGTTTTCCCCGACCCGTTGTGGTGCTTGGGCAGCACGTCATGCTTGGAGCGGCCGGTGATGTCGCCGGAAGTGCCGGTCCCATAACCTCGGCGGCTGACAGCCTTCAAATCAAGCTGTTCGGCCGCGGTGCCCACGGATCGATGCCGCAAGCCAGCGTTGATCCCGTGGTCATGGCCGCGAGCATCGTCCTGCGGCTTCAGACTATCGTTTCTCGTGAGGTGGCCGCGACCGAGGCCGCGGTCGTCACGATCGGCGTCGTGCAAGCCGGCACGAAGGAGAACGTCATACCTGACGATGCGATCATAAAGCTGAACGTTCGGACATTCGATGCCGGTGTGCGCGAGCGAGTGCTGGCTGCCATCGAACGTATTGTCAACGCCGAAGCGGCAGCTTCAGGTGCCCCTCGGAGTCCGGAGATCACGCCCCTGGACCAGTATCCGCTCAATGTGAACGACGAGGCGGCAAGCCAACGGATCGCCGAAGCCTTCCGCACTCATTTCTCCCCGGAGCGCGTGCACCACACCGGGCCGGCGCCGGCAAGCGAGGACTTCGGCTGTTTCGGCACGGCCTGGCGCGTGCCGTCGGTCTTCTGGTTTGTCGGTGGCACCGACAGGGAAAACTATGCAAAGGCGAAAGAGGCCGGAACGCTGAATAAACTGCCGGTCAACCATAGTCCTCAATTCGCGCCTGTGCTCCATCCAACCTTGGAAACCGGTGTCGAGGCCATGGTCGTTGCGGCGCTGGCGTGGCTGGCGTCATAGGAGGTAGGGAAGCCGGACGACGGTGTGGTGGGGAGTAGCGGGGGGTGAGATGAGAGAGGGCGGGATGGCAACACTTCTCCTGGTGCTTGATCTCACGGGTACGTTTGTTTTCGCGCTGAGCGGAGCGACGGCTGGGATAAAACGCCGCCTCGACCTGTTCGGGGTCCTGGTCCTGTCGTTTGCGGCAGGCAATGCCGGAGGCATAGCCCGCGACTTGTTGATCGATGCTACGCCACCGGCAGCGATCAGCAACTGGTACTACCTGGCGGTGTCGCTGCTTGCAGGAATAGTGACCTTTTGGCGTCCTTCCGTCATCGACCGTTTGCGCAACCCGGTACTCCTGTTCGACGCCGCGGGACTGGGGCTCTTCGCTGTTGCCGGCACGCAGAAAGCTCTCGTATTCGGTCTCAACCCGGCCATGGCAGCGGTGCTCGGCATGCTGACCGGGATCGGGGGCGGCATGAGCCGCGACGTGCTCCTGACCGAGGTTCCCACCGTATTGCGTTCCGATATTTATGCAGTGGCGGCTCTGGCTGGTGCCGTCGTGGTTGTGATTGGCTCTGCGTTTCGGTTGCCTGCGCCGGCGGTGACGATTGCGGGTGCGGTTCTCTGTTTCGGGCTACGGCTCATGGCTATCCGCTGGGGCTGGCATCTACCGATCGCCAGCGAACCCAAGCAACCGGAACCGCCTGGGTCGAAGAAAAAGAAGGGTGACGACGCAACCAAGCGCTGAGGTGTAGATTCTTGGTAGACGCTTGCCATGCTGCGCACGACGGCGAGAGTGCCTGGCACCGACAACACTTAACTCAACACGTTATGCGCCGCCTACGCAACTGGGGTAGGGGGCAGGCTCGCCGGGTATGATGGGGCACAGCTTGATCGGCGTAAGCCTCTTGAGACGGTCCGCCCATACTGCATCGTCGAGCTTGAGGGGAGTCTGCGATGCAGCGCCTCTTTCTGCCCATTGAATGGTGTAGTAGTCGCTCTCGCCTTTGATGGCTATGAAGAGCATGGTTTCGCTATACAAATCGCCAGTTGGGTTTGCGACTCCACAACCGACAACAGCAGCGAATGCATCGAACTTGTCGATCTTGAATGCCCCTAATCCAGCTCCGGTGAATGAGGTAGGGCAGGCCTGCTTGAATCCGCCAGCAATGCGGTTAGCAAGCAGCTGCGGGGTAGCCTTAGGGTTGGAGGCAAGCCCCTTCGCTCCTGTAATGGTGATCATCTGCGACCACTTCTTCGTGGTTTCCCCGATCAGGACCGATTCTCGAATGTATTGAGTGCCGTTGGTATTCTCAAAAACCGGTGTGAAACCCTTAGGAGAAGAGAACATCACGAGTTGGCCGAAAACCGGGGAGATAGTCTTCACCGAATATCCCTGATCTCTCAGTGCCTCGACCTCATTCATCTTTGGCGCATGGTCATCTGCCGCGGCAAGGTGACAGGTAGCGAGCAATGAAAGCAATAGCAGTAAAACTTTGACCATGATTTCCTCTTTAAGAAATTAATTGTGATCAGAAGAGGGGACGTATCAATGTGACCTTTGGCGTCTCCAAATATCAAAATCTCAGCAACGTCCCCCGGATTTCGCGGATTTCTTGCGCACGATATCGGCCATTCAAATCTAAAATCTCAAGAACGTCCCCCTGGTACTGACAAGAAGTCGGTTATATCCACTCCCTGATTATTTTCGAAGTACAAAAGATCGATCATGATAGCAGCATTGAGCAACACAACTCGGTCCTCGCCGTTTAGATTGCGATCCATGAACTCTAGCAAAAAAGTATCCGAATCAAGGAAGACTTCAGTCATAGCTCCGCCCCACTTTTTTGTAATGCGTGCTATTTCGACCCCATTTCTCATAAATGGAAAGGTCCAAACCTTAAAAATGCTTGAACGCATTTCACATATATTTTTCCCCTTGCTATTTATCAAACGAAATGCTTTGTCAAATATGCTAAGTTCACGTTCTAAATGTCCAATTTCTCTTCCAAGAGCATCCCGAATCTCAAGGCGTTGAAAAAAAATACGAAATGGATGCGATGCCACAAATTTAAGAACGCGATCAACTCCATAGATGTTGATATCAAAACTGCGCCAATGCCCGACTATCTGGCGTAATAGCGTTCCCATCAAACCTTTTTGCTGTTCAGCAGCAAAACCAATTTGTGCTCCATGCACGGTTAATATTTCGTATTTATTACGGGATTCAAAAGACAGTAACTCTATCAGTTCTTTTCGTTGCTTAATGACAACTGATTGTTCTTGCAAAAGTAAGTCAAGCATATAGCCTCAGATATTTCGTATTTGATGTTGTGATAGACTGGAATCCTGAGGGGCAGGTTTAGTCTTTCGCCTAACGCGGTGAACCCGTCCTGTGGTTGGTCGAGACCTTCCGGCCATTCTCCTTTATCCAGTCCCTGGTCAGCTGAAGCACTTTAAATTAAGATATCCTTTGTATCAAGCTAATTTTGCTGGCAACGGGCGGAATGCCGGGGGCAAGTGCGGGGGACGTTGTGTGGGAGGAAGGCGTTGATCCTGGGAGACTGCCGCGTCATGTGTATGACTACAAACCGGCAGCGAAGCTGCGAGAATAATTGCAGAGGGAGGGTGATGCCGCGGTGGGTGTAGCAGAGTGGTGCTATCGGCTAACTGCGCCAGATACTACTGCATGAAGAGAAAGGGCCTACAGTATTCACTGTAGGCCCTTTCTATTTGGAGGCGGCAATCGGATTTGAACCGATGAATGAAGGATTTGCAGTCTGATTTTTGTGTGTTTCAGTTTGTGTCAATATGTTTCATGTTGCGCAGGTAACAATTTATTTTTATTGACCTTTTTGTCGACATTCGATAATTGTTGTTCGTGCCTGTTTAGTGCCGTTTCATACGTTGTAGCACGGTGTGAGGCCACGGATCGGCCACGGATTTTACATCTCACGACAAAGAGGGAAGATAACATGTCCGACTTTAATGGAAGGTTTAGTGACTTTTTCTTAAAAAGCTTGAAATCCCAGATCGCGAAGGAACCGCCTGCTAGCGAGTATGACCTCAGGGAGCGGGACGGTTTTGGCATACGTGTCCGTCGTTCGGGCATGATCATTTTTTTCTATATGTACACAGTGGACCGCAAGCGTAAGTTCATGCGTCTTGGAACCTACCCCCCGGGGGAGGCCTCTCCACAAGGGATATCATTGTCCACTGCTAGGCAGATGCACGCCGAAGCCTTTGCCAAGGTCATGGCAGGTTTCGACCCGTTGAAAAATTCGAACCCCGAGGGGGGGCAGAAAGGTGCCACTGACATCGTAACTGTTGCGCAGTTGAAGGCAAGTTACATCGAACACATCACGATTAATCTTGTTCCAAGGAGTGTGAAGCACCAGGATAGCACCCTCGAAAAACACCTGATTCCGGTACTCGGTTCACGGCCTCTTGATAATATTCGGCGCGCTGATGCAATTTCGCTTGTGGAGTCGATTGCAAAGTCGTCACGCGGTGCCGCTAATAACTGTATTAAAGCAGCCAGAGCCATGTTCGAGTTCGGAGTTCTAAGGGAGTATCTCCCGATCAACCCCTTTATCAAAGTCTCGCGGGCCGTTCCACAGGCACGACCACGGTCTAGGAAGCGCAATCTGTCCGTTGATGAAATTCGAGCTTTGTGGAACTATCTTACACTTGGCTACGGTTCTTCAGAGGTTAAGCGCATTTTGAAACTCACTCTTCTGCTAGGCCAACGTCCTGGGGAAGTGGCAGCAATGAGGTTTGAACACATTGATGGCGATTGGTGGATAATTCCTAAGGAGGAGACGAAAATCGGTAAAAATCCGAATATAAGGGAGGATTTGAAGTTTGACCAGAGCGTCTACCTTACCCCCTTGGCTAAAGAACTCATCGGAGAAGGCAAATCCGGTTTTGTTTTTGCCGCCAGAAAGGGGCGGCCGCTCACTGAAGGGGCGCTTTCAGGATATGTTCGTAAGGAAGTAGTTGGTGATGGCGGGACACTAAAAAAAGTCATGTTTATGGGCTTACCTCCCTGGGTCCCGCATGATTTGCGGCGCACCATGTCAACGAGAGTCGTTGATGACCTAGGCACAATTCACGAGCATGTCAACGCGATTCTTGGCCATCTGATTCCGGGAATCCTGGGGATATATGTTCGAAGCCGTTATGATGGTAAAAAGCAAGAGGTTGCGCTGGCGTGGGAAAAGAGATTGCTGGAGATTGTCGGTACTCCTGCAGCATCGCCAGTTTTAGTCCAAAATGTTGAACTGAGGCGGGTTCTGACAGACGAGGAAATTAGGACCGTCTGGAAGGGGCTGTCCTCACTCAATTCCGTCCACTCACCCAGAGCCCTTAAACTTATTCTCCTTAGCGGCCAATCTGTTGGCGCATGTGCTGGATTCTCAAGAGCCAACACTATTTGTGATACTACCGGAACATGGTGGCAGGTAGGAAATAATAGGATATATCTGACAGATTTTGCCTTGCAACTTGTCGGGAACAAACCTGGATATGCGTTTGCTCCCAGAAAGAACGGTCACATTAACATTGCTACTTTGTCCTACCACATCCTGAGCAATAAATGCTTTGGCATATCGAAATGGACTCCTGAAGACCTTTGTTCCACTGCGGCTTCAAAAATACGAGAATTAGGTGCACCGGTTGGTGTTGTTTCAGCCTTTCTTGAAAACTCGCCGGCCAATCCATGGGAGCTAAGGTATTGGTTGACATGCTGGGAGAAAGTGCTTCTCGGCATCATAGGGGCCTCGACAACGACAGCGTAGAAACGAGCAAAGATTTGGCTTGGAAACGCACCATCCGGACCTGCCACACGTAGCAGTTTTTCACTCCTTGAGCCTGGTCTCGATACGCCAGTTGTCCTTTCCAGTCTCGCTGGTTTCGCAGTGGTGAGCAACCCTGCCCAGCAGTGCGATCGTCATCTGAAGGTACCACGGGCGCTCGGAGGGATCCTCTTTCGTACTCTACTCTCCTTATTCAACCGCCACAGCATTTCTTGAATAACGCGATTTTGTCTTACCGTGTAGGCATCTCCCTTTAAATAACGCAGGAAAGGGAGGCAAAGTGGCTATTGATCGTGTGATGTCGGGCAAAGAGGTGTGCGCTGTATTGGGTTGCGGTAGGACAACCCTGTATAGGTTAAGGAAGAAAGGGGATATAGCGCCTAGAATACTGGGCGGCAGACTAGGATATCTCGAATCCGAGGTGAAAAAATTTCTGAAAAATCTGCCCCTAGCACCATAGCCCCGAAAACACTTTTGCCTCTGTGTCCCGAGTCCTACCTGGACGGTTCAGTTGATGTTGTGCCCCGCGGATAGCATCTGCTAATTGTATGGACATAAGGTAAGGAAAGTTACACTGAAATGGGCGTTTTTTCAAAAAGGTGCCGTCTATGGCTAAGGAGAGAGAGAATATGCATGCAGATGCACTTTGGACAGGCCTGGAAAAAGACAGGATACCTGCGCCGGGCATTGTTGGGGTAGGTAACGAAATTATCGATGTCGAAGTGGCTATGATTAAGCCACACCCAAACCAACCACGATTGGCTTGTGATGATGGCATCGATGCTCTAGCATCAGATATACGCCACCGCGGACTCCTGCATCCTATCATTGTCACCAATAACGGAAGAAATTACGCGCTTGTTTGCGGGCAAAGAAGACTGCTGGCAATGAAAAAAGCGGGATTTTCAACTATACGCGCTATGGTACTGTCAAATCCCACTGAAATTCTCGAAACAGCATTAGTAGAGAATACCTTGAGAAAAGATCTCGAGGCGTTTGATCTGGCGGAGGCGTTCCACGTCTTGCTCCATGGAAAAATGCTCTGTCTTAAAGACATCGCTAGGCTAGTTGGGAAATCAGTATCCTCGGTGTCTGAAATAGCCAACCTGATGCGAATTCCTGAGCAACTCCGACGCAATGAAAAGCTACGGAGAAAGCCGCTGCGTTTTCAGATAAAATTGAGTAAATATGGCTGTCCGGACGATATATGCGCTGCATTTGAAGCGTATGAAAAAACTGGCAATTTACCGCCTATGAAAGAGAAATCAAGAGAATCAGCATTGAGGCAGTTATCAAAAGAAATCACAAAAGTTACGATGCAACTCGCTGAAGTTGACTTTTTGGATCTTGATCTTGGCAGTGCTTTGCACAACCAACTTATAAAAGACGTGACCGCGTTACTGGCAACCGTACATGAGCGTAGGTGGTTTAGAATTGATTTGATACGGTTCAAACCTTACCAAGTAATTGAGGCAGTTTACGACGATAGATAGGGATGAAGGTGACGCCTGATCACCTGCGACTACATCACTTTCCACACACTGTACTGAGCTGAGGGCACTTTGCTTCGACGCGTCGAAACAACCGCGTAGATTACTTCTCTGGTTCCTGTATATGCTCCATTATGTTTTCGACGCGGCATCCGAAATATTCGCAAAGGCGATCAATGTTTATCGTCGTCGTGTTATACCCCCGTTGGCCACCTATCCGTGAAAGGGTAGTTCTCTGAATATTGGTAGCCCGCGCGATTTCTTCTAGCGTTATCCGCCTGTTTTCCTTGAATTCTTTCTCGATTATCAACTCTCGTAGTCTGAATCTGATCATCTGCGCTCACCTCCCAGTGCATAGAATACACGTAGACTCATAAAATGTCACGTAATACCCATTATTGCACGAGAATGTGCTTGACATGCACATTAGTGCGTGGTATGTTTGCTTTGTTGTCGATTTTAAACGGTAAGGGGGGCGTGAATGAAGAGTTTTTTTAGTTACTCTCAGCTGATTTTTACTATGGAGTTCCTGATGTCATATTGCCTTAATATCCTGCCAACACTCAACCTTCACCGAGTTGGAGTTGTCACTAGCCTTATTCTTTTTTTTGCTCATTCATTCGTCTCTATTCGTCATAACGTGTCCCAAAGATGAGAGTCGTTGCTTCTATTACAACTGGTTTCCAGGGGAGAGAGCTAGCTGGGCTAGTGGCATGTGATAGGTCTCGCAAGACGGACAGCGCTGTGACAAGTTATTGTGCTGGTTAACGAATAAAAAATTACTTTTTCTTAAAAACCACAAGCAACCACAAGCAACCACAAGCAACCACAAGGAACCACAAGCAACCACAAGAAACCACAAGAAACCACAAGAAAACCACAAGAAAACCACAAGAAAACCACAAGAAAACCACAAGAAAACCACAAGTAAACCACAAGTAAAATGCCCTCTAAGAGTGATGGTGAGATATTTCCCTTTAGAAGTTGCGGCAGTGAGCTTGAGAATACGATAACGGCTATGCACCCGGGCAGCATGAAGATGAAGCTGGCAGTCACGTAGTGCCAGAACGGTATCCTCGTCAGGCCGAAGGCGTAGTTCAGCAGGTTGAACGGGAAGAGGGGGACCAGTCGGGTGATGGCGACGATCTTCCCTCCCTGCTCACCCACCTTATGGTCGAGGTCCTGCCATATCTCCCCACTGAGTTTCCCCACCACCCAGTCCCGTGCCAGGTACCTTGCCACTAGGAAGGAGGCGGAGGCGCCCAAGGTGGCGCCGGTGATGGCATAGACCACTCCCCACACAGGTCCGAACAGCAAGCCGGCGGCAATGGCCATGGGAAGGCCGGGCAATAAGAGCACCGACGTGATCCCGTAGAGCAGCACGAAGATGACGGGGGCCAGTATCTCGTGCCCCTGGAGTACTTCCTTCAGGGCGGTGGGGTCGCAGAGGCTGCTTCCGCCCGCTAACCGGAACAGTACCGCCGCCGTGACTATCAAAAACAATATCGTGGCGGTCTTCATCCGCTTATTCGTCTCGGTAGTCATCTCTTTTCCTCCTCGTTCCCGCAGCACGGTGAATGCCCGCACTTGCGCAACCTGCGTTTCAGCGCCAGCTGGTTCAGGTAGGTGAAGGGAGCCCTGGATACCTTGGCTGTGCCGGCCATCGCTGCCTCCGGTGTCAGCCAGAGGTCGAGGACATGTACGGTGGCGGCCTTGCCCTGATACGTTTCCGCACATGCCGCGCAGTAGGTCACGATCGGTCTTCCCGCCGCTTCCGCCGCTCGTGACGCGGCCGCGCCGGCAAGCGCAAGCTCAAGGAGGACATCGCATCGGCCGAGGCTAAGGCTGGTTGCGTCGATACTTCACCGACAAGTCCCTCGGCATCATCGACAAGAACATCAAGATCCTGGACGACTTCATCACCCTTGCCCAGACTAAGTACTCGGTCGGGCAGGGGGCACAGCAGGATATCTACAAGGCACTTTTGGAGCGCTCCAAGATGCTGGACATGAAGATCTCCCTGGAGCAGCAGCGCAGAAGCCTCGAGGTGAGCCTCAACTCGCTGCTGAACCGCACCCAGAGTACCAAGGTCGGTGCCGTCCCCGATTTCAAACTGGCACCCTTTGCCTACACCCCGGAACAACTGGTGGATATGGCCGAGGAGAACCGGCCGCAACTCAAAGCGGTCAAGGCCCAGATCGAGAAGGGGAGGGCGGGTCACCTGCTGGCGCAGAAGGAATCTTACCCCGACTTCAACGTCTCCTTCGAATACATGCAGCGACAGAAGGCCATGGGGAGCGACGGTTCCGACATGTACCCGCTGGGCGTCACCTTCAACCTTCCCATTCAGAAGGAGCGGCGTGCCGCGATGCGGGCCGAGTCCTCCTCGGAGATAACATGAGCACCGTGGGCGCCTTCGTCTTGTCCCTGATGATGAAGGGACCGTGATCAAAAGCGTCCCCGAGGCCACCCGCTCGCCTTCACCAAGACCTTCTCCATGATGAGGTCGGCCTTCATCGCAATCACGCTGGTGCCGGTGCTGATGTACTTCCTGATGCGCGGCAAGTTGGGAGGGTGGCTCGCTTGATGGCGATCCCCAGGGGGGTGGATGTGATAGTTAAGGTCTAGTCAAATTCGGAATATGTGGTCAAGCTTTTAGAAAATAAATATCTGTATCGGATTTCTCTCTAGATTCAACCCGCCCGCGCATTCCATGGGAGAGGTTTGTATCTGGAGCTTCACTGGCAAGATGGTAGTGGTTGCCCATCAGCCCCCTGTACTGAAGGTGGTGCGTATGCACTGTTGCTGAGAGATGTGGGTACTAAAATGCCCATATTAAGTGTAATTTACTTATTGCTATTTCATAAACCGCCTGTATACTGTGTCACGCTTCAAGCCGATCCAGGTCTTTCTGCCTCTTTGAGTAGTAGTTCAACTGTCTGATCGGTAACGAAAGATGGTGTGCAGCTTCCGTGAATTCGGTTGGGAAGAATGAAAAGATTCCTAACCTGTTGGCTCTAACATAAACTCCCTCTTTTACAGGTGCCGAACTTCCTCTTCGGAGTCATAGTTTGAGACCTGCAAGTTGTCCATTTTTGCTTGTCAGTTGCTTCAGGCGCTTTGCTTCGGGCACATCCACAACTACCTACCTCTCTACTTCCAGCCCCAACAAGTGCAAGGTTGCGTCCAAGCTTGTTAAATTCTGATATTTTATATTCAGCGAAGGTATAAATGCAAACTTCAAATAATATCATATATTTGCCTCTTTGCACTCTTACATCTAAATTAGGAATTCAGGGGTGGGTGAAGCTGTTTATTGGCATCTTGCTAGCTGTGTTCTTAACAGTTGTGGATCGGCTTCGAATTTTAACCCGGTATCGACGTCCAATGGTGACCCCCCCCCTATGAAATATTGAGCCTTTACAGGTTGAGGGGGGGCTCAAGATGCCGATGGTGGGTTAACGTTGAATGCCGATTGACAGCATAGGAAGTGCTTAGTGATTTCTTCATCCAGAATGGTTGATAGAATAATTTAATAATTTGTAGCTTAGGTTTGGGTTGCTATGAACATAATTGTTGTGGAAGACACGAAGATAGTGCGATTAAGGCTTGTGGCGCTTCTGGAAGGGTTGGAGGGCGTCGATGTCGTTGCTGCCGTGGAGTGCGCCGAGGAGGCTCTGGAGTTTATGGCGGACAGTTGCATTGACCTGGTGATCCTCGACCTTTGCCTCCCGGGTCTCTCGGACGATCAGGCCGTTCAGGCCATAAAAAGGGCCAACCCTGATGTGGAAATATTGATCTACACGGTTTCCGAAAACGACGAAAAAGTCTTCCCAGCCCTGAAAGCCGGAGCAACCGGCTACTTGCTGAAAAGCGACCAAGAGTCGGAGATTACTGCTGCCATCGAAGAGATTATGGCTGGCGGTTCTCCCATGACTCCGTCCATCGCCAGAAAGGTAGTCCGCGAATTCCAGCGCGCGCTTAACCACGAAGCATTGAAAGAAACAACCGCCACCCTGTCAAGGCGTGAAATCCAGATTCTGGAACTCTTATACCGGGGACACGACACCATGGAGGTTGCTAACAGCTTGTGCATCAGCCGTCACACCGTGAAGGCACATATCAAGAAGATCTATGCGAAGCTCTACGTAAACTCACGTTCACAAGCCGTCTACGAAGCCTTAAACAAAAAATTGATCAAGCCTGAGTAGCTATGAAAATACCCCTTTTGGGTTATTGCATTTGATAATCATTGCTGTATAAACAAACAACATTAAAATTACTTGCACAACGCGAGGGGACCTGCCAAGCCAAAATAGCTGAAACATAAAGTCTAACTCCGATAATGGCAAAACCGGAGTAATCCGGTGACGCAAAGCTGCGGATCCATGCCGTATATATCTAAAACTACGGTCCTGGATAGTCGAGCCGACCGAAGAGCATGCGGAGTCAGGTACTTTGGGATGGCATGACTGTCCAGTGAATAAGCGCCCATCTCCGCGGTCGAGATGGGCGCTTATTTTTTTGAGGTGCATCATGAAGGAGGGATTTATGAGAAAGTTTTATGTATTGGCGTGTTTCACACTGTTGGTGACTGTTCTACTGATAGGCTGCATTGTATCGTCCGGTTTGGCCGCCGGCCAAAACGGTACCACAACCCTCGTTGTCAAGCTACTCAGCGGCCTATCCTTGCAGCAGCAGGCGGCGGTAGTGGCCCGGGGTGGCGGGACGGAGACTTCGTCGGTCCCGGCACTGCGCCTCCATATGATCACAGTTACCGACTCCAGTCTTGCCTCTGTCCAGCAAGCCTATCAGTCGGATCCTCAGGTGGAACGGGTCGAGGTAGATCAGGCACGCAAGGCCGAGGCGGCCCCCTCTGACACCAACTACGGTGTCCAGTGGAGCCTTCCCAAGATCGGTTGGAACAGCGTCTTTGGAACGGTGACGCCTACTGGTTCTGCCACAGTGGCGCTCCTCGACACCGGCGTCGATGGGACGCATCCCGACCTCGCCCCCGTTGTTGTTCCCGGCACCTCGATCCTGGACGGTTCCCGCGGCCTCACTGATCTGAACGGCCACGGCACCTTTTTGGCAGGCATCTTGGCAGCAGTGACCGACAACGGCATAGGGGTCGCCGGTGTAGCGTACCATGGGGTGAAGATCATGCCGGTCTCTGTTCTCGGTGCCGACGGCACCGGGCAGGACAGCAACATCATCGCCGGCATCGTCTGGGCCGCCGACCATGGTGCCGACGTCATCCTGATGGGGTTTAGCAACCCAAACTTCAGCCAGAACCTGCAGGACGCCATTGACTACGCCTGGGAGAAGGGTGCGGTCCTAGTGGCCGCCACCGGCAACGACAGCGCATCCACACCTACCTTTCCTGCTGGCGATCGGGGCGTCATTGGCGTTTCCGCCACGGATGAATTCGACCTCCTTTATGCCGGCAGTAACTATGGACTCGACACCTTCCTGGCCGCCCCCGGCACCAACATCTATACTACCAGTCTCAACAACACTTACACCTACATCACCGGCACCTCAGCCTCATCTGCGATCGTGGCCGGCGTTGCGGCGTTCATGAAGGCTAACGATACGAAGCTCACCAACGGAGTGATAGTCAACAGGCTAGCAAAATCGGCCGACGCCATAGGCCCGGCCGGCGATCCTAACAACGAGACGTCGTTCGGCAACGGGCGAGTCAACATGGCCAGTGCGGCTGCGGATACCTCGACGGACACCATACAACCGGCCGGCACAGCTCCGATGGGGAGCGGTGGGCCATATGTGGGACCTTATACAGCAGGGGCTAACTGCAGTACAATACAGTTCGATACTGGTTCTTTCACGTCCTTAGTTGGCCAGATCTCGGCTATTATAAAGATAAGTACTGGTCTAGCAAAATGCAATGCGAAGGGGAGCGCAACTATTACTCTTACGTCTGACAGTCCTGATGCAATATTTTATAGCGACAACAATGGAAACACCGCTATTACAACCGTAGACCTTAGTAGTTGGAGTAACAATAGTACTCACTCAGCAAGCTTTTATTATAAAGATATGCGCGCTGGTTCACCAAGCATAACTATTACACAGAGTGGACCTAATCCCCAGTATGCCTCAATAAGCCAAAAAGAAACCATCAAGGCAACACCGACGATCACCTTTGGCACAGCTCCTAGCCCCACGTACCTGGGCGGGAACTTTACCGTCAGTGCCACGACGACCAATACCGACAGCAATGCGCTGATCTATAGTGTCTCTAGCGGCCCTTGCACATTGGTGAGTGGCGCCATATTCAGTCCCACTGGGGCCGGTACCTGTGTCGTGCAAGCCTCTGGCGCCGAGACCAGCAATTTTAGTGCAGCATCGAATACGCAGAGCGTTACGATCGGGCAGGCAACGCCGACGATCACCTGGTCGAATCCGGCGGACATCTCCTACGGCACGGCGCTCGGGGCGACGCAGCTCAACGCCACGGCTACCCCGGCTGGCGGGTCGTTCTCCTTCACGCCGGCAAAGGGAGTGGCGCTTGGCGCCGGCACCGGCCAGACGCTGTCGGTGACCTACACGCCGGCCGACCCGAACTACGCACCGGCGACCAAGACGGTTACCATCAATGTGAGCAAGGCGACCCCATATATTACTGCCTGGCCGATAGCCTCGGCGATCATTGTTGGCCAGCCCCTTGCCTACTCCACGTTAAGTGGTGGGGCTGCCAATGTTGTGGGCAAATTTGACTGGACCACGCCGACCACGCAACTCACTAGTATTGGTACCGCCAACCAGAGCGTGACCTTCACGCCGACCGACACGAACAATTTTAATTCTGTTAACGGGTCTGCAAGTGTTACCGTAAGATCTTACGAAATATCAGCCAGCGTTTCCGGCGGGAACGGCACCATCACTCCGGCTTCAAAGGGCGTTATGCCAGGAGACAGCCAGACCCTGACCATCGCCCCCGCCGCCGGGTACCTGCCGCTGTCCTTGTTCGACACCAGCAGTGATGTTACCGGCAGCCTCGTAGCCCAGGCTAACGGCACTTATACTTACACCCTGACTAACGTCACTGCCGACCATAGCATTAGCGTAAGCTTCGGGGCCGTTATGTCAGTAACCGCCAAGGTGGCCGGCTCTAACGGCACCATCGCCCCGACCCAGGCCAACGTGCCTGCCAGCGGCAGCAGCACCATCATCCTCCGCCCTGCAACAGGGTATATGATCGACACCATCGTCGACAGCGCAGATTCCGGCACTTTGACGGACAATGGCGACGGCTCATTCACCTATACCCTTACGAACATCACCAGTAACCGAGCCGTCAAGGTAAAATTTAAGGCCGACCTGAGCCAGAGCGGCCAGTCTCTGACCACCGCAGAGGTAATGCCTGCATCCAATGTTGGCGTCACGATCGGCAACGACGCCAGCTTCGTCTTCGACACCATAACGAACGCCGGTAATGTCACGGTAAATGCCATCACTCCTGTGTCTCTGCCGGCCAACTTCTCGATCGGTTATCAACCAATCAGCAGCGCACTGTACGAAATCACCACCCCGCCCTTTACGGGCAACGCCACGGTCTGCCTGACCTACAACATCAATGACCTTACCATCCCGGCTAACGAGAGTCAGCTGCAACTCTTCCATTACAATACGGGCACGTCCACCTGGGAGAACCTCCACGCCATCGTCGACACCACCGCCAAGACGATCTGCGGCGTCACCACCAGCTTCTCGCCCTTTGTCGTGGCTGAAATCACCACCACAGGCCCCTCGACTGCCAGCTACACGGTAACCCCATTCGTGGCCGGCGGCAAGGGAGGGAGCATCACCCCCAACACGCCGCAGACCGTCACTGGCGGGGGCAGCATCAGCTTCCAATTCAATCCTGATCCCGGCTACAAGCTCGCCTTCATCACGGTCGGAGCCGTCACGGTCAGCCCAACGGCCACCAGCTACACCTTCGACAATATCAGCGCCGACGTGAACGTGACCGCCACCTTCGTCCCGGACTACCACGCGATCACCGCCATCGTCACCACCGTTCCCGGCACTAGCACCGGCGGCAAGGTGGGAACCACCTCAACCCTCGTCCTGGACGGTAACGACTACTTCCTCAACGTATGGCCGGCCCATGGCTATACTGTCACAGCGAACCTTGACGGAGCCGATGTCACGGCCCAGGTCATCGCCAACGGCGGCTACCAGTTCACCGGCGTCACCGCCGACCACAACCTCGCGGTCACCTTCACCGCCAACCCGACGTACACCATTACCACGTCGGCAGGGACAGGCGGCAGCATCAGCCCGTCCGGACCCGTGCAACTCCTGGGCAGCACGAGCCAGACCTTCAGCATCACGCCTGCCGCAGGGTATGCCATCCAGAACGTCACGGTCGGGGGCAATTCTATAGGTACGGCCTCTAACTACACGTTTGCCAACGTACAGGCAGACGGCAGCATCAGCGCCACCTTCACCGACCACTTCACCGTCACCACGAGCGCCACTAACGGCAGCATCACCCCTGGTGGGACTGTGGGAGTTGGCGGTTCATTCCCCATCAACCTCGCTACCAGCCGGCAATACAAGCTCAACCGCCTGCTGGTAAACGGCAACGACGTCACCACCAACGTCACTAACGGCAACTACACCATCAGCAACATCATGGCTGATCAGACTGTCCAGGCCAGCTTCACCCCGGTCTACTGGACCCTCAGCGCCAGTGCGGGCCCAGGCGGCAGCGTCGGCACCACCTCCACCTTGGTGATGGACGGCGGCAGCTACCTGGTCAGCGTCACCTCAAAGCCGGGATATATGGTGACAGGGGCGCTTCTTGACGGCACAACCGACGTCACGGCCCAAGTCAAGAACAACGCCGGCTATCAGTTCACCGACGTCACCGCCGACCACACCCTGACCGTGACCTTCGCCGCTATCCCCGCATATGCCGTAACCGCTGCTGTCACCGGTGGCAATGGCACCATCACCCCGGCCGGCACCACCGACGTGGTCAGCGGCAGCAACCAGACGTACAGCTTCACCCCGAACGCCGGCTATGCCATTGGCACGGTCTCGGTCGACGGAACTCCCGTGGGGGCTCCCGGCTTCTACACCTTCACGAACGTAACCGGACCCCACACAATCAGCGTTACCTTCGCGAACGCCGTTACCCTGACCACCAGCGCCTCCAACGGCTCTATCAGCGTCAATGGAACCCTGAGCACCGGCACTGTCTCGGTGGGTACCGGCACTTCCCCGGTCCTCACCGTCACGCCGAACGCCCACTACAAGCTCTACCGGCTGATGGTGGGAAGCTCCAACGTCACCACCAAGGTGGTGAGCGACAGCTACACCATCAATAACATAGCAGCCAACACCTCGGTAAGCGCCAGCTTCACGCCGATCTATTGGACCCTCACCGGATCGGCAGGCGCCAACGGCAAGATTGGTGTCAGTTCCACCCAGGTAATGGACGGCAACAACTACTTCGTTTCCATCACCCCGAACAGCGGCTACAAGATTGCCTCGGTCACCGACAACGGCACCGACGTGACCAGCCAACTCTCAGGTGGCGGCTTCACGGTGACGAACATGACCATGAGCCACGCCATCAGCGCCACGTTTGTGACGAAATAGGCTGGAAGGTTCTTGTTGCCCATCAAATGCGATTGCCCGGCAGGGATCCCTGCCGGGCAAAGTTTTTTAGTGAGTGAAGCCTACATGAGGCCCGAATGTTTACCACCAATCAGATATTAGCAGGCTGTTGAAATACTAAGTACTTAAAATAGCCATTATGTGGTAACCCGCACCGAGTAACACAGTGCAATGATCGAGTGTTCCAAGCCGAAGCGATGAACCTTTGACCAAACTTTGACCAAAGCCTTAGTAGATGGTGTTATCGGTTGAACGTTTGCAAACGAAAATCGGCCGAAAGGTTTAGGCTAAATTGTCAAAATTATGAATTTGAATTGGCTTTTCAGGGATTCGGGCCTGAGTGGGCGGGGTGGATTCGAATCCCGTTCCAAGCTCTGGGGAAATCAATGGCTTAGCCAGTTAAGGCTAATTCCTTTCTCGTTGTTGGGCGCGTTTTGTATCCGTTTTTGCTCCGCTTCCGTACGCTGTCACCTGGAAGCCCCCACTGTGTGAACTGGGCCTGCCATCTCCCCGCTCGTACCAGCCTTAGGATCTGGCACCGCAAGGTATAGGGGTTCAAGGCCCTTTTCCTTTATTAAAATGCCCTTTGCATCCTTTTTTGCATTCTTTTGGCGACACCCCATGCCACCTCCCCTCCCACATCAGATCCTGTTTTACGTGCTGCCCCTGTAAGGCGCACCAAAACACCGCATCACGGCCCTCACGCCCTTGAAACGCGAAAGGCTCCGACCGGCGCATGACGCGCCAACCGGAGCCTTGGTGATCCCACTCGGTTCAGCTTTTTTTATTTAGCTGCAGGCACCGTAGCGTTTTTGATTGCATCCACATCAGCCTTGGCCTTTTCCTTAGCGGCCTTTGCGTCAGCTTTCGCCTTGGTTTTTGCCTCTTTTGCTTCCTTAGCCTTAGCTTCCTTGGTTTCCTTGGCCTTTGCCGCCGCATCAGCCTTTGCTTTCGCCTTGGCCTCTTTGGCCTCCTTAGCCTTGGCAGCCGCATCAGCCTTCGCTTTTGCCTTAGCCTCCTTTGCTTCCTTGGCTTTGGCAGCGGCATCGGCCTTTGCCTGCGCCTTGGCTGCTTTTGCGTCATTAACTTTTGCCGCAGCAGCATCCGCACTTTTTTGTACGTCGCCTGCTGCGGTGGTTACCGCGGCGGGGACATAAGTCGGGGTGGCAGCATCAGCAGCAAACACAATTGCGGCAAAGGAGATGGCAGCCAGGCCGGCAACCAATGCGGACAGAACTTTCTTCATGTGTAATACCTCCGGATATTTTTGGATGACATCACAATGCCGGGCCAGAACGTATCTTATTTCAGAGAGTGGGATCAGTCTTGGCGCGTTAAAGATACTTAGGGAAGTTTGCCGGTGGCGCGCACATCGTGATGTCATTGAGGTATACCCATTTCACTCACAAGTCAATATAAGGTGAGTCGTTTTTAAGGCACATGCGTGGAATTTCTCCACATTCCATGGCGCTAAGCATCGAAAAAGACCTGAGTTAACGCGGCCTTTCTGGATATGGAGGGGCACCGGTCACAATAACCCCAGGATACGTGACTGTCTACAGAGACTAAAGCCGACTCTCGTTAAAGGTACTGAGTCCTGTACTGACTGATGCAATGGTTTTGGTAGTTGATGAAAGAAGATATTAAACTTTAAGTTGTGTGGTTAATTTGTTTGACGTATGTAGATGTTACCTGAACTGCTTCCATACAAACACCAGGAGGAAAACATGGTCACTCTTGTAGAAATCGCTGCCCAACTGGTATCCGCTCACGCATCCAGCACCCCGATGACCTCTGATGACCTCTGATGAACTTCTGGCCGAAATCGCCAAGGTCCATGCTGCCCTGAAGAAACTGGACGCAGGAGAAACCATAGCGCCGGAAGGGGAGGCTAAGCCGTCAGTCACGGTCAAGGACGCCTTCAAGAAAAACGAGGTAGTCTGCCTCATCTGTGGCAAAGGCGGCTTCGAGGCCTTGGCCCGCCACCTGACTACCGCGGATGACATGAAGCCAGCAGCCTACATGAAGCCAGCAACCTACAAGAAGCAGTTCGGCATCCCCTCGAAACAATCCCTCGCCTCCAAAAGCTACTCCGAGGCGCGCCGCAAGATGGCCAACGACCGGGGCCTTGCCGACAACTTGGCCAAAGCACGAGACGTGAGGATGGCCAACATTGAGGCTCAGAAAGCCCCGGCCAAGGCCGCAAAGACCGCGCCGAATGCCAAGGCCCCTGCCAAAGCCACCAGAAAGCGGGCCGCAGCCAGTAAGTAACCGGTTCGGACTGTAGCTGGTAGCCCCAAGGGTAAGAAACGATGATCAGTAAAATCATCTCCGGTGGCCAGACCGGAGTAGATCGCGCAGGGCTGGACGCGGCCCTGGAGGTAGGCATCGAAATCGGAGGCAGCTGCCCTAAAGGGCGCCTTGCCGAGGACGGCGTTGTGCCGGTCTGTTATCCGCTGATCGAACTCACGCGGGGCGGCTATCCGGCGCGTACTGAGCAGAACGTCATCGACTCCGACGGAACCCTTGTTCTCAACCTCGGCCGCGTGTCAGGGGGCACCCGCGCCACCGTCGACTTCGCGAATAAGCACGGCAAGCCTTGCCTGGTAGTGCAGATGGACCGGCAACCTGAAGTCGCCGCGGCCGCTGTCTGGATCACCGAGCACGGTATCAGCACGCTGAATGTTGCCGGGCCACGCGAGAGCAAGCACCCTGGCGTCTACCTGGCGGCGCTCACTTTTCTGCGGCAGCTTTGGTCTCCATGACAGTCTCTGAAGCGTGTTTTGCCTGCGTTATGCCTTGCACCCGACAATTTTTTCTGTATGATACTGCTCCATAAACCCTAAAGGAGGTCGTATATGAAAAAAGTCGTCACACTGGTTGCCGCAGCTTTTCTTTCGCTCTCTGTCTCCCTCACCGGCTTCGCCGCCGACAAGGCCCCGGCGGCAAAGCCCGCTAAAGCAGCCGAAGCGGCCAAACCCGCACCGGCAGAGAAGGCCGCCGCTGCCGCCCCCAAGGACGCCTTGGTTGACATCAACACCGCCTCCGAAGCCGACCTGAAAGCGCTTCCCGGTATTGGCGACGCCTACTCCAAGAAGATCATAGCCGGCCGTCCCTACGCCAAGAAAGACCAGCTTCTCAGCAAGAAGATCCTCCCCAAGGCGACCTACGACAAGGTCAAGGACAAGATCATCGCCAAGCAGGTGAAGTAATAAAAAATGCCCCGGCCAAAACCGGGGCATTTCCTTTTGGTTCCGCGCTGCTAGTGCGGGTGGTGCTGGTGATAAATTTACCCCTCCATTTTGAATGGGGACATAGCTATGGACGATCGGTATTTTGTGGTTAAGGCAGCGGCTTGTAGATTCAAAGAGCTTAATTTGCCACATACTTGGGACCTCAGGTTAGAAGTAAAATTTGTTTGTTTGCAGGGCGCCCTCCTTCGAAAGATGCCTGAGCCGAGCTCAAATGACTCAACCATGTATGACCATTTGACACTGCTTGTGGAGAATATGGCAACAGCAGAAGAGCCACGAATTTGGTACATCAAACTGTCCGAGCACCTGGACGAGATGATTGCTGCTGTTAAGGACAAAGACGGAGACACCGTAGTCTAGCAATAGTT
Source organism: Geomonas agri (assembly GCF_020179605.1). Lineage (NCBI taxonomy): Bacteria > Pseudomonadati > Thermodesulfobacteriota > Desulfuromonadia > Geobacterales > Geobacteraceae > Geomonas > Geomonas agri. The sequence continues at coordinate 866,548 of NZ_JAINZO010000001.1, forward strand.
GGGGCTGCAACTCAGGTGCAGCCCTTTTTTTGTGGCTCGTTAGATGGATTGTGGTTAATTGGTAACTTTATCAGACGTTTACAAAGGAAGGTTAGAGAGCTACGCTTTTCCTCTCAATGAGAGAGGAACCTTATGGATGAGCGTTATTGGATAACGAAGGACTGCATAGAGGCAGTAGGGCGGTCTCTGCTGTCTGAAACGAAAAAGGCTAAGCTTGAACTCAAGCTTCTTCAGCTTAGGAGAGAGCTGGCGAGGTGCAAGCGGCAGTTGGGCAATCAGGAAGGCTGCGAACCATATAGGAAACTTTTCTTTTTGGTGAGAGAGCTAGCAACAGCTAGTGATCTTGAAGAGGTGTATGTAGAAATATGGCAGCATGCCTACGCTCTACTTGTCGAAGTCGAGAAAGAGCAGGCAGACGGTGGTGATGAAGTAACCACAAGATACAATCACTGACTTCGCTTAAGGGCGGGTGAGAATCCCTGTCCGGCATGTATGGAGTCAAGGGCCCCAACGCAATGCCCAATGCGAGTGCCGCTGCAGTTTTGTCTGAACCCCCAACAAGCCTCGCATACGTTGCCATGCCTGGAGTTTTCGCCCTCAAAAACAATCGTCAGGGCCCCGCTAACTGATCGACCTTGTCTGGCAACGATCATTTCCCCGGTCGTGGACCTAAAGCCTATCCCTCCGCGAGGCGCTGCACTTTCAAAAGCTTCCTCAAAAGTGTTTGATGTTTTGAATCGCTGCCCTCGACCTCCATCTGGATGTGCCATTCCCTCCCCCGTATGAGACGTTCGTTCAATTTCGACATAGAGTACTGGAAGAAACAGTGGCTGGCAACATGTGGGAGTTTTAGTTGGATTGGCGACAAATTAGAACCGTTTACATTACCGTGAAGTGGGGGTAATTTGCCTTTGCCCGGAGCACTCGGGGCATCAAGCATGCTGGTGAGGGGCAAGTGGCCAATAGGTACCTTATAATCAAAAAATGCGAGAGGATGATAGAAGGTGCGCCATTGCCTCACCTGAGACGGCTGGAACTCGAAGCCAAGCTCCTGGAACTAAGGGTGGCACTGTTAGAATCGGGCCGGTTGACCGTTGGCCACGACGAGGCTTCTCCTTTCGCCTGCCTTGCGCTGCTCATGCATGGACTTATCATGGATGCCAAGTCCTTGCCCATTTACGAAGAAACACTCCGGCACTGTGACAAGCTCTTGTCCCTGGTTCAAAACGAACTGGATGGATAACCGAAGGCGAGCAGTACACCCCATGACGAGGACAAACAGGTCTGCTCAGAGTGCGAGGAGGGGTAGTCTGATTCGAGCGGCCGGAAGATGCGCTGCCGAGATTCTGCGACGGAGAGGATGGGGGGCAAGGTTCAGGACTTTTGACGACGCATCGAGAGGACGACCAAGGAGCCTAAATTTTGTTGTCCAACAGCTTTCTGATCATTTCGAGTAGTTGCGGCGGGGCGAAAGGTTTCAGGATGATGTGAACGTGAGGTGGTAAGGAGTCTGGGAAGCCGGACATATAGATGACCTTGAGAGCAGGGTCGATCCTCTTCATCTCTTTGACGCTACTTACACCGTCCATGCCAGGCATGACGATGTCTGTGACCACTAGGTCAACGCCCTCAGGATTTTGCTTGAATTTGTCGAGGGCTTCCTGGCCGTTGGCTGCCGTGGTCACCTTATAGCCGTTACTTACGAGGAGGTGACGAATTAGGTCCCTTATTTGCGGTTCGTCCTCAGCAAGTAGGATCGTTTCGCCTGTTTTTGAACAACTCATACGAGCCTCGCTGTAAGTTGCTAAGCCTAATCAACCCGTAGCGGGTATAGCAGTAAAGCTGACAAAAAGCTAGTGACAACTGACCTCCCCGAGGGTGACGCACTCGCGACTTCACCTTCCAAGTCGGCAATGGGTCCCCCTGCCGCCACAGCGGCCCATCTCTCCCTCTGCTGGGGGACTCATACCATCTCGTGTTGCAGTGGTTGCTGCATTACTGCATATCCGAGCTGCCATGCTTCCTTCAGCCGTATGATGGTTGTTTCGGGGTGCCGTGACAGCCAGGAAGCGGCAGCTTCCGCGGAGGTTATGAAGTGCACGCCGCTGCAAAAAACTGTTGCGGACGGAGGGCCGCTCCAAGTACTGCCGGTAAGCCCAGGCAAACCCATCTCCCGCACCATCTCCTGGTTGCTATCCCGCCCGGCAAACTGCACCACCGCCCCCGCGCGTCGGTACCGGTCGATGTCCCGTCCGAACGAAATAACGGGGTTTTTACTCTCAATAGGTGGGGCACACCAATTCCGATGATGGGTTAAAATTGCAATCCGATTCATACACTAGTCCTACGCCATTTTTACTCGCAGATTCTGTTGTAAATCCTTTTGTTTAGGAACTTAAGGTCGTTCCAATTGTAAAAAAAGCCGCTCCAGTAACGGAGCGGCTTTCTCGGAGTTGAAAATGTACGCGGTCAGCTTCGTTATTTGCCGTGCCCTTTATGTTTTTTATGCTTTTTGTGGCCCTTATGCTTGCCATTATCGTGGTGCCCAGAAACAACTCTTTCCTTCACAATGACACGCTCTTTCTCAACGACTCTCACTGGCTGAGGTTGAGGGCTACCTACCTGTACTTGCACGTCTGGAGTACTGACACCAACATTGACACCAGCAAACGCAAAGCTTGAGCTTATTGCAACAAGAGCAAGGCTGCCAATTATTTTTCCCATAAATATATCTCCTCGTGACAGTTGTTATTAATACATGCATGCCTGCAGCGTGTCTTAATTGTTACCGCTTCCCTCTACCCGAGCCTTTTCATTGGGGCTTATCTCTAGTTGCACCCGACGATTTAATGCCCGATTGGCTTCCGTGTCGTTGGGCACGGCGGGACGGCTGGAACCATATCCAATCGCCGTCATGCGAGAACTTGACACTCCATTGGCTGCTAAGAAGTCTCGAACGTGATCTGCCCGCCTTTGACTCAAGGGCTGGTTGATGGCGTCGGTTCCGCTGGAATCCGTATGTCCTTGAATAATTATGTTGGTTTCCGATTTGGCCAGCGTCGCTGCCGCCTTGGCCAGGGCGTCTTTAGCCGCAGGTTTGAGGTCGTCCTTGCCGGTGTCAAACAGGATGCCTGCCGGCAGTGCGACAAACACCTTGTCTCCGTCCCTTACCACCTCAGCTTCAGGCATACTTTTTTTCAAGGCCGCGGCTTGGCGGTCCATGTAATTGCCAATGCCACCTCCCACGACTGCGCCGGTCAATCCACCGATAGCTGCATTCCGTCCACGATGAGACTTCCCGCCAACCAGTGCCCCTACGCCGGCACCAAGAGCGGCACCCCCCAGGGAGCCGATAGCGGTTTTCTGCCACTCGGTGCTGCCGTCAGGGTTTGTCGCGCAACCACTGGCCAACATGGCAACGAGCATGCATCCTATGATAATTTTGCCTGCCCACGTTTTTTTCATGTCCATCCTCCTTTGGCTTACAAAGTTCGCCAGGGCTTGAATATTCACTCCCAGCGCCTAAGCACCCATAGCCTTATCCAACCCAACTACCTGCCACTTTTTAGTAAGTCTCTGATCTCACTAAGGAGTACTTCTTCCCGTGTGGGGGCAGGTGGCACCTCTGGTGCCGCAGCTTCTTTTTTCTTGAGAGAATTTATTGCTTTAACTGCGGCGAAAATTGCAAACGCAATGATAGTAAAGTCTATGATGGTTTGAATAAACTTGCCATAACTGATCACTACAGGCGGTTTATTGCCAACCCCTTCTTTGACAAGGATAGAAAGCTGGGAAAAATCAACACCGCCCAGCAGGACTCCGATTGGCGGCATAATAACGTCACCGACAAATGACGATACTATTTTGGCGAATGCAGCACCAATGATAATGCCCACTGCCATATCAACTACGTTGCCTTTTACTGCAAACTCCTTGAATTCCTTGGCGATGCTCATAGCCGTACCCTCCGAAAGAATTGTGAGTGAGAATCCTTCCATAACCGCAACCTGGCGAATGCTGGTGCGAGACATGTCGTGAGATGCAGGGCACTGAAAAATTTGTCGAACCCTCGGATCAGGGGGGCTTTTCGTCGTTGATTTCCTATTCCTTGCCGGAACCAAGGAACCGGTAAATACCGCCCCCGGCTATGGCGCCGATAATGGGAGCAACCCAAAAGAGCCACAGCTGTGACATGGCCCATCCTCCGACGAATATGGCGACCGCCGTACTGCGTGCTGGGTTTACCGACGTGTTGGTGGCCGGGATGCTGATGAGGTGGATCAGGGTGAGTCCCAAACCGATGGCAACCGGTGCGAATCCCTGGGGGGCACGCTTGTCGGTTGCCCCCATGATGATAAACAGGAACATCATGGTCATGACGATCTCTGTAACGAGTCCCGCGACGAGGGTATACCCCCCTGGGGAATGTTCGCCATAGCCATTGGCAGCGAAGCCAGCAGCAACATCGAACCCCATTTTACCACTTGCTATCAGGAGCAAAACAGCTGCCCCCGCGATGCCTCCGAACACCTGAGCTAAGATATACGGGACAACTTCTTTTGCGGGGAAACGCCCCCCAACAAAGAGACCGATGGAAACTGCGGGGTTGAGATGGCACCCGGAGATGTGCCCAATGGCGAAGGCCATAGTGAGGACGGTCAACCCGAAAGCCAGAGCCACGCCATGTAACCCGATTCCCACATTCGGGAAAGCCGCCGCAAGTACCGCACTGCCACAACCACCTAGAACCAGCCAGAATGTACCGATGAACTCAGCGCAGAATCGCTTTGACATTGTAATTCTCCTTTCAGGTGAGGGTGCCATGAAACCTGGGCAGTCATAGCAAAACACCCTCCTAGAAAAATTCCAAAAGGGTGTCTGCCTGTTAATAACCGTAGTTGCCGTTCCTAGTTGTTGCAGGTGAAATTGGATTCAATACGGCGATTCTTTGCTTTTCCTGCTTTGGTCTTGTTGCTGGCGATGGGCTTGTTAGGGCCATAGCCAACAGCTTTTATCCGTTCAGGGGCTATACCTAACTCTTTGACAAGATAATTACGTATGGTGTCTGCACGCCGCTGGGACAGTTTCATGTTGAGAGCCTTAGAACCAACATTGTCGGTATGCCCCTCAATGACACCCGTGGCGTTGGGGAACTCGTTCAGGAAGGCAGCCACAGTTTTCAGTTCATCGCGATATTGGGGCTTGATGTCGGCTTTATTGGTATCGAACTGGATATTTATGACTGCAGGACTGCACAGCTTGGGGGCTGGAGCAGGAGGCGCTACCGGAGTAGGAGCCACTACCGGGGCAGGAGCAAGTACTGCAACCCGCGCAGCGCTCTTGGCAGCGCCACCAGCACCATTACAAGTTAGGGTGTATGCGGTGTTGTCAGCAGGGGCAATCGTCATAGTCCCCTGAGGTTGCACAGCGCCAATTTCCGGCTGTATTTCACAGTTGGCAGAGTTGCTCGAACTCCACGCCAAGGTCGCTGTTTCGCCTTTGGTGATCGAACTCGGGGTAACCGTCAGGTTTACAGACGGGGCTGGAGGAACCGGGGCCGGTGCAGGAACGACAGCAGGAGCTGGAACGGGTTTTGGCACAGGAACAGGTTCGGCAACCGGTTCTGGAGCAGGGGCCGGAACCGCCACAGGTGCAGCAGTCTTGCCCCCAAGCAGGAAGGTCAGGCCCGCGGTGTATTCCCAGTTGTATTTGGGGCTGTCGGGCTTCTCCAGCACAAACAACTGGCGAGCATCAGCCCTCAACGCGACCGAATCGGTCACGAAGTACTTAACGCCTCCGCCGGCATTGATGGTCGCGTCGGTAGTTCTGTCGCTGATTTTAAGGCCATCGTGGCCATGTCCATAGGTAATCCCGCCACCACCCGCGGCAAGGTACGGCACCAGTGGCCCTTCAGGCAGGAAGTTGTAGAGGACGTCCAAGCGATAGGACAAGGCGTTGACACTTCTATCGTTACGTGTCCCCTCCGTTGCCAGATAGTCAGTCACGGCTTCGATTGCCCAGTTCTTGGTCAGGTCGTAGCCCAGGCGCAGCCCGAAGACGGGAGCAGTTTCCAGATGTTGTTCACCATCGAATGTATAACCACCGGCAAAAGGAGATATTGAAAATGCCCCTTCTCTTTCTCCAGCGAAAGAGGCCGTCGCCATTGTGAGTACAGCTGCACACGTAAGTAATGATGAAACAGTCTTTTTCATACGTTCTCCTTTGAACTTAATTTTAATGCCAGTGCCGTGAGGATAAAATACAGCACTGTACGGCATGCTAGAACTATTGGAAACGTATCATACATTCAGGTGGGGTTCAATGCTGTTTTAGATTAAATTAATGTAATATTCTGACAATTATTTAATGTCAAACTGATTTAAATAAGACTTGCTAGAACGTTTATGACGCATGTTCCTGTTCCTAAAATGGTTGTAGTGATGGGACCTTACGGCACCCTCAGAGTCTTTTTTCATAGAATCATGTCCGTGTGGCGCTGACGTCACTTTAAAAAGAAGCGGCCTTCCTGCAAGTAGACTGTGGTTAATTGTCCTCGTGTGTCCTACCAATGTTTCTGATACAAGGTACAATCAGATAGCGCGTGATGTTTAAGCGGGAACATGCTGATTTACCGTTACTTCCAAAAAAGAACATTATTGCCGAGGATGGTCCTAGAGGAGGTGACATGGTTGATATGACTGAACAAAGGTGCACTGAGCCCTTGTTGAATCAGAAACATATTGCCACCTGCCATTTTTTCGATAACAGCCCGTTTGCAGTGTTTAGATCTACGCTTGACGGGGCCGAAATCATAAATGCGAATGGAAAATTTTTCGAACTTTTCGGGCTTACCCGTGAGGAGGTTTTAGGCAAGCCGTTCCTTGGCCACTATGCAGCCCCCACCCAGCGAGACTCGATTCTTCGTACTGTCAACGAAAACGGGCATATCGTTGACGCTGAAGTCCAGTTCATCCACAAAAATGGCGAGGTCCGCGATTGCCTGGCCTCGGTATCCGTGTTCAAGGAAGAAGGCATTTTAGAAGGGATGCTGCTTGATATAACAGAACGAAAGCGGACGGAAGCTGCTCTTTTGGGGACTATGGCTCTGTATCGGGATTTTGTGGAGGGCACGAGCGATCTCGTGACCCAGGTAGACGCCAGGGGACGCTTCCTCTTCGTTAACCGGAATGCGGAAAGATATTTCGGGTGGTCACCTGCGGAGTGTGTCGGAAAGTTCGCCTTCGACTTTGTGCACCCGGATGACCGGCAAAAAACGTTGGCAGCATTCCAGGAATGGGTTGGCTCCTGCACGGAATCGGTGACTTTTGAAAACAGGCAAATAAGCAGGACCGGTGAGGTCTACGACATGCTCTGGACCATCAACCTCTCCTATGATGACGAAGAGCTGAAACAGGTGAATTCAATTGCTCGCGACGTCACCCTCCAGCGACGGTTGCTGAACGAGCAGATAAAAAACCAGAAACTGGAATCACTGGGGGTGCTGGCAGGCGGAATAGCCCACGACTTCAACAACATCATGACCGGGATCGTAGGGAGCATATCCTTGGCACGGGTATCCCTGGACAGTCACGAACGGGTATCTGAACTTTTGGCCCGAGCGGAAGGCGCCTGCCAACGCGCCACAACCTTATCCAACCAACTCCTGACGTTTGCCAAGGGGAATAGGCCGGTAAAGAAGTTGGTGGCGGCCAAAGCACTTATCACATCATCAATTTCACATGCGTTGAAAGGTTCCAAAACCAGGACCATGATAAACAGTGCCGATGGCTTGTGGGACCTGGAGGCCGATGAAGGGCTCATGGTTCAGGTTCTGTGCAATATTATGATAAATGCCTCTCAGGCAATGCAGGGGGAAGGTGTCGTCTCGATAGCGCTGGAGAATACAGTTCTTGATAAATCCAACGAATACTCCCTGCAACCTGGCCCTTATGTACGTTTCAGTTTTAGTGATACCGGATGCGGAATCCCAAAAGACAGCCTCAGAAGAGTTTTCGATCCGTACTATACAACCAAGGCCACGGGAAGCGGGCTGGGGTTGGCCTCAGCCTATTCCATTGTCTGCAAGCACGACGGCCATATAAGCGTTGACTCCGAAGAAGGCGTTGGCACGACCTTTATCGTCCTATTGCCCGCAAGCAGTTGTCAGGTTCACGCTGAGCCAAGCCTGGTGCAGAGACAGGCCCCTGCTAAACAGATCGATGGCCCGATCTTGGTGGTCGATGACGAAGAGATCATCAGAAATCTTGCAAAAGAGGCGTTACAAAAACTTGGATACGAGGTGCAGACCTGCAGCAGTGGTGAGCAGGCCATTGCGCTCTACCATGCCGCAATGGCGGCCGAAACCCCCTTCGCGGTTGTTGTCATGGACCTTACTATACCCGGGGGCATGGGCGGAGGGGAGGCTGCCAGGCGCATCCTGGAACTGGACCCATCGGCCGTCCTCGTAGTATCGAGCGGGTATTCCAACGATCCCATTCTCGCTGAGTACGCCAGATTCGGTTTCAGCGCAGTTTTGCCTAAACCCTACAGTCCGACTGATCTGGAGGAAGTACTGGCCGAACTTACCCAAAAAAGCTCCTTGGATGAGGTGTAAAGCGGGGCGGAGATTCCACGGCTTTGGCGTATCCCTCGCTGTCTGGTGCTGTCATCTAGCTCTCCTTTTGATCGGAATCCAAGCCAAGGATACTTCCGGCAAACTTCTGCGTCACTTCCAATTCCCCGAATCCGCGGCTCATGATGACTTTCACCTGCGGATTCGGCGCGCGTAACTCCAACCTATAAGATCACGTTTGTCCGGTCGCATCTTCTCCTACCAACTACCAGGCAGCACCTGTTTTGTTGATCTGACCTCCTTGTCATCCTCTTGATTTATGTGTATATTATGTACATATCTATGGGGGGTGGTTAAGGTGAAAACTGCACGTCTGAACATCGTCATCGAACCGGAAGAGAAGGAACTGGCCGAACAGCTTGCCGCTGAATTCAGTCGCCGGACAGGAATGGAAACTACACTGTCGTCCTTTGTCCGTCACCTGATCCGGCAGGCGGCGTTGGACAGCAATGATGAAAGCGGAATGAAACAGCAGGGATTGCCACTCACCCCCGCAAGGTCCAAGCGCCGCCCACGCCCTAGGCCAAGCGAACAGGTGGCTATCTACCGGGAGCAGATTAAGGCCATAGCCTTGGCACATCATGTCACCAACGTCAGAATCTTCGGATCGACCGCACGCGGGGAAGATACCAGCAAGAGCGATTTGGATCTGCTTGTGTCGCCGATCCAGGGGAAAACGGGGCTGATGGAGCTGGTTGAGATTGCGGCGGAAATCAAGAAGCTTATCAAGGTTCCCGTCGATGTGGTCCTGGACACCACCATACCAGAAAAGTACAGGGACAAGATCAACAAGGAGGCAATCACGATATGACCGACAACCGGAAACCGCGAACATTAGAGGAATACCTAGAGGATATGCAAAAGTCCGTTAATCGTCTTATGGAAATTTCTCGCGTCGATGGATCGGTTTTCAAGGATAACGAGGACAAGCAGGACGCCGCCATCAGGCATATCCAAATACTTGGTGAAATTTCCAGTAAACTTTTAAAACATTACCCCGCTTTCACCGCCGACAACAAAGACATACCCTTCAGGAAAATCAGTGACATGAGAAAACAGCTGATTCACGGCTACTTTGGGGTGAGCCTTGATGCAGTGTGGGAGGTCTTAAAAATCAATATCCCGGCCCTCGACAGCCAGCTTTCCACCGTTGTGGTAACCAGTAAGAACTCCATACAGAAAGGAAGGGGTGTTAAAATATGACTTCCCACTGGCCGGTTTGAACGGGTCCTTAGGACCTTTGCGTGGTTGTAATTATCGAATACCATCTTTCTTCTGCATCCTTCTGAACTCCCAAGGAGGCTGCGGGTTCTCCTGCCGCCACAGCCCCCGTCGCTGCCGCCTAGCCTCTTCCTCCGTCTGGATGTAATTAGAAGCATAGGGCCGCTCCAGGTACTGCCGGTACGCCCAGGCAACCCCCTCCCGCACCATCTCCTGGTTGATGTCCCGCCGGCCAAGGCGCACCACAGACACCGCGCGCCGGTATCGGTCGATGTCCCGCACCTCGACCGTCACCCTCTGCCCGCCGATCTTCCCCTTGAGCGCCTGAAAGGCCTCCTCCCCATAGGGTTGCCCTGGCTTGGACACCCGGCCCGTCTTTCGGTTTCGCTTCTCCGTCTCCGGCGCGTCGATACCGTACAACCGCACCTTCACCCTGGTCCCCAGGGCATCCTGCACCTGCACCGTGTCCCCATCGCTGACCTTTGAGACGGTTCCCTCGATGATCCTGGTCGGTCCCTTTGCCCAGGCCCAACCGGCACTCAACGCGAAAAACAGCGCCAAGATGAAAATCCTTCTCATATGCCCTCCATAACTAACAAGGCCATCCTGCTCTCTAGCCGTCTTTGATCAGTCCCAGGCAAAAGCCGCCATGGAAATCGCCCCATAGGTAAAGCCGTCATGGAGAACTCGTCCACCCGCCCGTCCGGCCCCCATGGCAACGAACAGCGGCAGGAAGTGTTCCGGCGTGGGATGGTTTCTTGGTGCAGCCGGCCCCAGGCGGCGGTAGTCAGTGAGCGCTTCGACACGGTTTGCAGTCACTGACTCCGCAACCCACTCCGCAAATGCACTGGCATAAGGGAGGGGAGGTGCCCCCAAGTCTCTCCCGAAGAAATCGGCAAGATTGTGGGTTACGGCACCACTTCCCATGATCAGGACGCCTTGTTCACGAAGTGGAGCCAAGGCCCGCCCTATGGCGAGATGGTGACCAGGATCCAGGTGAGGTTGCACGGAAAGCTGAATCACCGGGATGTCCGTCTCGGGGTACATCAGCATCAGCGGGACCCAGGTCCCGTGGTCGAGCCCCCTGGAGCTGTCCTTGCCGCCGGGGATCCCCTGCTCCTTCAGCAGCGAAAGCACCTTCTGCCCCAATACCGGGTCACCCGGCGCCTGATACGCAAGCGAATACAGCTCCTCCGCGAAGCCGCCGAAGTCGTACATGGTCTCCGGCCGCGGGCTGATGCTCACTCTCGGTTCCGCCGTGGTCCAGTGGGCCGAAACCGATACAATGGCGCGAGGCCTCCCGAGTTGCTGCCCCAGTAGCTTAAGAAAGTCACGGGTCGGGCACTCGTCGATGATCAGGCTTGGTGCCCCGTGTGACACAAAAATGGCAGGCATGGTAGTCGACATGGTTTCCTCCTTCGTGCGCCGCTGGCGCTATCTGAAGAGACTCACCCGCTGTGCCAGGGGGAGATACTCTTTTGGCGCCGGCTCCGCGATCGGCTTCCCGAACGGCATCTGGGCGATGAGCTTCCAGGAACGGTCTATCCCCCAGGCGGTCCTGACGGCGCTATCGATCACCGGGTTGTAATGCTGCAGCGATGCACCCCAACCCTCGGACTCCAGGGCGGTCCAGATCGCAAACTGTAGCATACCTGACGATTGCTGGGACCAGATCGGAAAGTTTTCCCGATACGGGGGGAACTTCGCTTGCAGATCTTCGATGGTGGCCTGGTCCTCGAAAAAGAGGATGGAGCCGTAGCCGCTGCGGAAGGCTTTGTCGATTTTTTCTTCCGTTGCTGCAAAGTTTTCTGGCGGCACTAGCCGGCGCAGCTCATCTTTGGTCAAGTCCCACAGGCGTTCGTGTTGCTCCCCAAGGAGTATCACAACCCGTGCGCTTTGCGAGTTGAATGAAGAGGGAACGTGCTGGACTGCAGTGTTCACGATCTCCTCAATTACCCGATCATCGGTAACTTTTTGGTTGTTGATCGCATAGTGGGTTCTTCTGCTCTTTATGGCGTCCCAGTAAAGTGTGGTCATTGCAATAGCCTCCGTTGAATTTTTTTGCTGTTTAAGCTCCCCCTGGCCAATTTGCGTGGGTGTCGAGTCACGGTGGAAGGAGCTAGCTTCGAGCGACCATCAATTTTAAATCATACAATTTAACATTAAACTATCAGGTTGCTGATTTTGGTGTCAATCACTTTTTGAGGTCGGAATGCGCAAGGTGGCTAGGCCGGCGCGATCAACTCGCAGCTGTCATATTTCGGCGTGTTGACCAGCGGCGACACCTGCCACATCTCCAAAAGGTCGGCAGGGTAAGGCTGAAAAAAAACGGAGAGGGGCGTCGGATCGGTAAGGTGCCGGTCGAGCCAGCGCCCGCACTCGTCCGGGTGCAGGATCACCGGCATGCGCTCGTGGATGGACTCCAACAGCCTGTTGGCGCCCGTGGTCAGGATGGTGAAGGACTCAACCTGCTCCCCCTCGGGCGACTTCCAGGTCTCCCAGAGCCCCGCGAACAGCATGGGGAGCCCCTCACGGATGCGGATATAGTGGGGGATCTTCGCCTTCCCTTCATGCCGCCACCCGTAAAAGCCCGAAGCGGGGATCACGCAGCGGCGGTATTTGAAGGCCTGGCGGAAGGAAGGCTTCTCCTGGAGCGTCTCCGACCGCGCGTTGATCATCTTGTAGCCGATCGACCTTTCCTTGGCCCACGCGGGAATCAGCCCCCAGTACAAAAGGTCGAGCCTATTGTCCCCGTCCGCACCTTCCCTGACCACCGCTACCTCCTGGGTCGGGGCCACGTTGTATCGTGGCGCTAGATTGGGTACCTCTGCCAACCCCAAAGATTCCGAAAGTACCTTGGCAGGAACATCAACTGCGAATCGACCACACACGCTGCACATTCTCCTTTGAGAGAGGTGAGAGTCTTGAAGAGCGGCCTGCTGTTTTTTGAGGTACGTCCTGGTGCCGTCGGTTGATGAAGCATAGCCGTCGGCTATAAAAAATCTTAGCATCTGCTTGAACCGTTTTGTGGAGCTGGGCAGGGCGAGCGCATACTCCTCTTTAGTGGTCCCTTTTAGTTCCGGTCCTTCTCCGCCCCCCCAAAAAGAGTACCTACGTTCGCTCATCAGTTTCGCGTCCCCCCCTCACCCCGTCGGCGTGGCAGAAGCGGTTGTCGGCACAGTGCGTGCCAACAACCGCGGCCGTGGGGGTGGGCCGCGATCCGCTCCGCTCCAGCATTCCAGTACTTGATGGCGCGGTGGACGTCAACGAAGTAGACTCATTCGAACAGGCTCTCCAGGATGAGGTCGGAGGAGACGGATTCCATGGTCAGTATGCCTCGAAGCCTTGGTCAAAGGTGTCATGGCGAATGTCAATATCGACCCCGTGCCTTTCCTTGGGCTGCTGTGATACACCAGCCTTACGCAAGGTATGTGAACTAGGAATCGCTTTACGTGCCTTAGCTTGCGGGGTGCAGGGCCGAGGCGCGGTGCTGCCACCATCTATCTTGAAGAAGCTGATACTCGACTGCAACACCTCGGCCTGCGAGCTTAGCTCCTCTGCGGTTGAGGCCATCTCTTCGCTGGCAGATGCGTTCTGCTGGATGACCTGGTCGAGTTGCTGTACTGCCTTGTTGATTTGCTCAGCCCCAGTACCCTGCTCCCGACTCGCAGCACTGATCTCCTGAACCAGTTCGGCAGTCTTCAGGATGTCCGGCACCATCTGCACGAGCATCCCTCCCGCCTTCTCCGCAACATCCAAGCTATTAGCCGAGAGTTCAGAGATTTCTACCGCAGCCTTATGGCTTCGCTCGGCAAGCTTCCGGACCTCCGCGGCCACCACAGCGAACCCTTTACCATGCTCTCCGGCACGCGCCGCCTCGATCGCAGCATTCAGCGCAAGAAGGTTGGTTTGTCGAGCGATCTCTTCGATAATGGTGATCTTCCCCGTTATCTCCCGCATGGCGTGTACAGTCTGCTCCACAGCCTTGCCGCTCTCCTTGGCACTCTCGGCACTATGCACCGCGATCTTCTCGGTCTGGGATGCATTGTCCGAATTGTGGCTGATGTTCGAGCTCATCTGCTCCATGCTACTGGAAACCTCTTCGGCCGCAGCAGCCTGCTCGCTCGCCCCCTGACTCATCTCAGTCGCGCTCGAAGAGAGCTCCACACTACCTGCAGCGACATTGCTTGAGGCGCTCTGCACTGAGGCTACGACCTCCTTAAGGTTACCGACCATCTCGTTCAGCGCTTGGGCAAGTTGTCCAACCTCGTCCTTGCTGCCAACTTCGAGGTTCTTGGTCAGATCTCCCTTCGAAATGGCATGGGCAAAATCTACCCCTTTGCGCAACGGGGCTGTGATCATCCGTGAAATAAAGAATCCCAGCAGAAGTGCGACGACCATCCCCCCCGCCGCGGCCCCAATCATGGCCGAGGTTGCTTCACTGGCCACCTTCTCGTTCTTTTCCGCAGTCAGCTTTGCCTGGCTTACCTTTGAGTCTACCAGCCGGTCCAACACCTCCTGGTAATGCATAGCAGCCTTCTTCCCGTCCCCCTGGAGGATGCTCTTGGCCTCGGCATCACGGTCGACCTTGGCAAGGTCCATAACCTTCTCTATGTACTGCCCGTACTCCACTCTGACCTGCTTGTAGTCATCCAGTAGCTTACGTCCCTCTTCGGTCATGATAGTCTTCTCGACGGCGGCGACCTTCTCCCCAATACCGGTGCGCAAGTCCTTGATGGTTCCCAGAATCTTCTCCCTCTCGGCATTGTCGTTTGTCTCCACCAAATCGCGCAGATTGATTCTGACCCTCTGAAAAGCAACTGCAATGGCACCTATCTCCTCCAAGGGAATCGTGACCTTTTCGTACATGAGCTGGTCGGCTGCCTTGATCGTATGGAGCTTCACGGTCCCGATCCACCCTACTCCGCCAGCAATCAATGCAAGCATCATGAAGCTCACCATCAGTTTCTTTCCGATACCCAGATTGAAGAACCAACCCATTCTTACCTCCACCCTCCGCTGGATTTGCCCCTGCATGTCACGGAACTGCGTCGCGATGAAGGAGCACACAAGATCTTCTAACTATCGGCGCACTAGATAAGAACTTAAGCCAGGATCTCTGGCTGCTTCCAACACAGGTCGCGCCAGTTCCACGAAGGGCTGGAAGCTTGTGGGACTGGTTCGTCGTCAGGCTGACGGCGCCTCTGCTTGCTTCCAATACTTGCTTACGGGGACCATAGTGCCGCCCAAAGTAAAGGTCTCCGAGGAAATTGCCCTCGACCTGGAGGAGTGGAGGGCCTGGCAAATTACCTGCTTCTACTCCACGCTTTTATTGCCCCGTAGCGGAATCTACCTCTCATGCCTCGCCCACCTCCAACTATTTCATTAATCGTTGTACAGTCTGGTTAGATTCGACACCTTTCCACTGCCTCTGTGGATAAGACCTCAAATCCTGTGGATAAGTGCACTGGTTGTGACGCAAAAATAGGCACTTTTACGGTTTGCACATTTTCTGCACAATCACGTAAGTAGCTGTAATTACGTGTCAATATCTATTTAATGTGTCTTGTGACTGGTAGAGAGCATGCAGTTTTTTGCAATGTATCGGCAACGAATGAACAAAGGTGGATAAGTAACTAAAATCACGAGGTGAAAGGCAGGTGCTTGTAGCAGTAATTATTTGCTGTGACCTTCAATCATTAGAACAAACGGAGGAACGATAAGGCAATTAAGACTCCTTCTCCATTCTCGCCGACGATACCAGATTCGGTTTCAGCGCAGTTTTCCCAAAAATTAAAGTCGCTACTGACCTTGAGGACGCACTGGCCATACAACTGCACGGCTCGGAACGGCGCGCCCTGGAGGGCTTGGAGCAGAACCGTCTGAAGCTCCTTGCCGACTTCGGGAGGGCCTGCGGAAAGGGAAGATAAGCGAAAGACCCGGATGCATGCGAAAGTTCATGCGAAAACCGGGGCTGCCTTGGAGAATCGGTAACGATTTTTATTAGATAGATGGAGCGGTAAACCTTGTAATATCTCCTAGCCGCCGTACAGTTATCTTTGATAAATTAGGCCTTTGGAGTCTTGGGTTAGCCCCAACGCCTCGGAACAGGACCGCCTATTGACGTCACCCGGGTATCACCTTAACAGAGGTACCTGCCAACAGCCTTGCAGTCACCTACCTCGGTGGTTACTAGACAGAGTTCAATGTAGATGCACAGTGGGAAAGTTGGTGGGGATCAGACAGCATCACAACAACTCAAAGTGATCTAAAGGGGGGGGCGGCCGTGGACATGGAGAAACGAATTTCAGCCAGACTTACCTTTCGTGCGAAGGCATACATCCATTGGAATAATCACGACATTGAGGGGCAAGTGGAGAATGTCAGCGTTGATGGTGCCTTTGTGACGGCGGCTTCCAAGGTGCAAATAAACGACGTGGTCTCACTCACCATCAATGACACTCCCACCGTCGGCATAAATGCGAAGGTGGTTAGGTTGACGAACACGGGGATGGGATTGAGGTTTGAAAAGGCGCTGCATTTTTAAGAAGAGGCACAGAATCGTTCTTGACGCTGTTAACCATCTGCGACTCCGGCCACCTCTCCATGAGATCAGCAGGGTAATGCTGGAATTGATGTAACAGACCCGCCGTATTGCTCACTTGCCGATCCAAACACACCGGACACTCATCAGGAGATAGGATGCCCGGCAGCCTTTCCTGAGGCTGTACGAGTCGATTTGGGGCGGTTGTGTGTGGATCGAACTTCATGGGCAAACAGTTCACTGTCGATCAGCGGTTGAAGGATGGCACCGTAGGTGACCTTGATGTAAGGGCCATTCTTGCGCGGGGAGCCGAAATTGATCGCGTTGGCGATTAGCTCCTTTCCCGTACCAGTTTTTTCCAAAGGTAGCACCGTGTTAGAAAGCTTAGTAAGCGGCCATACCATCTTCATGACGTTTCTGACCCCGGAATTCCCGCCGATAATGTCCTCTCCCGTCTGGGGAAAGAGCTCCCTTAGTTCGCTAGCGCAGGAACCTGTGCCCCCCAGGTGGCGGTGGCTCCGACTGCATGAACGTTAGCGCGAATCTCCTGCCGTACCAGGATAACGGCTATTGCCTTGACGGCTTCTTAATGCCTTTACGGGACATTTTAACACCGTCTTTAGATGTTCAGAGATATGGTGATACCAAGGTGTAGAAAAACCAACTGGAGCATCGCCTTGAAGATCTTTCTTCATGTCCTGAAGCACCTCATCTCTACAATAGAGAACCGGTAAAGAGGGTGCCGCTGGCACGGTCTGATGTTGAAGGAGTGTGAGATGAAAAAGTTGTCACTGCTGTTGACGTTGTCGGTATTCCTGGCCTCTCCCCTGTTCGCCGTTTCCTACCCCCCTTCCGTTCAGGAGCCTGTCTACCTGAAAGAGGACGATGTGATGACGACAGGGACCAAAGTGCATATGTTTCACAGTGGCACCCAGGATGTGCGTAACGCCAGCAAGACGGGTGACATCCTGACCATTTACCGCGAGTACCCCCCCGATTTGGGGGTGGTAACCAAGCAGACCGGCAAGATCAAGGTAATCGGTACGATCGGTGATTACTACTTCGAAGGGCACGTTATCGAGGGGTTTGCGCAACCGGGGAGTCTGGCAATGAAAGGCACAACGGCCTGCATCATTACCACTCGGCTCAAGCAGAAGTAAAAAGACACGGAGAACACCATGAACATGTACGAATGGCTTCAGACCATCCTCTTTTTCGTACTCCTGCTGCTGGCGGTAAAGCCGCTGGGGAGCTATCTTGCCAAGGTCTTCCAGGGACAGCGCACGTTCCTCTCGCCGGTCCTAGTCCCTTGCGAGAGCTTCCTCTACCGCATCTGCGGCGTGGACAAGGATGAGGAAATGCAGTGGCAGCGCTACGCGTGGGCGCTGATCCTTTTCAACTTCATCTGCGGGGTAGCCCTGTTGGCAATCCTGCTGCTCCAGGGAATCCTGCCTCTGAACCCGCAGAAGTTCCCGGCTTTTTCATGGCACCTCGCGCTCAACACGGCGGTCAGCTTCATGACCAACACCAACTGGCAGAACTACGGCGGCGAGTCTACCGCGAGCTACTTCACCCAGATGGCCGGCTTTGCGGTGCACAACTTCCTCTCCGCCGCTACCGGCATCGTGGTCGCCATCGCCACCATTCGCGGCTTCGTCCGGCGCAGGGTCTCGGAGATCGGCAACTTCTACGTCGACCTCGCCAGGTGCACCCTGTACGTCCTGCTGCCTATCTCGCTGGCCTTCGCGGTATTCCTGGTGTCCCAAGGGGTGATCCAGAACTTCAGCGGCTATAAGACGGTGCCGCTGGTCCAGGCGACCAGCTACGACAAGCCCAAACTCGATGCGCAAGGGAACGCCCTAAAGGACGCCAAGGGGAACGCGGTGACCGAAACGGTCACGGTGAAAGAGGTGACCCTTCCCATGGGGCCGGTCGCTTCCCAAGAGGCGATCAAGGAGCTGGGCACCAACGGCGGCGGTTTCTTCAACGCGAACTCGGCGCACCCTTACGAGAATCCAACCCCGCTCTCCAACATCGCGGAGGTCTTCCTGATCCTTCTCATCGGCGGCAGCCTCACCTACACCTTCGGGGTGATGGCGGGGAACACCCGCCAGGGATGGGCGCTGCTGGCGGTGATGCTTGCAATCCTGGTTACCGCGACCGCCGTCCTCTACTGTGCGGAAACGAGCGGCAACCCCTTGGTGGCAAAGCTCGGCGTGCACGGCGTCAACATGGAGGGGAAAGAGACACGCTTTGGTCTCGTTGGCACCTCACTGTTCGCAACGGCGACCACCGGCACCTCCTGCGGTGCGGTCAACGCCATGCACGATTCCATGACGCCCTTGGGCGGGATGGTTCCGCTGTCCTTGATCCTCCTTTCGGAGGTGGTCTTCGGAGGGGTCGGGACCGGGCTTTACACAATGATCGCCTTCGTTGTGATCGCGGTCTTCATCGCGGGGCTGATGATCGGACGTACGCCGGAGTTGCTGGGGAAAAAGATCGAGGTGCGCGAGATGTGGATGTCCATCATCACCGTCCTCACCTCGGGGGTGCTGGTGCTGATCTTCTCCGGAGTTGCCCTGCTGCTGCCGTCGGCCATCTCCTCGATGGCCAACCCCGGCGCACACGGGCTCTCGGAGGTGCTGTACGCCTTCGCCTCCATGTCCAACAACAACGGCAGCGCCTTCGCAGGACTAAACGGCAACACCGTCTTCTACAACCTCTCCGGCGCAGTTGCCATGTTCCTCGGGCGCTTTGCCCCCATCGTAGCCTCGCTGGCCATGGCCGGCTCCCTCGCCGGCAAGAAATACGTCCCCCCTAGCCTGGGAACACTCCCCACGGACAAGGCTCCCTTCGCGCTCTGGCTGACCCTGGTGATACTCATCGTCGGTGCGCTCACCTTCTTCCCCGCTCTGTCCCTGGGGCCGATCGTCGAACACCTGATCATGCTGGGAGGTAAGTGACATGTCGAAACACGCACCCGAACCGATATCCATGTTCGATCTGCGCATCATGAAGCCTGCGCTGCTGGAATCAATAAAAAAACTTGACCCGAGGGGGTTGTGGCGTAACCCGGTGATGTTCTGCGTCGAGATCGCAAGCGTCATCACCCTGGTCACCTTCGTCATGTCGCTCACCGGCGCCAACAAGGAGCCGGCGTGGTTCACGGGCCTCGTCTCCATCTGGCTCTGGCTCACGGTGCTCTTTTCCACCTTCGCCGAGGCGCTTGCGGAAGGGCGCGGCAAGGCGCGCGCCGCGTCTCTCAGGAAAAGTCGCACCGAGGTGACGGCGAAGCGGCTGAAAATACCCGAATTCGGGACGCCCCACGAGACGGTTCCGGCGCAATCGCTCAGAAAAGACGATTACATACTCGTCGAGGCCCACGAGATGATTGCCGGGGACGGCGACGTCGTGGCCGGAGCGGCACTGGTCAACGAGGCGGCGGTCACCGGCGAGTCGGCTCCGGTGGTGCGGGAGTCCGGCGGCGACCGCAGCGCTGTCACCGGCGGCACCGAGGTCATCGCCAACTCCATCATCGTCAGAATCACCGCCAACCCGGGCGAAACCTTCCTGGACCGCATGATCTCCCTCATCGAGGGGGCCAAACGGAGAAAGACCCCCAACGAGATCGCCCTGGAAGTGCTGCTCATCGCGCTCACCTTGGTGTTCCTTCTGGTCTGCGCCAACATAAGTCCGCTTTCCGTCTACTCTGTCAAGGCAGCGGGACAGGGAACGCCGGTGTCGCTCACCGTGCTGGTCGCCCTGTTCGTCTGCCTGGCGCCGACCACCATCGCCGCGCTGCTGCCGGCCATCGGCATCGCCGGCATGGACCGGCTCTTCCAGAAAAACGTGATCGCTCTCTCCGGGCGCGCCATCGAAGCGGCGGGTGACGTCAACGTGCTCCTGCTTGACAAGACCGGCACCATCACGCTGGGCAACCGCGAAGCGGTGGAGTTCGTACCGGTGGCTGGGCACACCGAGATGGAACTGGCCGAGGCGGCGCTCTTCGCGTCGCTCACCGACGAGACCCCGGAGGGGAGAAGCATCGTCGTACTGGCCAGGAAGAAGTTCGACCTGAAAATGGAATCCCTCCCCCCCGATGCCCGTACCATCGCCTTCAGCGCCGAGACGCGCCTGTCGGGTGTCGACACCCTCGGCAGGAAATACCGCAAGGGGGCCTCTGACTCCGCCATCTCCTTCGTCAGGAGCATGGGCGCCAGCACCATTCCCTCCAACCTTGTGGACGTGGTGGACAGGATCGCCCGTGCCGGGGCGACGCCGCTCGTGGTTTGCAGCGATGCGGAGATCATGGGCGTCATCAACCTCAAGGACATCATAAAGGGAGGGATCCAGGAGCGCTTCCAGCAGTTGCGCAGCATGGGCATCAAGACGGTGATGATCACCGGCGATAACCCGCTCACCGCCGCGGCCATAGCGGCTGAAGCGCAAGTGGACGACTTCCTGGCCCAGGCGAAACCCGAGGACAAACTGCGCCTGATCAAGGAGAACCAGGAGCAAGGTTACATGGTGGCCATGACCGGCGACGGCACCAACGACGCCCCGGCGCTTGCCCAGGCGGACGTCGCGGTCGCCATGAACACCGGCACCCAGCCCGCTCGCGAGGCGGCCAACATCATCGACCTCGACTCGAACCCGACCAAGCTCCTGGATATCGTCGAGGTGGGCAAGCAGATCCTGATGACCAGGGGGAACCTGACCACCTTCAGCATCTCCAACGACGTGGCCAAGTACTTCGCCATCATCCCGGCCATGATGCTGTCGATCTACCCGCAGTTGAACGTACTGAACGTGATGCACCTGTCCAGCCCCTTCAGCGCCATACTGTCGGCCGTGATCTTCAACGCGATCATCATACCGATCCTGGTGCCGCTGGCGCTCAAAGGGACCAAGTTCCGTCCCATGCCTGCCGAGAAGCTATTGATCCACAACCTGCTCATCTACGGCCTGGGCGGAATCATAGCGCCGTTTATCGGCATCAAGGCCATAGACATGGCAGTGTCACTGTTTGCGTGAAGCGACCGACTCAGATAGAGTAAGACATACCGAGGATACCTCTATGAAAGAATTGCGACCAGCGTTACTGATGTTCCTACTGTTCACCGTCATCTGCGGCGGGATCTATCCGGCCCTAGTCACCGGCATTGCCTATGCGCTCTTCCCACGACAGGCGCAGGGAAGCATCATCACGGACCAGAACCACCGCGAGATAGGCTCCGCACTGATCGGCCAACCCTTCTCCAACGCCAGGTATGTCTGGCCCCGCCCTTCTGCCACGGCGGACTTCGGCTACAACCCGATGGCGTCGGGCGGATCCAACTCCGGTCCCACCAACCCCGACTACCTGAAGACGGTTTCCGAGAGGGTCAAGACCTTGCACGATGCGGGTGCCGCGGGGGGCATCCCGTCCGGGTTGGTGCAGGCCTCGGGCAGCGGGCTGGACCCGGACCTCGCTCCGGAGGCGGCCATGGTGCAGGTGGCGCGCATCGCGAAAGCGCGCGGCATGGCGACGCACCTGGTCGAGAGGCTCGTCACCGACCACACCAAGGGCCGTCAGCTCGGTTTCCTGGGAGAGCCGCGGGTGAACGTACTGGAACTGAACCTGGCGCTGGATAACCAAGAGAGCAGGTAACGATGCGAGACGACGAGACCAGACCGTCGCCGGAAACGCTCCTCAAGGTTGCCCGGGCCGAGGAGGAGGCGCACAGCGGGCGGGGAAAGCTGAAGATCTTCCTGGGTTACGCGCCAGGCGTGGGGAAGACCTACGCGATGCTCGAAGCAGCGCATGTGAGAAAGCGCGAGGGGCGCGACGTGGTCGCGGCCTATGTGGAATCCCACGGCAGGAGCGAGACGGATCTACTCCTTGAAGGGCTGGAGCTGGTCGCCAAGCTGCAGATCGAGTATCAGGGGGTGCGGCTCCCTGAGATGGACGTCGATGCGGTGCTGGCCCGCAAGCCGCAGATCGCGCTGGTGGACGAGCTGGCCCATACGAACGCCCGGGGAGCGCGCCACGAGAAGCGCTGGCAGGATGTCGAGGAACTCATCTGCGCCGGCATCGACGTCTATACCACTGTCAACGTTCAGCACTTCGAGAGCCTCAACGACGTGGTGGCCCAGATCACCGGCGTCATCGTGCGCGAAACGGTTCCCGACAAGCTGCTCGACCAGGCGGTGGAGATCAGGCTGGTGGATATACCGCCAGAAGACCTCCTGGAAAGGCTGCGTGAGGGGAAGGTCTACATTCCTGAAAAGGCGATGCTGGCCACAGAGAAGTTCTTCAAGCCGGGCAACCTGATGGCACTGCGTGAACTTTCCCTGCGGCGCGCCGCATCCCGGGTCGACGACCAGATGCGCGCCTACATGGAGGCTCGATCGATCACCGGACCCTGGCCGGCTGCGGAAAAGCTTCTGGTATGCGTGAGCGGCAGTCCCTACAGCGAGAAACTGATCCGGACCACGAGGCGGCTCGCCGACGAGATGAAGGCACGATGGCATACCGTGTACATCGAGACGCCAGGCTTGAGCAGGCATGCCCGCGAGAACCGGGAGCGGGTATGGCGCGACCTGCGCCTGGCGGAGAGCCTCGGGGCGGATGTGGCGACGCTGACTGCAACCTCGGTACCCCAGGCCCTGATTCAATTCGCCGTGCAGAACAATGTGACCAAGGTCGTGGTGGGCAAGCCGATGAAGCCGCGCTGGCGCGAGTTCCTGCGCCAGCCCCTGGTAGACGAGATTATCAGGCTCTCCGGGCCCATCGACGTCTACGTCGTCAGCATCGACGTTGCCGTAGGAAAAGCCAAACCGGCGACAGCTCCGAAAAAGCCGGCCCCGTGGGCAGGGTATCTGAAGGGTGCGGTCCTGGTTGTCGGGATCACCCTGCTCTGCCAGGTGCTGCGGGGGGCGCTGGCACCCACCAACCTGATGATGATCTACCTCCTGGGGCTCGTGCTTGCCGCGACCAAACTGGGGCGCCGTGCGGCGGTGCTCACCGCATTCTTCAGCGTTCTCGCCTTCGACTTCTTCTTCGTGCCGCCGTACCTGACCTTCGCCGTCGCCGATACGGAATACGTGATTACCTTTATCGCGCTCTTCACCGTCTGCGTCGTCATCAGCACCCTGGTTTCGCAGTCGGGGGAGCGGGCCGACTCGGTTCGGGAGCGTGAAGAGCAGACATCGAGTCTCTACTACTTGAGCCGCGATCTGGCCGTAGCTTCCAACTTAGACGGCATCGTGTCCGCCACGGTGAGGAATATCGAGCGCAGCGTTGGGGGCGAGGTGGCGGTACTGATACCGGAAGGAGAACGGCTGGTCTTGCGCGCGGCAAGCGCGGGACTGATCCTGGAGACCAAGGAGCATGCGGTGGCGGACTGGTCCTTCAGAAACAACTCCCCGGCCGGACGCGGCACCGATACGCTCATTTCAGCGCAACTTTTGTATCTGCCGCTGCAGACCTCGGGGGAGGTGCTGGGCGTGCTGGGTATTCGGCTCAAAGCCGAGACCGATTACGCCTCGCCCCTTACCAGGCGCCTGTTGCATGCTTTCGCCACACAGGCGGCGTTTGCCGTGGAAAGGGTGCTCTTGGCCAAGCAAGCAGAGCAGGCCCAAATTCTACAGGCGCGCGAGAGCCTGGAACGGGCGCTGTTGAATTCCATTTCCCACGACCTGCGCACCCCTCTGGTCACCATCAGCGGAGCCTTGGGCGCTCTCCGCGACCGAAACATGGCCCTGGAGGAGGCGACCCGACATGACCTGCTCGACGCGGCCTGGGAGGAGGCTGCGCGTTTGAACAGGTTTGTCGCCAACCTCCTCGACATGACCCGGCTCGAGGCAGGGGCGCTGAAGCTGAAACCGGAACCGTCGGACCTGCAGGACCTGATAGGGTGCGCCCTCGCAGCACTGGCCCCCCAACTGGCCATGTCCAGATTGGAGACCCGGGTGGAACCGGGGCTGCCGCTGGTTAGCATCGATATGGTCCTCATGACCCAGGTGCTGGTAAACCTGATCGACAACGCCACGAAATATGCCCCGCGGGACCGGCCCGTGGAGTTGAACGCGCGGGCGACAGGCGGCAGCGTGATCATCGAGGTCGCCGACCGGGGCCCCGGTGTCCCGCCGCAGGACCTGGACCGGATCTTCGACAAGTTCTACCGGGTTACGGTCCCGGATGGGGCTGGTGGCACCGGGATGGAGCTTTCCATCTGCAAGGGCATAGTGGAGGCGCATGGGGGAGAAATTCGCGCCGAGAATCGGGAAGGGGGCGGCTTGAGGATGATCGTAACGCTCCCCGTAGAACCGGTGCGGGAAGGAGAACAAGGTGTGTAGTGTGACTAAGACTTGCGGTGTAGCGGCAGTGGAAAACACAGGGGGAAACCTGCCGCGCGTGCTCATGGTGTAAGACGAAGTGTCGGTACGGCGTTTCCTGCGCGCCGCGCTGGGCGCCTCCGAGTTCGCGCTCTTCGAGGCGGACAACGGTCATGCCGCCTTCGCGGCCGCCGCCGTCCATCCGGACATCAATTTTCTTAGCGCTACCGTAGCTCCCCCGCAATCTGTAAAGGCACAACATTTCTTAGAGGGCGGGGCACCGTTGGAAGCCGATACCGGGTTAAAATTCGAAGCCGATCCACAGCTTGGAAAGCTATGTGGCTGCAAGTGACGATTTACGGCTTGCACACCTGCCGCAACTACCTAGTTTGACGATTCAGATACCCTTTGAAGATCTCAAACCAGACAATACTCAAAACACCCGCTGATAATGAAATGGCCACGTCCAGTGGGTGAACAGCACCAAAGCGGAATACCTCTCTGGTAATGGGGACATTAAGCACAACAGCCAGGAACGCCACCGCGCCTCCGGTCACCCACCATTGGGCGGAATTAGGCGTTTTCAGGATGGTTCCCATCGTTGCAGACCAGGAGCGGTTGGTCATCATCAAGCCGAGATTCGCGATGATCAACGTCATGAACGCCAACGTGCGTGCTTCGTATTCTCCCTGCCCACGGTCGAGACATATTCCAAAGACCGCAAGTAATACCATCAAAACTCCGACACCCTGGAGTGTGCTTAACAGCAGAACGTTCCTGCTGAAGAGCGGTTCATTCGAGTCGCGCGGCGGGCGGTCCATTGCTGCAGCCTCGGCCGGTTCAACTTCGTAGACGATGGAACAGGCCGGGTCTATGATCAGGTGGAGAAAAGCGATATGGATCGGCATAAACAGAAGCGGCCAGTTGAAGAATACGGGGATGAGCGACATGCCTGCGATAGGCACGTGGATGGCCAGCAGGTAGGCCATCGCCTTCTTCAGGTTGTCGAAGATCCGCCGTCCTGTTTTCACCGCCCTCACGATAGACGCAAAATCATCATCAAGAAGAACGAGATCTGATGCCTCCCGCGCAACGTCCGTACCGCGACCTCCCATGGCTATACCAATGTGGGCGGCTTTCAGTGCCGGGGCATCGTTGACGCCGTCACCGGTCATGGCAACGATCTCGCCGTTCGCTTTGAGGGCCTGCACCAAGCGTAGTTTCTGCTCTGGTACTACCCTTGCGAAAACATTGACCGTTTTGATTCGCTCACGTAATTCAGTCTCATTCATCAGGTCCAGTTCCGGTCCGGTAATGACCTGATCCAGCTCTCTAAGGCCTATCTGCCGGGCAATACTTCCGGCAGTGCCCGGATAATCGCCGGTTATCATCATCATCCGTATACCCGCGCGGTAACAGTCGGCAAGGGCGGGTGCCACCGTGGGGCGCACCGGGTCGGCCATGCCAACCAGCCCCAGAAACTCGAACGTGAAATCATGCTGCTCTCCCGGCAACCCTTTTTCCTGAAAGCTCGACCGGGCCACGCCCAATACGCGCAACCCGTCATTGGACATCCGGGTAACTGCGTTCATCATTTCGGCTTGCTGCCCCTCGTTGAAATGGCACAGATCAGCCACGGCCTCCGGTGCCCCCTTGGCGGCAATGACGTAATCTGCTCCTGCCGGTGCTCGCCAGACATGTGACATAGCCAAAAGTTCCGGAGAAAGCGGATATTCCTTCTCGAGAAACCAGTCACCGTGCAGATGTTCGGTGTTGGCAAGGTATGCCTCACCGAATTCCTTGATTGCCCGCTCCATGGGATCGAACGGGTCCCGTTGGCTGGCAAGAATGCTGAACTCGACGAGGTCATGGAAGATCTCCAGCGGAGGTGTGTTACGAAAATCCCCGATCGGGCAAAGGATACCGTCGGCGTGCAAAGCGGTGACGGTCATCCGGTTCTGGGTCAGGGTCCCGGTCTTGTCCACACAGAGTACCGTTGCCGAACCAAGGGTCTCGACCACCGGAGCGCGCCTGGTCAGTACCCGGGTGCGCGAAAGCCGCCAAGCCCCCAGGGCGAGAAAAATAGTCAGAACAACCGGCAGTTCGTTGGGCATGATGGCCATGGCAAGGGTGAGCCCGGCCAGCACTCCCTCGAGCCAGGCGCCACGAGTGAGGCCATAGGTGACGATCAAGACGGCGCAGAGACCCAATACCACCGTGGCAAGAATCCGGACCAGACGGCCGGTTTCCTTCTGCAGCAAACTCTCTTCGCCGGACACTCCCTGGAGAGCGATACCGATCCTGCCGATAGCACTCCGTTGGCCGATGGCGACAACTCGAGCGATCCCTTGGCCGCTCACCACCATGGAGCCCGAAAATACGTAGGGGATATCGTCGCCGCCAGGCTTGGCCGGAAGTGATGACGCATCCCCCGGGCGTTTTCGGACTGCAACCGATTCCCCCGTCAGCAGCGATTCATCAGTAGAAAGGTTGGTGCAGTCAAGCACCAGGGCATCGGCAGGTACCCGGTCACCTTCAGCAAGAATGATGATATCGCCGCGTACCACCTCGCGTCCGGCAATCCTTTTCTTGGTTCCATCGCGGATTACCAATGCACGCGGGCTGGAAAGGTCCCGTAGGGCATCCAGGGCACGCTCCGTTTTTCGCTCCTGATAGAGCGTAATCCCCATGACGAAAAAGATGAATGCCAGGAGCATGAGCGCTTCCTGCATGTCTCCTACCAGCAGGTAGATGGCGCCGCAGGCAACCAGCAACAAAAACATGGGCTCCCGCATGACATCGATGGCTATCCTGAGATTGCCCCGCTGTCCGGAAGACGGGAGTTCGTTAGGGCCTTCTTCCGCAAGGATCTGTGCCGCCTCTCCTGAGGTGAGTCCGGCTAGCTTATGTTGTTCTGTTGTCACGGCCACCTGGCCTCCGGGGGTGATTGAGTCGCGGATCTTCTGCCATTGTGGTGCCGCATAAACAATGGTCACCTGCCCGTCAGATCATCATTCCAACGACCGCAACCTGGACCGCCTTGTCCCCAACATTCTTTGTAGTTACAGCTGGTTAGGTTGCGTAACCAGTTTCGTTCTGGGTCAGTCGAATAACTCGGACAACCAGGATTTTTTCTTGTGGTAGCCATGCGAGTCATGTCCGTGACCATCATGCTGTCTGTCATGGAATTGCGGCCGGTAACTATCGTTGTGCGGCTGCTGGCTTTGGTTATACGGCACAGATTGCGTCTGGGAGCGCTCGATGATCTTGTCCAGTTCCCCCCGATCAAGCCACACGCCGCGGCATTCGGGGCAGTAGTCGATTTCCACGCCCTGCCGTTCGGCGATTTTGAGGTCTATTCCAGTACATATGGGGCATTTCATGGTGTTCTCCTTGATTGGTTGTGGTTGATATTGTTCCTTAAACGTTCAATTCGTTCCCGAAATCTATGCAAAAGATACCGTGCCCAGGCGAACTCGCTCGCCAGTATGCCAAGGGCAAGGGGGATCATGACGATTGCCGGACCGGGTAGTACGATCATGGCAATGCCGATGGCGAGCAATGTCAGGCCAATGATAGCGACGAAGAGCCGCTTCAGTATGGTGAGCGACTTTTCCGACATGATTGGTTCCTAAGAGTTCTGGACTAAGTTGACGTTACGCGGAGTGGTAGCGGTTTTGCGGGGGGACGTATATTTTGTCGGGCACCTTGGGAAGATATATGCTACGCGGGGGAATATGGCTACGGGTGCTATCTGAGGAGTATGCCACTCCCAAGAATAATGCAGGCCGAACATAGTCAGCACAGCAGCAACTCGTTTCACAAAAATCTGCCTCATGCTGGACTGGGCACTGCTCGGAAGAGGCAAGTTGCAGTTGTGTCTCCGTGTTGGACACAACATGATTGGGTGTGCATGGATGAGCAAAACATGCAACAGGCGAAAGCAGAATTATGGTGACAAGCACTATGGCTGTGAAACTCTTGCGCATGTGTAAAATATACGAGAGGTTTTCAAATTAGCAACGACACCCGGGCGATGGCAAGCTGTTCCAGGCAGGAGCATTTTGGGAAATGGTACAAAGTAGCTGACAACGCCCGGCGAACACCGTGCTCTCCGTTCCGTTTTGGCAGGATCCACCACGTTTTCGATATCGGTGGTATAGTGACCTCCTGCTATGGTAAAAGGTGTCCAGGCGCTGTCATAGATACATGGAGGCCTGAGTCGGCATGAAGGCACACACTCGCTACACCATTCTTAATGCGGCAATCGTCACCGTCGCACTCATCTCCGCCACTCTCTTCTTCCTTGCCCAACTGCGCAACCACGCCGTCCAGGATGCCGGGAGCGCACAGCAGGAACGTCTCCGGGCTTTCTGGACCTTGCTCAAGCAGAAGGGCTCCCACTTTGCCGTCAAAAACGGCAAGCTGTTCGTGGACGATTACCAACTGAGCGGCAACAACGAACTTCCTGACCAGGTCAAGGAGATTTTCGGCGGCACCGCCACCATCTTCCAGGGCGATGTACGAGTCGCAACCAACGTCCTCACCCCAGACGGCAAGCGAGCCACCGGCACCCGACTGGTCGGCCCGGCCTTCGACGCCCTCTTCCAAAAAGGGACCTTCTACCGGGGCGAGGCACCCATCCTCGGTACTGACTATTTCACCGCCTACGATCCGATCAAGGATGACCGGGGCCAGGTGATCGGCGCCTTATACGTCGGCATAAAGAAGAGCGAGTTCTTCCAACTCTACGATGACATCAAAACAAAGGTAGTCGTCGGGGGGGGCATGTTGAACCTCCTTTTCCTCGGCTTCGCCCTGCTCAACCTGCGCTCACGGCGGGAAGCGGACCGGGCCCTGGAACTTCGCGACCGGAAGATGAAGGCGATCCTGAACAGCATTCCCGACATGGCCTGGATCAAGGATCAGGAAGGCAGGTTCGTCGCCGTGAACGAACCGTTCGGGCAAGCCTGCGGCCACTCCCCGGACTCCCTCGTGGGCAAGAGCGATCTCGACATCTGGCCTCCGGAACTGGCACAGGTCTATCGCGCCGGGGATCGTGAAGTCATGGAGAGCGGGACCAGCATGCGGGTCGAAGAGCAACTGGTCGGTAGCGACGGCATGCCCCGCTGGATTGAAACCATCAAGAACCCTTTTTTCAACGCCCAAGGAGAGATCGCGGGGAGCACAGGGATAGCCCGGGACGTCACCGAACGGCACCAGGCCGAGGAGGAACTTCGCTTCACCCGCTACAGCGTCGAGCATACCCGCGACGGTGTGGCCTGGGTCGATGAGGAGGGGCGCATCCTCTTCGCCAACGAGAGTCTCTGCCGCATATTCGCCGTCTCCCCTGCTGAGGTACCAACTCTCACGGTATTCAAGCTGGTGCCACAGTACACGCCGGAACACTGGTCCGAACGTTGGCGGCACCTGGAACGGGACGGGTCCCAAATCGTCGAACTCATGGCGCAGGCCGGGGACGGGCACTCTGTCCCCATCGAAGTCAGCTCCAACTTCCTGGTCCACCAGGGCAGGGGGCGCATCTGTTCCTTCATCAGGGACATCTCCGAGCGTAAACGCCTCGAGGAGAAGAACAAGGAAGCTCTGTCTCTCCTCTCGGCGACGCTGGAATCTATCGCCGACGGCATTGTCGTGCTCGATCTGAACGGGGGGGTGGTCCTGCATAACCGTAAGTATCCCCTTACCGTGGGACTGCCGGACGAGGTCATGGCGGAGAGGAATTACCAGAGTATGCTGGCCTGCGTGCTGAACCAGCTCAAGGATCCGGAACTGTTTCGAAAACGTCTGGCCGAGCAGATGGCACACCCTGAGCGGGAAAGCACCCTGGTGATGGAGTTCGTCGATGGACGCATCGTCGAGCGCGTGTCGACTCCTTACCTAGTGGGCGACCGGCTGTCCGGAGTGGTGCTCAACATGCGGGACATCACCGCACAGCACCGGGTTGAGACCCACCTCCGAAACGCCCAAAAAGTAGAGGCCCTGGGAACCCTTACCGGCGGCATAGCTCACGACTTCAACAACCGGCTCACTGCCATCATTGGCTACGGCACCCTGGTGAGGGACCAGGCCGATCTTTCCGAGGAGGCTCGGAGGTATCTGGACCTGCTGCTCACCTCGGCAGACAGGGCGGCTGAACTGACCCAGGGGCTTCTGGCCTACAGCCGAAAACAACCCCATAACCCGGCCCCCCTGCGCCTGAACGAACTGGTTGCTGGCGTCACCAAATTTCTCCCCCCCATCCTCGGCAAGGGGATCACCCTGAGCCTGGAGATGCCCCAGGTCTCCCCGGTCGTCCACGCCGACCGCGGCCAGATGGAACAGGTGCTTTTCAACCTGGTGGGTAACGCCCGGGACGCGATGGATGGGCGCGGCCGGCTCACCATTGCGGTAGGTTCGGCCCAGGTCGATGCCGCCTTTGTGGCAGCCCAAGGGTACGGCCTTGAAGGCGACTACGCCATCCTTTCGGTTACCGATACCGGAACCGGAATGGATGCAGTAACGCTTGAGAAGGTGTTCGAACCGTTTTTCACCACAAAGGATGTTGGCAAGGGAACCGGGCTCGGGCTCTCCATCGTGTACGGCATCGTGAAGCAACACGACGGATTCATCAACGTAGTAAGCGAACCGGGCAGCGGCACCACCTTCTGGGTCTATCTCCCGCTAACCCATGAGCGCGTCGTGGAAGCGCATCGGGACGGGGTGAGAGTCCGGTTAGGTGCGGGCGAGACCATCCTCCTGGTAGAGGACGACGCCGAGGTCCGGTCGCTGTTCCGTGAAGTGCTGGTGCGTAACGGCTACCAAGTCATCGAGGCAGTGGATGGTGCGGATGGTGTGAGAAAATTCCGGGAGAGAGGGGCCTGCATCGATCTGCTGTTTCTGGACGTCATCATGCCGCTCAAGAACGGCTGGGAAGCCTTCACCGAGATCAGGAAGCTCAGAGGCGACGTCAAGGTCCTCTTCATGAGCGGCTATACCAGAGATATCATCAATAAGGCCGGGCTGGAAAACCAGGGGCTGCACCTGATGTCCAAACCGATTCAGCCTGCCGCGCTTTTGCGTAAGATTCGGGAGTTGTTGGACTGAGGTGTAAACTTCTTTACTGCTCCTACACCGGCGTCCTGAGGGGAGTCTGGTGTAGGATTGGAGCGCGGGGGACAGTGCGACCTCGCTCAACCTTGAAAAAACTGAGACTCATTTGCGAAGCCTCAGCCTGCAGACTGAGTCACTCTGCGGTTGAAGCAATCCCACCGCTGGCAGACGCATTTTGCTGAACGACTTAATGACAAGGCGAAGGCCACCGCTCAAAACGACGCAGCGGCCTTCGGTGGGGTGGGAAGAAAGCCCAGCTCGGCTATTTCCCAGGCCTTTCCAGGTCCTCGAGGACCTGGTTCGCCTCTTTCAGCTTGGCGTGAAGCTTCTTCAACTCGTCTGCTGTGTAGACTTTGCCCCCCTTTTTGATCTCTTTCTGAATTCTCCTGATCTTCTGCTGGATGCTGTCTACTTCGTCTTTGCAGTTTTTGGAGATAAGCAAGCACTCATCCTTACCTCCTGCGTCAGCAGCAAAAGCGGGTACGCTGCCCATCGCTACTAAACCTGCCAGGACCAAAAGAGCGAATCTCTTCATCGTATGCCTCCTTTTAATGTGACGTCTCCGGCAAGTAGTATCATTAATCGGGTTCATGTCAACTGATCCGAGTACCGGTGGATAGGGCTTTTGGGGGGCGCGGGCTATAGCCATACCGCCGCTGGCATGAAAAAATTGAAAAAAGGTAAGGGACGCAAAACCGAGCCGGCCCCTTTTTCTAACTCATTGGACAAGATCCAAGCGGCATAACCTGCCGCTTTAGTGCCTCAAGGCAGTTGCACAATGAAAGGGCGTCGATCCCATTCTCGCCGAGTACGCCAGGTTCGGTTTCAGCGCAGTTTTGCCTAAACCATACAGTCCGGCTGGTCTGGAGGAAGTACTGGCTGAACTTACCCGGGCAAGCTCCTTTGATGAGGTGTAAAACGGGGCGGCTGCTCCATGACTCCAGAGGGGCTTCCCCCCCCTGTTGCCTAGTGCTGGTCTCTAACTGTCCTTTTGATCGAGTCCCAAGCTAAGGATGCTCTCACGCAGAGCCACGAATTTGTACGGCTTCTGGATGAAACCGGACAGCCCCTTCCCGGCAAACGCCTCCGTCACCTCCAATTCACCGAACCCGCTGCTCATGATCACTTTCACGTTCGGGTTTAGAGCACGTAGCTCCCTGAAGCATTGTTCGCCCCCCATGCGCGGCATGGTGAGATCGAGGATGACAAACCTGATATCCGGACGTGACCGGTAATTGTCTATCGCTTCCCGGCCATCAGTGGCGGTCACGACGTCAAAACCCATCTCTTTGAGCATTTCGGATCCAATCCCACGAACGGACTCCTCGTCGTCAACCAGGAGCACTGTGCCGCTCCCCTTCCAATCGTCGCATTCGGTG
Organism: Geomonas agri; assembly: GCF_020179605.1. Taxonomy (NCBI): domain Bacteria; kingdom Pseudomonadati; phylum Thermodesulfobacteriota; class Desulfuromonadia; order Geobacterales; family Geobacteraceae; genus Geomonas; species Geomonas agri. The sequence continues at coordinate 899,753 of NZ_JAINZO010000001.1, forward strand.
TCGTGATCGAAGGTATCGGCGGGTTTGCTGCTGGCAGGGAGAAGTATCTTGAATGTGCTCCCTTTACCCGGTTCGCTGTAAACCTTGACCGCGCCCTTATGCCCGCGGACGATGCCGAGGACAGCGGCCATGCCGAGCCCCCTACCGGTGAATTTCGTGGTGAAGAAGGGGTCGAACAGCTTGGCGAGCGTTTCTTTGCTCATGCCGCACCCGGTGTCGGCAACTTCAATGAAGACATAAAGCCCGTCCGTTATGTTCTCGTCGAGCCAGACGTCCTTCAAATAGCTGCGGTCGCACTGCATGCTGCCGGTGGTAATCGTAATCATGCCGCTTTCGTCGCCCATGGCCTCCGAGGCGTTGATCACCAGGTTCATGATGATCTGGCGAATCTGGGTGGCATCCGCCTCGATCGGGGGCAGGGGGTGGGTGAGGTTGAGGCGCAGCATCGCCTTTTTCGAAATGGAAACCTTGAGGATGTGGAGCATCTCTTCCAGCAGATCGTTGATGTCGTGATTGCCTATAACGAACTTCCCCTTACCGGAATATGCCAGCATCTGCTTGGCCAGATCGGCGGCCCGGGCCGATGCTTTTACGATGTTGTACAGGTTATCGATGGCGGGAGATTCAGGGTTGATGCGCATGAGAGCCAGATCGGCGTTGCCCAGTATCGAAGTGAGTATGTTATTGAAGTCGTGAGCAATACCGCCGGCCAGCACGCCAAGGCTTTCGAGCTTCTGAGCATGGAGAAGCTGTTGTTCCAGTTTCAGCCGTTCTTCCATGGCACGCTTACGCTCTGTAATGTCCCGGGCAAAGGCAAAATTGAATTCGTGGCAGCCGAAATGTACGTAGTTTGCGTTGACTTCGATGGGGAAAATCCGTCCATCTTTGGCGCAGTGGCGGGTTTCGAAGATGATGTGTCCCCGCAGCCTAAGGTTCTCGAAGTGCTCGTTCCACACGGTCGCTGGGAAATCCGGATCGATATCGAAAATGCTCATGCGCAGCAGTTCTTCTCGGGAATAGCCAAGCCCTGCGCAAGTCGCATCGTTGACGTAGAGGATACGCCCCTCGTTGTCTATCCAGAACATGCTGTCCCCCGCATGATCGACGCAAAAACGCATCATCTGCAGCGATTCGGCCGCTTTTCTCTGCTCGGTGATGTCATGAAATGACCAGAACCGCCCCACGATCTCTTTGCCGACCTTTTGGGGCTGCGTGTAGCGCTCGAAGATTCGCCCATCGGCGAGATAGAGGGTGTCGGTGCACGATTTTTCCGGATGCTGGTACAGTTCGGTGACCCGAGCGATAAATTCCTCAGGGTTGGCTACTAGGGAGGAGGCATGGGCAAGCAGCGGCTTGTTGTCGCTCATGTCGAGCAGATGGCCTGGTATCTTCCAGAGTTCGACAAATCGCCGGTTCCAGCGCGTTGCAGTGCCATCCCGGTTCACAATGAGGATACCGTTAGGGGTTGATTCCAGGGCTGCAGTGGCTAGCGCGGTTGAGTAAAGGAGTTTATTGTCGGCTGTGCGGCGGTCTTCCTGTTTTTTCAAGATGAGGCCGATAATGGTGGTGAGGACCGGATATATGAGGAGGATGGGAAGGACCGTATTCTTGAGGATGATGTCGCGCATTGCCGCAGGGAAGAGGAACATGCAGGAGATCATGGCAATGTGGACGACAACGCCGAAGGCGTACAACTGCATCCAGTTGGGAGGCTTGCCGCGCTTATCCTTCCAATATGCTCCAAGTAGCCCCACCGATGCGGTGACTACGATGACGACCGTTCCGATTACCCCTCCCGGACCACCTTGGTAGAGTCGGAACGCACCGGCTATGGCGACTGCTATCATCGTGGGAATTACGCCGAAAAAAAGTCCGCAAAGGCTCAGGAGGACCGACCTGGTGTCGAAATACAATCCCTTTTCCAAGGGCCAGGGGGTGAGCATGACCGCGATGCAGATACACCCTACCAGGACGCCGGTAAGTATCACCCGCAGCTTTTTGTTCGAGATCGCATAAATGCTGAACGTATCGTAAACGATGCAGAGGATGAGCATCAATGCTGCATTGTTAAAAAGACTTGAGAACGTGTTCACAGTCTCCCCCGCCCAGCAGCTTGATGTTCTACCTTCGAAGAACGGCCCGCGACTACCATCGCAGCGAGCTACAGTACTTAGAGCATGCAGCTTGGTAACTCTTATACTTAGCGCTGTTATAAGTGCTTGTCAACGCCCCGACGTTGTGTGAGAACAGATGGACCGTTGAAGACGGTCGGGTTGGTAAACATAAAAGGGCGGGGTGTACGGCATGGTAATAGGCGGGGGCGGAATTTTGCCCCCAGTGGCGCCCAAGCTCTACCCACACCGGAAATATGGAACGGATACGCCTTCCAATAAGGTCAAATTGAACATAAGGCCGGTTGGAACCTGCATCTTGCGATACGAGCGGGATTTCTGGTACTCCTGTTGGGGAAAAGCCCCATATGTGTGGCGGAATGGGTCCTCAATTTTGAATTTTTCTTGTTGATAGGCTCTGAATACCGAGGAACTCAGTCCCGACGATAAAATGGAAATTTGGCACCAGTCCGCAGTGGAACTAAAATTGACCGATGAGGCGTTTGAAAAATTCTAGAGATTAGGTGCGTAACCGGCCGTTAAAAGTGCCTGAGCAAGAGGTGCTGCTGTGCTAGTGTTCAACAGCGGTGCTGTTTGCGTTCTAAAAGTGAACACGTGCCTAACTACTTATTTGTTGACACTTTGGCGTGTTAGCGGTAGTTAAGCATTAGTTGATTCGCCAGATCTTAGCCGCAAAAGAAACCCACCATAAAGGCAGTGATAAGCTCTTGCGTCTGTCACCCAGAGTTGTACGGATTTGTGTCTTGCAGTGTACAGAACAGGGGAACATGTCATGGATTGCCCAGCTTTGAATGATCGCAGGAGGGTGGGGGCCGAGTCTATCGTCAGGCGGACCAGGGAGATCGCCGTTGCGGTTGGAGTAGATGTCTCTTGGGTGGGGATAGACTATGGATTGCCTATTGAGTCTCGTTCATACCATACTCTGGGCATAGTTGCAGGTGGCAGGTCTATCCAATTAACCTTGGACGATTGCTTCTTGATTCATGGGAAAGGTGTTGAAATGTTTAAATTGGAAAAGAAAATAAGCAGTTGCATGGGCATTCGAACTTTAAAACAGGGGTGATTGCGAGTTCCGCGCGTCGGCACCCAGATCGACGCGGAGTCCCTGGAGGCATGGGCGCTTTTCCTAGATTTTCGATAACGACAGACTGTTAAGCTAGAGCGATCTGGAATAGGTGAAAGAACCCCCACAGGGGCCACGAGCGGTCCAGCGAGGCGGAGGTGTGACGTGCCACTGCAAAATCTTGAGGTCACAGCCAACAAGGTCAGCACCCTCGTGACAATCAGGGGGGCGATGACGGTCGTGCAGGTCAATGATGTCGCGGAAGTGCTATTAAATGTCTTTGCCATTGAGAAGAAGGTTGAACTCTGCCTCGCAAATGTAACCGAGGTCGACCTCGCTGGCCTGCAGCTTCTTTGCACTGCCCACCGCACCAGCCGCAAGAAAGGGGTTCCGATCTCGATTGTAGGGCGGAAACCTGCGGCGCTTGCCTGGGCTGTATAGCTTATGCGTGCGTTAGCGGGGCTGCCGCCACAGGGCGGTTGTCCGCGTATAAACGGCGTCTCCACTTTATCGGATTGATTCAAATCCTGCCCCGCAACAAACAGTTTCAATGCCGATTTGCACCCTCCTGCACTGTGTTCCCGTCGCGGACCTTAGAGCCGATCATTTCCAGTCCCCTGATGGAACCATGGGGCGGTGTGTTAACCCGCGGATGGTCCTTCCCTTGGCCCAGCTCGGTCAAAAGTTTTCGACAGTCATACAAGAGCCTTTGCCGGCGGAGAACTCCGGGAGCCGGCCAGGCGATCAATGTGGCTGTAGTGTGGCATGCATCATATTTTGTGGAAGTCGGTTTATGAATCGACAGTTGGGCCGAAACGCTTTCTAAACAGTCGAGACGCTGCCGGCCTACCTGGTTCTCGGCGCCCGCTCCGCTGCTCCGGGGGGCTGAAACGGGCCTCACCAAGGTCGCAAACCAGTCCAATGGTGTGCGCATGCCGTCTGCTTCTCGACGGCCGTTGCATTTATGGAGGCGTAAAGGATGTTTGCATTGATGGGACGCTATTTCCGCTTTTTGGAGGCGCTGGAGGCTAAGTGGATACGGCTCATCGCACTGCTGTCAACGAGCGCTGTGTTCCTCCTCGACATCTGCCTTCCTGACCAGTACCTGTTCACTTTCGTGTACCTGTTTCCGGTGTCGTTCGTCGCCTGGTTCGTGGGCGCTCGATGCGCTCTCGGTCTTTCGCTCATGGCCTGCATCCTGATTGCCAGCCACTACAGAACCTTTTCCGCTCCCGCCATGGTCTTCGACGTCCTCTCCAACCTCGGCGTTTTTCTCGCGGCAGTGGCGGCGCTGGCCAGGATCCGCGTGCTGCTGGACGCATCGGCTGCCCTTTGCAGGACCGACCCTCTTACCGGTGCCTACAACCGCAGGGCTTTCCTTGAAATGGTCGAATATGAACTTGCCAGACAACAGCGGGGATGCTGCGTATCTTCCCTGGCATATCTCGATCTGGATAACTTCAAAGCGGTGAACGACACGATGGGACATGCTGCTGGAGACGAACTTCTCAAGGCGGTTGTCGACTGTATCAGGGCCAACTTGCGGGCGACGGACATTTTCGCGCGCATGGGCGGGGACGAGTTCTGTATTTTATTGCCGAGATGCAATGAAGATGGTGCCCGAAATGCCATGGCCAAGCTCAGGGCGCAGGTCATGGCAGTGGTTGAAGAAAATCGGTGGGCAGTGTCCTTAAGCATCGGGGTGATCACGATTGGCGACCCCGCTTGCGGTGCGGAGGATATCATCAGGAAGGCTGACGAACTTATGTATCAGGTGAAAGGAAAGGGCAAGGATGACATCGTCTTCGCGTCGCTTTGATCGAGTTGAAAACTATTTTTTTTTAGATACCTATACACAGCGGCGGGGAGCATGACAAGTGGGCCAAAGCAGCCCTGCGGCAAGCCTCCAGGCAGCTTTCCCGGCCCCACCCCGTTTGCATGATCCAGGCTCCGCCTCCGCCTAAGCTCCGGCTCCGTCTTCCTCCCGCAAACCGGTTTCCTCACCACACCGTCTTCCCGCTCGCCTGACCGGCAAGCAGGCATCCGGAAAATCAAAGGCGCCGGACGGAGCGCCCACAGCCGCACCGTCCGGCTACGTCTACCCCCCTCAAATCCCCTTTTTTTCTTGAGAGATTCCCTTAGCAACGGGGGCGGTGTGTTAGCTATCCAGCAGTTCGCGCACCCTCCTGGCGAGTTCGGCTGGCCGTACCGGCTTCATGACCAGATCGGCCACGGCCTCGGAAACGCCGCGGTTCTTGATGAAGTCCGCTGTGTAGCCGCTCAGGTAGAGTACCTTGGCCCCGGGCCTCACCGCGCGTATCGCATCGTAGGCGGCCTTGCCGTTCATACCCGGCATGATCATGTCCAAGATGACCAGGTCGACCTCGTCGCGGTGGCTGCGGAATCTCTCGACCGCTTCCTTGCCGTCGCTGCTCTGTATCACGCGGTACCCGTACCTTTCGAGTACCTTAGCCACGAGGCTTCGCACACTTGCCTCGTCCTCTGCGATGAGGATGGTCTCCTTCCCTCTTAGTGTTTCCTCAGGCGCCTGAGCGGCGTCCTCTACCGGCACCACTGCGTCTACCTGCGCAGCGGGAAGTAAAATCCTGAACGTGGTCCCCTTGCCTGGCTCGCTGGTGACATCGATGGTGCCGTTATGCTGCTCCACGATGCCGTAGACAATGGACATCCCGAGTCCCGTCCCCTTTCCTACCTCCTTGGTGGTGAAAAAGGGTTCGAAGATCCTGCGGCGAGTGCCCTCGTCCATGCCGCAGCCGGTGTCGGCTACCGAGACGAAGGCGTAGCGCCCGGGAGGGGGACTGCCGGCGGTACCGGCGTCGATCTGCACGACGCCGGTTGCCAAGGTCAGCACTCCCCCCTGGGGCATGGCGTCGCGGGCGTTGGCGGCCAGATTGATCAGTACCTGCTCTATCTGCCCACCGTCAACATGCACAGGGATAGCTGCTTCGTTACTCAGCACTCTGAGTCGGATGTCCTCCCCGATGATCCTCGTCAGGAAGGTCTGCACGTGCCGCACGATCTCGTTTAAGTCATTGTTCCTGACGTTCAACACCTGTTTGCGGCTGAACGCCAGGAGCCCTCTGGTCAACTGCGCGGCCTTCTCGGACGCGTTAATGATGTGGCTCGCGGCTTCGCGCTGCCCTGCGCTGAGTGTTCCCTCGAAGCTGAGCAGGTTCGCGTAACCTGCGATGACGGTGAGGATGTTGTTGAAGTCGTGGGCGACGCCGCCCGCCAGTTGGCCGATCGCCTCCATCTTCTGCGACTGGAGCAGTTGATGCTCCAAGAGTTTACGCTGGGTGACATCGCGGACGAAAACCGGGAAAACCCTTTCGCCCGGCAGGTACCCGGCGGACAGTTCGACCTCGATCTCGCTGCCGTCCTTGCGGCGGTGGCGGGATTCGAAGAAACAGCTCCCGTTCGTGGTCAGCTCCCGAAGGCGCTGCAGGACCGTATTCTGGTCGAGCAGCGCGTCTATGTCGGCGACGCGCAGGGTAAGCATCTCCTCCTGCGAGTACCCCAGCATGGCGCAGGCCGTGTCGTTGACCTCCTTCAGCCCACCAGTCTCGTCGAGGAGCCAGAAGCCGTCCATGGCGGACTTGAGGATCTGTTCGTCTCGGTCGGCGGCCTGCTTGCGTCTGGTGATGTCGACGCCGAGTCCGCCTAAAAGCCGTGTGCCGTCCTTTTCGTCAAAGATGAACTTGTGTGCCAGCCACCAGGATACGGTACCGTCGGGTTCAAGCCCCTGCTCGATGAACTCCATCGAACGGCCGTTTTTGAGGATCTCGTCCTGGTTGCGGCGGTAGGTGTCGGCGACCTCCTGTGGCCAGATCTCGTAGTCGGTTTTTCCGATGACCTGCTCCGCGGCAAGCTTCATCCTGTTAAGGAAGTTGTCGCTCACGAACACATACCTTCCCTCGCCGTCCTTGAGCCAGGCGATGACGTCGCTGTTGTTCAGGAAGGCCCGCAACTGGGCGTCTTGGCGCGCCATGGAGTCCAGCATGGCATTGAACTCCCGCGCCACGGTGGCGACTTCTGCCGGGCCGGCCACCGCCGCCCTGACCCAGAGCACGTCATTGTGGACAGCGTTGGCCACCTTGGCGAGTCCCGCTATGGGTCTGGTAATGCTGCGCGCAATGTAGAATGCGAGCAGGGTGAGGACCGCCACCACTGACACAGCCAGCGACCCGCCGCGCAGGGCGACCTTCCGGGCTCCCGCATGAATGGTCTTGACCGGGACTCCGACGAAGGCGATCCAGTCGGTACCCGGCACCGGCTTGACGGAATAAAAGCGGGGGATGCCGTCGGATGGCGTGCTCTCCAGTTCGCCGTCCCTGGTCCGGACAATTGCCTTGCCGACAGCGGACTTCGGCGGACGCCCAATGGCGCCGTCGGGATCCTCGTTGCGCCAGACCAGGGTCCCGTCACGGTCGATGAAGCCGTAGCGGCTTTCCTTGGGGAGGTACTGGGCCGGGATGCCTGGGTCGAACGCATCGAGGTCGAGGGGGAGATGGAGGGCACCCACGAGCTTGCCGCTGTCGTCGTGGATCGGTGCGCTCAGTACCGAGACCCATTTCCCGGTTATGGGGCCGAAGTGCGGTGCCCCCACCACGAAGCTTTTTTGTTTCAGGAAGTTGCGGAACCACGGGGTCGCGCCTACGTTTACCGGCTTGCCGCCCGGTTGCGGTACGGCGGAGCAGACGGCCGTCCCGTTCAGGTCGGTGTACACGACGTTGGAGTAGTCAGGGCTCAAGTAGTGGAAATAGGCCAGTGCGGGATCGCAGCTGTCGGCAGAGAGCCGCTTGACCTGCGGGCGGTTGGAGAGGAGTTCCAGACTTCTGCGGGTCCGGGCGATCTTGCCACCGGTGTTGCTGACCATCATCTGGACCAGGGTGCGCAGCGACGTCTTCGTGTGGGCGACCGTCTCCTGCATCTCCCGGTAGATGTCGTACCAGACCATGCAGCTGAGTGGAATTGACAGGGCGAGGACCAACAGCAGCAATCTGGTGCGGATCGAAGTGGTGGCGACTCTTTCCCGCCAGCGTCGATTATCGGCACTTGTCATTTCGTTCCTCGAAGGCGCTTCGGCGGTGGGACAACCCGGACCGGGTGATGCGCTTCTCCGTCAGCACCTTTACCCTGTGCTGCATGATGATCTGCTGCAACTTATCGGGATAAAACTCTTATTATTTAATCCAATCTGAAAATCACCAAAACCACCGCCGGCCTGGCCCCCAATATCTCCATCAGCTCAATAGGCCAGGTTTGCAAACAGTAATCGTCCTTTGAAGCGCCCATATAGTAAGACTCTGAGAAGCCAATGTCACGGATTACTCGCCCCCATGGAAAAGTATTCCCATCCCGACCGGACCGATCCGTTTCTGCCCCAGCTGCACCGCTCCCACGAAAACCGGCTTCCCTCGCAACACCATATCCCCGCCTGTCGTCCCGTCAGGTCGGCAGGCGGAAACCCGCAAACGCGCCAGCAGGAGCAACCGCGCGCGGCCGCACCTGCTGGCCAACATCCAAACCACACAGCGTAAATACCATCCGTTTTCTTGCGAATTAAAAAAGTCTAAATATACTCCATCGGAGGATACCGCTTAGGTCGATTGCTGAACCCCTTAAGCCGGAGGAAGACGGGGCAGGAATGGCTGCCAAAGCCCCACATTCGCCCTGCAGACGGAGATCGTGACGGCATGGCTATACAGATACGTCATGAGAGGGTGTTAAGGCGGATGGTGCTGGTGTTGCTTCTCTTGGCTGTGCTGCACGCCCTCGCTACCCGGTCGCAACGGGTGTTCTGGATTAACCTGACCGACAGCGAGCCGATCGGCCTGTATCGCCTCCATCCACTGCAGGGGGGCGTCAGACGCGGGAACATGGTCATCATGGAGGTCCCGGAAGGGTTCCGGCAGTACGTCTACGGACGAGGCTGGCTACCCGAAGGATGGTCGCTCCTTAAGCACGTCGGAGCCGTCGCAGGGGACTCCTACTGCGTCGAAAACGAGCGCTTCATCGTCAACGGGACCTTCATTGGTCCGGTCTACCGCTCCGACCAGGAGGGGAAGCCGCTGCCGAAGCTGGAAGGGTGCCGCGAGGTCCCCGCCGGGTACTTCCTCCCGGTCGCCACTCACATCCCGCGTTCCTTCGACGGCCGCTACATGGGTGCTATCAGGCTTTCCGTGATCAAGGGAGTGGCGACGCCGATTGTGACCTTTCAGTAGGGGAGGGGAGCCATGTTCATGATCGGCGTCGCGCTCTACACCTCAACCATGCTCGCCGAGTGCGGCCCGGCCGTCTCCCCCGAGACCACCCAGGCCATCATTCAGGTCGAGAGTGGCGGCAATCCCTTCGCCATCGGCGACAACACCCTCAAAAAGAGCTTCGCTACCAAAAACGCCGCGGAGGCGGTGCAGCTAGCCACCCGTCTCTTGCGCCAGGGACACAACATCGACATCGGCCTCATGCAGGTGAACAGCTGCCACATCCGCCCCATGAGACTCACCCTCGCGGATCTCTTCGATCCCTGCCAAAACATCCGCATCGGCACCACCATCCTGGCCGAATTCTACGCCCAACACAAAAGCTACGATGCCACCCAGTCCCTTTTCCGGGCACTCTCCGCTTACAACACCGGCCAAGCTTGGAAGGGAACCGGCTACATCAACCGGATCCTCCAGGCGGCCGGCGCCGGCTACCGCGTATCGGCCCCAGCGGTGCAGTTTCCCGTACAGGCCAGCGCTGTCTCTCCCGCTAAACCTCGAACTAAGCCCAAAACGGCGCGCGGGTCCGCGGCAACCTCTCCGCTTTTCTTCGACAACCTGACGGGCACCATGACGGCAGGGGAGCTCTAGCCATGCTCTCCCTCTCCCACGGCGGCATGACTGCGAGCCAAGCGGGGAAGTACTTCGCCACCGAGGACTACTACCTCAAAGGTGGCGAGTCGAGCCTGTGGCTCGGCAAAATGGCGAAGGACCTGAAGCTCATCGGGAGGGTGGACGAACAGGCTTTCCGGAATGTGGCTGCAGGCAAGACCCCGGACGGAATAGAGCAACTGGTGGCGCCGAAAACGATCATGAAGCAGTGGGAGAAGGAGGAGGTGCACCGTGCCGGCAACGACCTCACCTTTTCCGCCCCCAAATCACTTTCCGTGGCCTACGCCGCCGGCAACCATCAGGTGAAGGAAATCTGGGACCTAGCCGTTGTCAACACCATGAAGTACGTGGAGGAGCACTACAGGCATTACCGCACCCCCGACGGGACACGAGTCGCCGGGAATATCGTGGCCGCAAAATTCGATCACGTCACCTCCCGCGCCCTCGACCCGGACGTGCACAGCCACGTCTTCCTGGTCAACATGGTGCACACCCCGGAGTGGAAGTGGCTCGCCAACGAACCCAAGGCCATCTACCAGGACAAGATTTCCATCGGCATGCTGGCCCCGGCAGGAGGCTAACGGAGGTGCCACTCTTGGGACTAGTAGGGAGAAACCGGTCTACTCGACCGCCGATCGACCTACAGTTTGCGGCTTGAGCAGTTGTCGCTTCTCGCCTGCCCATTGATTCCTCATTCACTGCTGTGGCTTCATATAGGAAGGAAATATGGTCGATACTTGCTGGGCGGACCGCATCATGCGGAGACTTTAATCTACGGAGTCGAGCATGATTTCTGGAATTTCTAAATCTATTGAATAGTCTTCGAATACTTCCTTAACCCACCACAATTTGTAAAATATTTGTGAAAGACTGGCTTTGTGACCATCTTTCGAGCCACTGCGGTCGGCAGAATATGCAATCAACCTCGCTGAGGTCCCTGGGCCAAGCACGATATCTATCTTGTCTGAAGGCAATTCGCCCTGTATATGCTGGAAAGCGCGCATAGCGGCTGTTTTTAAAATGTTGGTTCGTTCATCGACGGTGAAAGGGTAATTATTACCGATTTCATCGAGTTTTGCCCCAATTGTCCTACTGTTATATGTCTTAGCTGTGGACAGAGCTGCAATAAAATCGAAATCATCTCCAAATAATTTCGTACTTGAAATCGTGATGACTAACTGCTCTCTCAGCCAGTCCAGCTTTCTATGCTGTCCCGACTTTTTCCTATTTCTGTTCTCAATGAGTTGTAATTTATTTTTAATTTTTTTAATAACTTTGATAAGCATGGCGTCATCAGTGTTTTTTGAAAGTTTTATGTAGGGACCGCAGCTTCTGAGATCGGCAATTACCATTTCCAATCTCAATGTTTTTTGGCCTTGCTGCAATTTCAGGAACCTTGAGCGGATGTAGTCATGGAAAGGGCTATCTTCACGCAGCGAATCCACGAACTTAAGTTGCGCTTCATGCCCTCCGATTTTGGAGAGGGTAGCTTTAAGGAAAATTCGATTTTTTAGAAGTGTTGGCAGGACGAAATCCCGCATATGTATATCGCATTCCGAATTGAGATCCGGCGACAACGCCCCCTTAACCATAAGATCTACGATGCAGTACCTAGGGAAGCGCGTCCGCTCTGAGAACTCCCGTATTCTGTTTGCGATCACAGGGTCACCTTGGTCGATTTTTCTGTATTTGGGCTTTGGTGTTTTGGAACTGTCTGTTCGTTTCATGTATGGCTCCATGGCTGTGAGTTTGCTTTCGATTTTCCCTTTTAATAACCAAAGGTATTAGGAATATGTCGTTTGAACTTTGATTATCTTTGCTTTCGATTTTCCTGATTAACAGTATGTCGTTTCATTCTGGATGTCCGTAGCATGTGTCATCATTCCGATGCACGGACGCGATTAAATTATCGAAGTCGAACTGGCTTTCCTTGCCGCGTGCCATCCGATCGCATACAACGACAGCAATGGCGATCTGCTGTCGAGATCGTTCCAAAGTGCGTATGAGTCGGTGGTGGTTTAAGACGGCATTTACTAGTTTTTCCTTGATGTTTGCAGGTAATCTGCCGCCGATGATTCCGTCCAACTCAATTGCTCCAAGAATCGGGTGCTGTTCGCTCTTATACCTGCTAGGCCGGAGTCTGCGCAACTTCCCGATATCATGGGCCACGATAGGGATCAGGTATGCCCAAATTCTTGAAGTCGAGACAGTCTTGTCGTTTTCCACTGTTTTTATGAATTGATAACCAGTCTCAACGGCGTGTTGCCACAATGGCGTTGCCAAGAGCGCCATTAGTGGACTGTGCAAACAGTTTTTGCCTATAATTGTATTTTTTGGACCCGCAATTGAGGGGGTTAATGGTTCTGCATCGTATGCGTACAGGACGTCACGTAGAATCTCCCGATACGGCAACGTCCTTTGTTCGGTCTGAACCAACCCTTGCATCCCAGCCAGCTTCCACTGAAATTCATTTGGGACTCGAACTTTAGAGTGCAAATCATCCCAGAATGCCTGAATTCCTGCTACTTTGAACAGTATTGATCCCACAGGATCCACATCATGTATACTAGAGTGCTTTCCCTCGTTGGACATGGTCTTCCCCCTTTTTAAAAAAGATACAAAGCAATGCCTTTACGGGCAGACTTTTCTGAAGGTATTCTTGTGAGCCCTTTGGGGGCAAAGAAGCAAGGTTCACTGCTTGGGAGGTGAAGGGCGAAGGTTCCGCCGTCCGCGGGAAGCGCCACTAACTAGCAGTTCCTGGTTTCGGCTCCGTAAGGCCGTGCGATTCACCTTCTCTCTATCATGGAAGACAGCGAGGTCGTCCCCCGGTTCCAACAGGGGAAAGTCCCCGCCGCAGTCGGCGATGGCGTCGAAGCTTACTTTGAGGATGCTGGTGTGGGCGGCCTCGATGACGGTCAGCATCGCCGACTTGGCCGCCCCCTCCGATGCTTGCTGCACCTTTTGCTCGTTCTCGAATCCAATCATGTTTACTCCTGCGTTCATGTTGGTCCCGGTCAGGTACGGGCCGGAGCGGTACCGCCAAAAAGGTGATATCTGCAGGAAAATAGGAGATATTCGGGAAAGCGGAAAGAACATGGTATTGTTGGGGAAGTCGGGGAACCGGTGTCCCGAGAAAACGAAAAGGAGGTGTTCCGGTATGGGAGTATTCAGGCTACAGGCGAAGAAAATAGCAGGAGGCACACGCCTCCCCCCGCGCCGTTGGCGAGGATTGAGCCGCTGTGGCGAAGGTGAAGGTTGTGATCGAGGAAGAACAGCCTGTCGTGCCGGAAAAGCCTGCCCCCCGGCGAAGCCCTTGTCGTTGGCCGCAGTGGGATGACGTACTAGGGGGGCAACCCATTGGCGCCTCTAGAAGGCAATGTCGGGGAAGAATTAGGTGGAGCGGAGGAGTTTTGCGCTGTCGTGTGTCCTGCGGAAAGATCTGGGGCGGGTGGTAGAGAAGCTAGAGGAGAAGAGGAAATATTTTCGCGGAAGGGAGGAAGACCGGAGCGACAACGAAAAGGCCCTTGGATTTCTCCATGGGCCTTTTCAATAGATGGCCGGAATGAGAGGAACCGCTGGGCGGAAGTCGTGGCGAGGCAGGAGGTTGACCAGTCGAGTCGGTGGCTAGAAGGCTGATGCGAGAGAGACTAGGCTTGGAGATGAATCTTCTTCGCGAATTGGACCGGTGCGCCAACGCAAAAGGCCCCCGGCTATTACCGAGGGCCTTTGTTTTAAACGGTCGGAATGAGAGAACTGGAACCTCCGCCCCCCCTGCTCCGGAAGCAGGGGTGCTAAGGCTAATTCTTTGACAATTTCGTTGCCGTAATAAATGGTATGCCAGAAGGTGTATTTGACGAGGAGATGGCCCCGCCAGTAGAGGCCACGGATAAGGCCACGACAAACAAAACAAGGGGTTAGCTTGCTTAGCTAACCCCTTGTTTTTATTGGAGGCGGCAATCGGATTTGAACCGATGAATGAAGGATTTGCAGTCCTTTGCCTTACCACTTGGCCATGCCGCCTTGTACATCAAATGAGTCCCGTTTATAACCTGATTCCCTCGCCGGTGTCAATATGAAATTTTTATTTGGCTATCACCCTGACGAATTTACTCAGGTAGTCGACGCCGCTCCAGATGGTAATCACGGTCGCGATCCAGAGATAGAACATGCCGACGTTATGCATGTTGACTACCAGCAGGGGATGGTCGATGCCGAAGAACCAGTGGTAGTCGTAGTGCAGCAACAATCCGATGATGGCGACCAGTTGGAAGATGGTCTTGAACTTGCCCAGGTTGCTGGCCGGAATGACGATACCCTCGGTGGAGGCGATGCCGCGCAGACCGGTGATGATCATCTCGCGCCCGAGTATCACCAGTACCATCCAGGCCGGCACGCGGTCGAAGGGGAGAATCATGATCAGCGCGGCCATGACGATCAGCTTGTCGGCGATCGGGTCCAGGAACTTGCCGAACACGGTGACGATCCCCATCTTCCTGGCGAGATACCCGTCCAGCCAGTCGGTGACCGATGCTGCGGCGAAGAGCGCCGCGGCCCAGAAGCCGGGTTCGCGCTCGGGCGACAGCAACAGGACGCACAGAAGCGGTATGGCCGCTATGCGCAGCATGGTCAGGATGTTCGGGAGATTCATGATCTGGGATCGGGTGGAGGGCATGCTTGGCCTTTTACGCTATCGGTAGCTGTTCCGGTAACTGAGTACCTTGGACACGTAGGTCTGGGTTTCGGGATAGGGGGGGATGCCGCCGTACTTGGCAACGGCGTTCAACCCGCAGTTGTAGGCGGCGACCGCCAGCGACTCGTTCCCCTTGAAGGTGTCCAACAAAAACCTCAGGTAACGCACGCCGCCGCGGATATTGTCGGACGGATTGAAGGAGTCGGTGACCTTGAGCCCCTGGGCGGTCTTGGGCATGAGCTGCATCAGCCCCTGTGCCCCCTTGGGCGATACCGCGCTCGGGTTGTAGCCGCTCTCGGCGTGGATCACCGCTTTCACCAGCGAACTGTCGACGCCGAACTCGCGCGAGCAGGAGCTGATGATGGGCTCGAACTCGGCGGGGTTGCGGGCATAGCCGGAAAGCTTGAAGGCGGTCCTGAGACGCTTGTCCTTCTTTATGTCGCGCATGAAGATCTTGAAACGCTTGTCGGTGGGGGCGTCGGTGAAGTGAACGGTTCCGTCGGGATCTTCGTATTTATATATGTCGGCGCGCGCAGGTGCCGGGATACACCACGACAGTGCGGCCACGGTCAGGATGGCTGCCAGGGAAAGTCGGTGTGACGTTAAGCGCATGAGCTTCCTTTTTTAATGGGACAGGGAATTCCGCCACGAAAATATATAGACTAATAAGCATGATAATTCAAGGTCTAATGTAACGTTGGCGGGCTATAACCTGTCAAAAGTCTTGACAAAAATCTCGCTGGGATCAATAATTTGCGGGTTTTCCCGAGCCGGTTACGCGAAGAACGCAAGGTACCCGCGACGCACACCAAGAAATCTCCTTTGAGGGCACAGGCCCAACGTTGCCGCCATGACCCCCTGAGCCTTTCCTGAAGTACTCGCGACTGCTGCACGGCTTCGTCTCATACTTTCGGTCTCAAGAAACGCCTAATCCAGCTTATCGGGGGGTAGTTTGATGAAGGAGAAAACTGATTTTCTGGTGATCGGCAGCGGTATCGCGGGGCTTTCCTTCGCGCTGCAGGCTGCGGCCCACGGCAAGGTCGCGGTGGTCACCAAACGGGACATCTCGGAGTCGGCCACGAACTACGCGCAGGGGGGAATCGCCACGGTCTCGTCGGAAGAGGACACCTTCGACGCGCACGTGCAGGACACCCTGGTCGCCGGCGCCGGTATCTGCCACGAGGACGTGGTGCGCATGGTGGTCGAGGAAGGGCCGCAGGTGATCCGCAACCTGATCGACTGGGGGGTGCAGTTCACCAAGAGCGGCGACGCCTACGACCTGACCCGCGAAGGGGGGCACAGCGCGCGGCGCATCTTGCACGCCGAGGACATCACCGGCCGCGAGATTGAGCGCGCCCTGGTGGAGGCGGCCAAGAAGCACGAGAACATCACCATCTACGAGAACCACATCGCCATCGACCTGGTCACCGAGTCGAAGGTGCTGAAGCAGAAGTTGGAGCAGAACCGCTGCCTGGGCGCCCACGTGCTGGACAAGGAGTCCGGCGTGGTGCGGACCTTCGCGGCGCGCATTACGCTGCTGGCCTCGGGCGGCGCCGGCAAGGTCTATCTTTATACCTGCAACCCGGATGTTGCCACCGGTGACGGCGTTGCCATGGCCTACCGCGCCGGCGCGACTATCGCCAACATGGAATTCATGCAGTTCCACCCGACCACGCTGTACCACCCCAACGCCCGCTCGTTCCTGATCTCCGAGGCGGTACGCGGCGAGGGGGCCATCCTCAAGCGCCGCGACGGCACTGCCTTCATGGAGAAGTACCATCACCTGAAGGACCTGGCCCCGCGCGACATCGTGGCTCGCGCCATCGACAACGAGATGAAAACCTACGGCGACGACTGCGTCTACCTGGACATCAGGCACCGCGGCGCCGAGTACATCACCTCGCGCTTCCCCAACATCTACCAGACCTGCCTCGAGTACGGCATCGACATGACGAAGGAGATGCTCCCGGTCGTTCCCGCGGCGCATTATCTCTGCGGCGGCGTGCAGGTGGACTTCAACGCCGAGACCGACATCAAGCACCTCTACGCCATCGGCGAGGTCGCCTTCACCGGCCTGCACGGCGGCAACCGTCTCGCCAGCAACTCGCTTCTTGAGGCGGCAGTCTACGCCGGGCGCGCCTACGAGCACGCGGTGCAGATACTCAAGGACGAGACCTTCTCCTTCCCGCAGATCCCCGAGTGGGACGCCGGCACCGCGACCAACTCGGACGAGATGGTGGTGGTGTCCCAGAACTGGGACGAGATCCGCCGCTTCATGTGGAACTACGTCGGCATCGTGAGAAGCGACAAGCGCCTCGCGCGCGCCATGCGCCGCATCGAGCTGATCCAGGACGAGATCGAGGAGTACTACTGGAACTTCATAGTCACCTCGGACCTTATCGAGCTGAGAAACATCGCCACCGTGGCGCAGTTGATCGTCGCCTGTGCACAGATGCGCAAGGAATCGCGCGGGCTCAACTACAATATCGATTACCCGGGCGTCGACGACGTGAACTGGAAACGCGACACCCACATCAAGAAGAAGTTCTGAGGACGCCGCCATGGGCATTGACGACATCAGGGACGAAATCGACCGGCTGGACAGCGAACTGCTGCGCATCTTCAACGAACGCGCCTCGCTCGCCCTCAAAATAGGCGAGATAAAGAAGGGGCTCGACCTGCCGGTCTACGACCCGACCCGGGAGAAGCGCATCTTCGCCCGGATGACGTCGGAGAACCATGGGCCCCTGGACGACCAGGCCATCGTGCGGCTCTTCGAGAGGGTGATCGACGAATCGCGCCGCCTTGAGCGCATCATGACCCGCGGCGAACACTAAAGGGAGGATTGGCAGGTGCTGATCGTTATGCGTAAGACGGCCGACGAAAAGGCCCAGGAAGAGATCAAGTCGTTCCTCATCGAGCGTGGCTTCGACATCCACCAGTCCACCGGCGCGAACCGGGTCATCATCGGCGTCATCGGCGACACCGAAACCCTCCCCGAGGCCGACATCAAGGCCTTCCCGGGCGTCCTGCAGGTAGTGCGTATCGCCAAGGAAGAGTGATGCGCCTGAACATAAACGCATACCTCTCCGAGGCGATGAAGGGGGACGGCAAGAGCTTCGAGGAGAAGCGCGGCGCCTACCTCGCCGCTGCGCGCGAGTTCCTGGAGCACTTCCGCGAGGAGTCCAAGCGCTCGCACCGTGAAGGGGAGGACGGCATTGCCGTGGTGCAGTCCATCACCGCCATGACCGACGCCCTGGTGACCAGGCTGTTCACGGCGCTCTCGGACGACCTGCAGATGCACAAGACCGGTCAGCTTGCCCTGATCGCGGTGGGGGGCTACGGGCGGCGAGAGCTGAACCCGTACTCCGACCTTGATCTCCTTTTCCTGTATTCCGGCAAGGACTCCAAGGTGGTGGAGGAGGCGGCCAACCGCTTGCTCTACTTCCTGTGGGACCTGCGCCTGGACGTCGGCTACTCGGTGCGCACCATCGCCGACTGCGTCGAGATGGCGGGCAACGACATCACCGTCAAGACGGCGCTTCTGGACGCGCGCCTGCTCACAGGGAGCGAACACCTCTTTACCGAACTGAAGAAGATGATGGTGACCCAGGTGCTCGCCAAGAGAAGCGACGCCTTCATCAACGAGAAGCTGGAGGAGTTGCGCAAACGGCGCGAGAAGTACGGCTCCAGCGTCTACATCCTGGAACCTAACATCAAGGAAGGGGAGGGGTGCCTCCGGGACCTGCACACTGCGATGTGGGTCGCCAAGATCAAGTACAAGGTGGATGAGCCGCGCGAACTGGTAATCAAGGGGGTCCTCTCGGAAGAGGAGCTCGGCATGTACTACAGCTCGCTCTCCTACCTCTGGCGCATCCGCAACGAACTGCACTACCTGGCCGGTAGGAAGAACGACCAGCTCACCTTCGAGGCCCAGACTTCCATCGCCCGCTTCTTCGGCTACGAGGACAAGGGGAAGACCCTCGCCGTAGAGCAGTTCATGCAGGACTTCTACCTGCACGCCAACCGCGTCGAGCACTTCAGTTCGCTCCTCATCACCAAGTGCAGCCAGCGCGAGGACTCCACCCGCAAGATCCTGGGCTACTTCACCCGCCGCCCGGTGGGAGACGGCTTCTACGTCATGAAGGGTGAACTGGTGGTCCCGGATGAGGCCGTGGTCGCCAAGGACCCGGTGCGGCTCATCAAGATCTTCGAACATGCCCAGAAGCAGGGGGTGGCGCTCTCCCTGGCCACCAAGACCCTGATCCGCAACAACCTGGACCTGGTCAACGACAAGTTCCGCCGTTCCAAGGAGGCCAATGCCTCCTTCATCAACATCCTGCAGTCCGAGAAGAAGGTCTACGATACCCTGCAGCAGATGCACCACCTGGGCTTTTTGATCCGCTTCATCCCGGAGTTCGAGCGCATCTACTGCAAGGTGCAGCACGACGTCTACCACATCTACACGGTCGATACCCATACCCTGTTCGCCGTCGAGGAACTGGCCAAGCTGTGGCGCGGTGAGCACAAGGACACGCTGCCGCTCTTGACCCAGCTCGCCATGGAGATCGACAAGCGCTGGTTGCTGCTCCTGGCCGTCTTGTTCCACGACATCGGCAAAGGTGGGGGGGGCGGTCACGCCGAGGTGGGTGCCGAGTTGACCAAGACCATCGCCCGCCGCATGGGGCTCATCAAGGAAGATTCGGAGCGGCTGCAGTTTTTGGTGCGCCAGCACCTCCTGTTGGCCCACATCGCCCAGCGCCGCGACCTGCACGACGAGCGCATGATCATCCAGTTCGCGCGCCAGATGGAGAAAAGCGAGAACCTGAAGATGCTCTACCTGTTGACCTACGCCGACATCAAGGCGGTGGGGCCGGAGGTGTGGACCGAGTGGAAGGCGCTTTTGCTGCAGGAGCTCTACGAGAAGGCCTTCACCGTGCTGGAACGCGGCGACTTCAAGCTGGAGGCGTCCGGGGACCGGGTGCGCCGGGTCAAGAGGACCGTGTTCGACCTCTTGGCGGACGACTACCCGGGGCAGCTCATCAAGGACGAGTTGCAGGCACTCACCACCAGGCATCTGCTCTCTTATGCCCCCGAGGTTCTCTCGGGGCACGTGCGCACGCTGCTCGAGATGCCCAAGAAACTGCTGGTGCTGCAGCTGTCCCACGAGGTGGACCGCGGCTATACCAACTGCACCATCTGCACCTATGACGTCCCGGGGCTCTTCTCCATGATCACCGGCGTTATGGCGGCCAACGGCATGAACATCCTGGGCGCGCAGATCCACACCAACACCAACGAGAAGGTGCTGGATATCCTCCAGGTGAATTCGCCGCAAGGCTTCGTGATCACCGAGGAAAGCCGCTGGACCCGTTTCGAGACCGATCTGAGGCAGGTGCTGGAAGGAAAGATCCGGGTGGGGCAGTTGGTGGCTAAGCGCAACCGTCCCAGCATCCTCACTGAGAAGGCGAAGCCGACCGTGCCGGCGCGGGTGGAGATCGACAACGAGGTTTCCTCCGACTACACGGTCATCGACATCTACGCCCACGACAAGGTCGGGCTTTTGTACAGCATCACCAGCACGCTCACCAGGCTCGGGCTCTACATCGGCGTGTCCAAGATTTCCACCAAGGTGGACCAGGTCGCCGACGTGTTCTACGTGAAGAACATCTTCGGGCAGAAGATCACCGAGCCGAGTAAGCTCGAGGAGATCCGCAAGGACCTCCTCGCTGCCGTGGACGGCTAGTGGACCGCTACCTCGACCTGTTCCTGAACTACCTGGTGGTCGAAAAGGGGGCCGCCGACAACACCGTGGCCGCCTACAGCAGGGACCTGACCCGCTACCTCGCGTACCTGGGGGACCGGGAGCCCGGGCAGGTGCGGGCGAGCGACGTCACCGGGTATCTCGCCAAGCTCAAAGGGGAGGGGATCTCACCCCGGAGCCGGGCGAGGGCGCTTTCGGCGCTTCGGATGCTGCACCGCTTCCTGGTGCGCGAGGGGTACTGCGAGGTCAATCCGACCGCCATCGTCGAGGCGCCCAAGGGGCTCCAGAAGCTGCCGAGCGTACTCAGTTCACGCGAGGTGGAAGCGCTGCTGGCCTCGCCGCTCGACACCGGCGCCATCGAGTTGCGCGACAAGGCGATGCTGGAACTGCTCTACGCCACGGGGCTGCGCGTTTCCGAGCTGGTGGGACTGAAGATAGGCGACGTCAACATCGACGCCGGGTACCTGATGACCATCGGCAAGGGGGACAAGGAGCGCTTGATCCCGATGGGAGGCGCTGCGTGTCACGCGGTGGGGGAGTACCTGGAGCAGGCGCGCCAGGAGCTCTTGAAGCAGAAGAGTTCGCCGCTGCTTTTTTTGAGTCGGCTCGGTGAGGGGATGACGCGGCAGGCCTTCTGGAACATCATCAAGAAGAGGGCGCTGCAGGCGGGAGTGAGGAGCGGCATCTCGCCGCACACCTTGCGGCATTCCTTCGCGACGCACCTGTTGGAAAACGGCGCGGACTTGAGGAGCGTGCAGATCATGCTCGGCCACGCTGACCTCTCGACCACGCAGATCTATACTCACGTGACGCGCGAGCGGCTGAAGCGGCTGCACGAAAAGGCGCACCCGAGGGGATAAACAAAGCGCCTCACGCAAAGCCGCAAAGGCGCGAAGACACTAAGCAAAGCTGGTGATTCTGAACGTTTCACCCTTTGCGTCTTGGCGGCTTGGCGTGACAGATTGAGTTTCACTCTAACCACAGATTACTGATAAAGGATGGATGCTATGAAGTATGTTGTGTTGCTCGGAGACGGGATGTCGGACCAGCCGGTCGGGGCTTTGGAAGGAAAAACACCCCTGCAGGCGGCTAAGACGCCTAACATGGATTTCATGGCCAAACGCGGAACACTGGGGCTCGCACACACGGTGCCGCAAGGCTACGCTCCGGGGTCGGACGTTGCCAACCTCTCCATATTCGGCTACAACCCGGTCGACTGCTACACCGGCCGCTCGCCGCTGGAAGCGGCCAGCATGGGTGTCTCCCTTGGCCCCGACGACGTCGCCTTCCGCCTCAACCTGGTACACCTGGAGGCACGCGGCGGCAAGCTGATCATGGAAGACTACTCCGCCGGCCACATCTCCAGCGCTGACGGGCGTGAACTGGTCGAAGAACTGCAGCGCCAGCTCGGCAACGAGGAATTTTCCTTCCACCCCGGCGTCAGCTACCGCCACCTTATGGTATGGCACGGCGGCAGGACCCAGATTAAGATGACCCCGCCCCACGACATCTCCGGGCAGTCCATCACCGAGCACATGCCGTCTGGCGAGGGCGCAGACAAGCTCATCTATCTGATGAACGCTTCGCAGATGATCTTCCACAACCACCCCCAGTACAAGCGCCGCGCCGCCGCAGGCGAGGTGCCGGCCAACTCCATCTGGCTCTGGGGACACGGCAAGGCCCCGGCCATGGACACCTTTGACGCACGCTTCGGCCTCACCGGCGCCGTCATCTCGGCCGTCGACCTGATCAAGGGGATCGGCGTCTACGCGGGGCTCGACATCATCAATGTCCCCGGCGCCACCGGCTACCTCGACACCA
This sequence comes from Geomonas agri, assembly GCF_020179605.1. Classification (NCBI taxonomy): domain Bacteria; kingdom Pseudomonadati; phylum Thermodesulfobacteriota; class Desulfuromonadia; order Geobacterales; family Geobacteraceae; genus Geomonas; species Geomonas agri. Next base: position 922,119 of record NZ_JAINZO010000001.1, read on the forward strand.
ACTTCGACGGCAAGGCCCAGGCCGCCATCGACGCGCTCAAGACCCACGACTTCGTGTTCGTGCACGTGGAAGCGCCGGACGAGGCGTCGCACTCCGGCAAGCTCGCCGACAAGATCAAGGCCATCGAGCTCTTCGACGAGAAGGTGGTGGGACCGGTGCTGCAGGGGGTGAAGCAGTTCGGCGATTACCGCATCCTGTGCGCGCCCGACCATCCCACGCCGATTGTCATGATGACCCACAGCTCCGATCCGGTTCCCTTCGTTATCTATGCCGGCGAGGAAAAGGAGAAGACGGGCGTGGCCGGGTACGACGAGATCGCCGCTGCCGCGACCGGGATCAAGGTGGAGCCGGGATACAAGCTGATGGAGATGCTGCTCAACCGCTAGTTGGAACTGTTCCTTACCTTCGATCTCCGCCCCTCCCCCTGGAGGGGGGAGGTCGGGAGGGGGGCGTTTCCAGATGACGACTGTTTCCCCCTCCCTAGCCCTCCCCCTCCGGGGGAGGGGATAATCAAAATGAACATCATCCCGCATCGCCTCACATTAAGCGTTGACAACTGCTTGGCCACGGGTTTTAATGGCCAGTCTACGATTACTTAACCTCATCGGTCCTGCCCTCGGGCATATCACATTAAAGCTTCAGGAGGAATTTGATGAATCCATTAGCCGCGGAGTTAAACGAGTCTCTGGCCCAGCACAGCCCTCATGTACTGGAGATGCTGTCTGATCTCGGCAAGAACCTCTTCTTCCCCAAAGGGATCCTCACCCAGTCGGCTGAAGCAAAAGAAAAAGCCCACAAGTTCAACGCCACCATCGGCATCGCCACCGAGAACGGCGGCCCGATGTACCTTTCCTGCATCCAGGACAAGCTGACCGGCTTTGATCCGAAGGATATCTACCCGTATGCACCGCCGGCAGGCAAACCGGAACTGCGCGCCCTGTGGCGCGAGAAGATGCTGCGTGAAAACCCGAGCCAGGTCGGCAAGCACTTCAGCAGCCCGATCGTCACCAACGCGCTGACCCACGGCCTCTCCATCGTTGCCGACATGTTCGTCGACAAGGGCGATCACCTGATCCTGCCGGACATGCTCTGGGGCAACTACAACCTCACCTTCGGCACCTGCAGTGGCGCCATCGTGAAAAAGTACCCAACCTTCACCGCCAACGGCGGCTACGACGTCGACGCCTTCAAGGCCGCCCTGCAGAACTCCGCCGAGGAGAAGGGCAAGGTCATCGTGCTGCTGAACTTCCCGAACAACCCGAGCGGCTACACCCCGACCGTTGCCGAGGGTGACGCCCTGGTCGCCGCCATCAAGGAAGTCGCCGAGGCTGGCTGCAACGTGGTCGCCATCACCGACGACGCCTACTTCGGTCTCTTCTACGAGGACAGCCTGAAGGAGTCCCTCTTCGGCAAGCTGGCCAACCTCCACCCGCGCATCCTGGCGGTCAAGCTGGACGGCGCCACCAAGGAAGAATTCGTCTGGGGCTTCCGCACCGGTTTCATCACCTTCGCCGACGGCCACGACTACGAGAACGCGCCGGTGATGAACGCCCTGGAGAAAAAGGCAATGGGCATCATCCGTGCCCGCATCTCCAACTGCCCGCACCCCTCCCAGACCTTCGTTATCGAGGCGCTGCGCTCCCCGGACTTCCTCAAGCAGAAGGAGGAGAAGTTCCAGATCATGAAGGGGCGCGCCCTGAAGACCAAGGAAGTGCTCAACAGTGGCAAGTACGAAAAGGCCTGGGATTACTACCCGTTCAACTCCGGCTACTTCATGTGCCTCAAGCTGAAGAACGTGGACGCCGAGAAGCTGCGCGTGCACCTGCTGGAGAAGTACGGCGTCGGCGCCATCTCCACCACCAAGACCGACCTCCGTATCGCCTTCTCCTGCATCGCCGAGCAGGACATCCCGGAGCTGTTCGACATCATCTACAAGGGTGTGCAGGACCTGGCGTAACGGCTGCCTGTTTTACCTTTTAGCTGAATGAAAGAAGCCCCTGACCGCGCATGTGCGGCAGGGGCTTCTTTTTATTGTGATGTCTCACGCAAAGTCGCAAAGGCGCAAAGAAAGAAAATACATACAGGGATAAAGGGGATAAAAGGGATACGTCAAAACCCGCCTTAGGTTTTGATCACTGTTACCCCTTTTATCCCTGTTAAAACGCCAGTGCTGTGCAAAAGAAAAGGGCTCTCCGATGTGGAGAGCCCTTCGCGTACCAGAGGCTTTTGCGTTAGTCTATCAGCTTCCCGATAGATCCGAAGCGGGGGCGCATCTTGTCTTTGTCCCAGGACCAGTACTTGATGAAAGCCAATCCCTTGATCTTGTCCATCTTCACGAAGCCCCAGAAGCGGCTGTCGTAGGAACGGTCGCGGTTGTCGCCCATGACGAAGTAGGAGTCGGCAGGCACAGTGACCGGATCCTTGAAGTCCCTCGGGTTGAACTCCTTGGGAACGGTGTCGGGCTCCTTGTGCACCTCGTGCGGGTTGGCATACAGCTTCCCGTTCACGTAGACTCGCTTGTTCTTCACCTCGACCACGTCGCCGGGGGTGCCGATGATGCGCTTGATGAAGTCCTTGCTGGGATCCTCGGGGTACTCGAACACGATGACATCGCCCTGCCTGGGGGAGCGGATCTTGAGGATGCGCCCGTCCAACCCGGGGATCTTGGTGCCGTAGATGAACTTGTTGACCAGCAGGTGGTCCCCGATGAGCAGGGTGTCTTCCATGGAGCCCGAGGGAATCTTGAATGCCTGTACCACGAAGGTGCGGATGACCATGGCCAACAGCACCGCGATGATGATCGATTCGAGGTACTCGCGGACGATGTGTTTGCCCTGGGCTGGCTTCACTTCTTTGGCCGGTTCAGCGGGTTTATCTTCGACAACGTTCTTGTAATCTTCCATGTGCTGTTGCTTCCTTTTGAGGGTATGGGAGGGTCAAGCCTTCCTAAATTAGGCTAACCTTCGACTTTGAGGATGGCCAAAAAGGCCTCTTGCGGCAGTTCCACGTTGCCCACGTTCTTCATGCGCTTCTTCCCTTCCTTCTGCTTCTCCAGGAGTTTGCGCTTCCTGGTGATGTCGCCACCGTAGCACTTGGCGAGAACGTCCTTCCTCATCGCCTTCACGGTCTCGCGCGCGATGACCTTGGTGCCGACCGCTGCCTGGATGGCGATTTCGAACATCTGGCGCGGGATCAACTCTTTCATCTTGGAGACCAGCTCGCGGCCTCTGTAGTAGGCTTTGTCCTTGTGGATGATCAGCGACAGGGCGTCGACCACTTCGCCGTTGATCATGATGTTGAGGCGCACCAGTTCGCTTTGGCGGTAGTCCAAAAGCTCGTAGTCGAGCGACGCGTACCCCTTGGTGATCGACTTCAGGCGGTCGTAGAAGTCGAGGACCACCTCGTTCAGCGGCAGCTCGTAGACCACCATGACGCGGGTCGGGGTCAGGTACTTGATCTCGCGCTGCACGCCGCGCTTCTCCTCGCAAAGCGCCAGGATCCCTCCCACGAACTCGTTGGGGACGTGGATGGAGGCGAGGATGAACGGCTCCTCGACGTAGGCGATCTCCTGGGTCGGGGGGAGCTGGTTCGCGCTCTGGATGTGGACCATGTTGCCGTCGGTGCCGTGCACGCGGTAGACGACGGTGGGGGCGGTGGTGATGAGCTCGAGGTTGAACTCGCGCTCCAGCCGCTCCTGGATGATCTCCATGTGCAACAGACCCAGGAAGCCGCAGCGGAAGCCGAAGCCGAGCGCGAGCGAGGTTTCCGGGTCGTAGGAGAAGGAGGAGTCGTTCAGCTTGAGCTTCGCCAGCGCGTCGCGCAGGCTCTCATACTGGGAGGTGTCGATCGGGTAGAGCCCGGAGAACACCATCGGCTTCACTTCCTTGTAGCCGGGAAGCGCCGCGTCGCAGGGGTTGTGCACCAGCGTGACGGTGTCGCCTACCTTGGCGTCGGCCACTTCCCTGATGCCGGCAATGATGAAGCCGACCTCGCCGGCGGTGAGTGCCGCGACCTCGCGCATGTCGGGGGAGAAGACGCCGGCCTTCAGCACCTCGTAGTTCTTCCGGTTCGACATGAGCTGGATCTTGTCGCCCTTTTTCACCGTGCCGTCCACGATGCGCACCAGGATGATGACGCCCTGGTACTGGTCGTACCACGAGTCGAACAACAGCGCCTTGAGCGGCTTGTTGGGGTCGCCCTGCGGCGGCGGGATCTTCTTGACGATCTCTTCCAGGATCTCCTTGGTGCCGATCCCTTCTTTGGCACTGGCCAGCACGGCGTCATGGGTATCGAGACCGATGATCTCCTCGATCTCGGCCTTGACCCGCTCCGGCTCGGCGGCGGGGAGGTCGATCTTGTTCAGCACGACGAAGACCTCGAGGTTCGCGTCCAGGGCCAGGTACACGTTGGCCAGGGTCTGCGCCTCGACCCCTTGGGAGGCGTCCACCACCAGCAGGCCGCCCTCGCAGGCGGTCAGCGAACGGGAGACCTCGTAGGTGAAGTCGACGTGGCCCGGGGTATCGATCAGGTTGAGTACGTAGTCCTTGCCGTCTTCGGCCCGGTAGTTGAGGCGGACGGTCTGGGCCTTGATGGTGATGCCGCGTTCCCGTTCCAGGTCCATCTTGTCGAGGAACTGGTCCTGCTTCTCGCGTGCGGAGAGGGTGCCGGTGAATTCGAGAAGGCGGTCGGCAAGGGTGGATTTGCCGTGATCGATGTGGGCGATGATGGAAAAATTGCGGATATGCTCGAGTACCATATTGTCCTTTATCGGGCGGAGATTAACTCATGAAATATATAGATTCGACCTCTGATTGTAAAGGAATTTCTCCCCTCAGAAACAGCCGTGGGCTCTCTTGTTCCGGCTGCCTACCAACCGGCATCCACTTTCAGTTTTTGGGTCCCATGCCGATAAGAAAATGCGGGCACTGTTATAGGAGATTGCGAAACAGTTGCAAGGAAATCCTTAGCTGCTTCCAGATTGCGCGAATGAGTATACGTCTTACAATGATGGTGGATGCATTCATCCTTTTTCTATCCGTGCATTCTTAAATTCAAACAACGGCGGTCTCCATGTCTGGCAGGAAAAAGTCTATTCTTCAACTGGTAGTAGTTACCCTGGTAACTCTGATGACTGTGTTTCTTGCCGCTCTGGGTACCGCCAATTACCTGAAGGAAAGCAGCGAGCAGTGGGCGAAGCTCGAATACGACCTTCAGGCGGACGTGGACCATTATGCCGCGGCCCTGGCCGCGCCGCTTTGGAACATCGACCGCACCCAGGTCGACCTCATCCTGCACAGCATCATGCGCCACAGAAGGGTCTACGCCATCCTGGTCACCAGCGACGGGCAGACCCACGGCCTGGTGCGCGACGCCAACTGGCGCCCGGTGCCGGTTTCCGGACCGGTGGACCGCAAGGGACTGCGCAGCGCCATGCGTCCCGTCACCTTCGGCGGGCTGGTCATCGGCGGTGTCGAGGAACTGGCGACGCCGAAGTTCGTGCAGCAGGAACTGCAGCAAACGCTCTACACGACCGTGCTGGTGATCTTGTTCTGCGACATCCTGATGATACTGGCGCTGTACCTCCTTTTGTGGCGCATCGTCCTGCAGCCGGTGCTCTCCCTGGAAAAGTACGCGGTCGCGGTGAGCGAGGGGAAGGCGGTGCGGGTGCCGCAACGCCCGTACTTCGGAGAGCTCGAGGTACTCAGGCAGTCGATCGAGAAGATGGTCGACCTCTTGGGCAACCGCTACCGCGCGATCTTGAAATCGGAAGGCGAGCTGCAAAAGCTCAAAAACTACCTCGCCAACATCATCGACTCGATGCCCTCCATCCTGATAGGAATCGACAGCACGCACGCGGTGACCCAGTGGAGCCTGCAGGCGACCAGGGTGACCGGGATACCGGCTGCGCAGGCGCTTGGGTGCAGCATAGACAGCGTGCTCCCCGAGTTTGCCAGCCAGGTGCACGGACTGATCGCCGAGGTACAGGGGCGGCAGAGCGCGACCATGGAAAAGGTGCCGCTGGAACGTGACGGGGAGCGGCACTACTACGACCTCATGCTCTACCCGCTGGTGACCAACTGCGTGGAAGGGGCCGTGCTACGTATCGAGGACGTCACCCAGCGCGCCCGCATGGACGACCTCATCATCCAGACCGAGAAGATGATGACCGTGGGGGGACTTGCCGCCGGTATGGCGCACGAGATCAATAACCCGCTTGGCATCATCGCCCAGTCCGCGCAGAACATCGAGCGCAGGGTGCTGGCCGACCTCCCCGCCAACCGCGGCGTCGCTGCGGAACTGGGCATCGAACTCGCGCTGCTGCAGGAGTACTTCCAGCGTCGGGAGATCCCCCAGTTCATCGCCGACGTCAGGAACGCCTGTGCCCGGGCGGCGCGCATCGTGGCCAACATGCTCCAGTTCAGCCGCAGAAGCGACGTGGCGATGCAGCCGGCCCGCCTCGATGAGCTCCTGGAGCGCACGGTGGAGCTCGCCGCCAACGACTACGACCTGAAGAAGAAGTACGACTTCAGGGGGATCGACATTGTCAGGGAGTACGACGGGGGGCTGGGCCCGGTGCCCCTGATCATGGTAGAGCTGGAGCAGGTGGTGCTGAACCTTTTGAAGAACTCGGCCCAGGCCATGGCGGAGCATCCCTCCGGGGAGAGGCCGCGCATCACGCTGCGGCTGCGCGGTGAGGCGGGCTTCGCCGTGGTGGAGGTCGAGGACAACGGCCCGGGCATGACCGAGGAGGTGCGCCGGCGCGTGTTCGAGCCCTTTTTCACCACCAAGGGACCGGGGGTGGGGACCGGCCTGGGGCTGTCGGTGTCCTACATGATCGTGACGCAGAACCACAAGGGGGAGATGAGCGTGACGTCGACGGTCGGCCGCGGCACCTGTTTCCAGATCCGGCTTCCCCTGGGCGGCGAGGTGGATCGTGGCTGAGGCGGCACGCGTCCTGTTGGTGGACGACGAGCCTATGTTCAGGCGCTCCCTGGCCGGGTACCTCGAGGACTGCGGCTACTGTCTCGCCGAGGCCGAGGACGGGCAGGAGGCCCAGCAGCGCCTGCTGCAGGAGCAGTTTGACCTGGTACTCACCGACATGCGCATGCCGGTACTGGATGGCATGGACCTTCTGGCCTGGATTCGGGAGCGCCAACCCGAAACCCCGGTCATCGTCATCACCGGCACCGGAGCTGAGCAGGTCGAAGCCGCGGTGCTTTCCCTGGGGGCCGCGGCCTTCCTGACCAAGCCGATCATGGACCTGAGGGAATTGGAATGCGTCATGGAACGCGTGCTCAAGGGGTAGCCACCGTGGCGGCTGGAGGATGTATGCGCAGATGGGTTCTTCTTTTCATGGTACTGCTGATCACCATGCAGGCCGTACCCGCGGCCGGCGCGGAACGGTACCGGATCGTGGTGGACGACTGGGTCCCGTACTCCTTTTTGAAGGGCGGCAAGCCCGCCGGCACCGACATCGACCTGTTGAACGCGGTCGGCAAGAGTATCGGCATCGGCTTCGAGTTCGTCTTCGTCCCCTGGTCGCGTGCCATCCAGATGGTGAAGCAGGGCGAGGCGGACGGCATCATCTCGCTCTACGACACCCCGGAGCGCAGGGAATTCCTCACCTACACCACGACCCCCCTGAGCAGCGAGACCATTGTCCTGATCGTGGCGGCCCGGAAGAAACTGAAGCCGATCACCACGGTGGCGGACCTCGCAGGGCTCTCGGTCGGCGTGACGCCGGACACCTCCTACGGCAGGGAATTCGACGCGGCCACCGGCTTTGCCAGGGAGCCCTGCATGAGCACCGACCTGAAGATATCCAAGCTGCTGGCGGGGCGCATGGACGTGGCGGTCATCAACCGCAACTCGTTGGGGGCGCGGCTCAAGCAGTCGCCGGAATTAAAGAAAAAGATCAGGGTGCTCCCCCTGGTGATCAACGAGCAGAACCTCTACCTGGCTTTTTCCAAGAAGGCGCTGGAGCAGCACAGGGCCCCGGTCGAGCAGATTTCCAAGAGCCTGGCCCGGCTGCGCGGTGATGGGACCGCGGCGCGCATCAACCGGGCCTACCTGTCCGCCATCAAGTGATCCCGCTGCAAGGAGTTGAGATGTTTCTTCCCGACAAGGTAAAGCTTTTGATCATCGAGGATGAGGAGGCGGTGCTCAGGGGACTGGCCACCTACTTCAGCGACTCCGGTTACCAGGTGGAGACCGCTGCCGACGGCGCCGCCGGCCTGGAGGCGTTCCGCAGGGAGTGCCCCGACATCATCTTCACAGACCTGCGCATGCCGGTCCTCTCCGGGCACGAGGTGATCAGGGAGGTGAAGCAGCACTGCCCCGACACCCCGGTGGTGGTGATCTCGGGAACCGGCGTGGTCAAGGACGCCGTGGAGGCGCTGCGCCTGGGGGCATGGGACTACGTGGAGAAACCCGTGCACGACCTCGAGGCGCTGGAGCACATCGTCAAGAAGGCGCTGGAGCACAGCATGCTGCGCAACCAGGTGGCGGGGCTCAAGCAGAAGCTCCTTTCCGGTTCGGTGCGCCGCCCGGAGGTGTTCGCCTCCATCGTAACCCGTTCTTCGGTCCTCGGGGGGATCTTCCAGTACATCGAGGTGATCGCACCCACGCCGCAGCCGGTCCTCATCTGCGGCGAGACCGGCACCGGCAAGGAACTCTTCGCGCGCGCGGTGCACGATGCCAGCGGCAGGAAGGGGCGCTTCGTGGCCCTGAACGTGGCGGGGCTGGATGACCAGATGCTTTCCGATACCCTGTTCGGGCACGCGCGCGGGGCCTTCACCGGCGCCGACAAGCAGCGCGACGGGGTGATCGCCCAGGCGGCGGGGGGGACCCTGTTCCTGGACGAGATCGGCGACCTGAACGAGGCCTCGCAGATCAAGCTCTTGCGCCTCTTGCAGGAGGGGGAGTATTTCCCCCTCGGCGCGGACCACCCCAAAAAGAGCGACGCCCGCATGGTGCTCGCCACGCACCGGAACCTCCTGGAGCGGGTGGGGCAGGGGAGCTTCCGCCAGGACCTCTACTACCGCCTGTTCGCCCACCAGGTCTGCATCCCTCCCTTGCGGGAACGCCCGGACGACATCCCGCTGCTGCTGGAGCACTTTCTTGCCGAGGCGGCCGCCATGCTGGGCAAGAACAAGCCCACCCCGCCGCGGGAACTCTGCAGCTACCTTGCCGCCTACGCTTTCCCCGGCAACGTGCGCGAACTGAAGGCCGTGGTCTACGAGGCGGTGACGCGCCACACCCAGGGGGTCCTGTCCATGGCGTGCTTTCTCAAGGCGATGGGGAGTGCGCCGGCGCCCGCTCCCGCCGCCAGCGCCCAGGCCGGGACCGAGGTGGTGCTGCGCGAAGGCCAGCTGGAGCGCATGCCTACCCTGGACGAGGCGGAGGACGTCCTTATCGAGCAGGCCATGCGCCGCGCCGGCAACAACCAGGGGATCGCCGCCGGGTATCTCGGTATCAACCGCTCGGCGTTGAATAAGAAGCTGATCAAGCGCCGCGAGCGGAGCGTGTGAAGCTGCCGGCCGGACCGGTCGGAAAAATTTCCCAGCGCCGAACATTTTCCCATCCTGGCAACTGACTGAAATGAAAGGGGGCTTTGCCGGGAAGACCATCCCCTTGGGAATATTTTCCTACCCCCCCTCGTCCCCGCTTTACGGCGTAACCCATCGATCTTGCAGCGTTATTAATGTTGGCAACCTCCTTGCTATTACCATGGTGGCTCCCGCGGCACGGGGCTCCAATCCAGCCAGGAGGAAGAAACGATGCTCAACCTGAATAACCTGTCCATGCGGAACAAACTGCTGGTGACCCTTTTGCCCCTGCTCGTGTTGCTGATCCTGGGCACGGTCTTTTTTGCGTACAAGGTCTCCAGCGGCATTGTGCGTGAAAACGCCTACCAGGAGGCGGCCCTTCTGTCGCGCAACTACGGCAGCCAGATGGCGGTGGACCTCGAGAACGCGATGACGACGGTTCGGGTCATGTCCCAGCAGTTCGCCGGGATGGACCGTTACCCAGCCGGGGCGCGGCGCGACATGATCGACGCCATGATGAAGCAGGCCACCGCCAAGAACGACTGGGCGCTCTCGTTCTGGTGCATCTACGAGCCCAACGCACTGGACGGCCTCGATGCGCACAACGTCAACAAGGTGGGGAGTAACGACAAGGGGAGGTTTACGCCGGGGTACTTCAAGTCCAACGGCAAGCTGGAGCCTTCGACCACCACCGAGGCCGACGCGGGAAGCAAGGACTACTACCTGCTCCCCAAGAAGCGGCAGACGGAAACGGTGCTGAACCCGTACTGGGACGTCTATTCCGGCGACACCAGCAAGCGCAAGATCCTCATGACCAGCTGCATCGTGCCGATCTTCCACGGCACCACCTTCGTCGGCGTGGTCGGGGTCGACATCGAGCTGGGCGGGTTGAGCTCCAAACTGGCCCAGTTCAAGCCGCTGGGTTCTGGGTACGCCTTCCTGGCCGGCAACAACGGCGAACTGCTCGCCTACCCGACCAAGGAGCTTTTGGGCAAGAACGTCGCGGAGGCGCTCCCGGCCGAGCATAAGCAGCCCGTGCAACAGGCCATCGCCACCGGTAAGGAATACCTGATCGAGAGCTGCCGGCTCCCCGGCTCGCCCGCCGACTCGCTGGTAGTGTTTGCACCGCTCACCATAGGGAAAGCCACCGACCTCCCCTGGTCCTTCGCTGTCAGCGTCCCGGTCTCCTCGGTGCTTGCCAAGACCCGCACCATGGCCGGTTCGCTCACCCTGGTCGGCTGCCTGGCGCTATGCTGCCTGGCCGCGGTGATCGTCCTGGTGGCCGCCACCATCAGCAAGCCGCTGCGCGAACTCTACCAGCGCGTCTCCGACATCGCCGAAGGGGAGGGCGACCTGACCCGGCGCATCGACCTGGGCGAGCGCAGCGACGAGGTGGGGCTGCTGGCGGGCAAATTCAACCTCTTCGTGGACAAGATGCGCTTGATGATCCTCGATATCGCCGAGGCATCACGCAGCCTGGCCGCCGACTCGCTATCGCTCAACGGCACCTCCTCGAGTATTTCGGTGGGGGCCGAGGAAGTGGCCTCGCAGACGGTTACCGTGGCCACCGCCAGCGAGGAGATGGCCGCCACCGCCGCCGACATCGCCTCCAACTGCCACCTCGCAGCGGACGGCGCCAAAGAGGCGGCCGACGCCACCCAGGCCGGATTCCGGGTAGTCTCCAGCACCGTGGCCGGGATCAGGGAGAGGGGCGAGATGACCCGCGCCAGCGCCAAGGCCGTCACCACCCTGGGTGAGCGCTCCGAGCAGATCGGTGCCATCGTGGCGACCATCGAGGACATCGCGGACCAGACCAACCTGCTGGCCTTGAACGCCGCCATCGAGGCGGCCCGGGCCGGCGAGCAGGGGCGCGGCTTCGCGGTGGTGGCCGACGAGGTGCGGGCTCTGGCCGAGCGTACCACCCGCGCCACCAAGGAAATCGGCGACATGATCAAGGCGATCCAGCAGGAAACCAGGAGTGCCATCACCGCCATGGAAGAGGGGGTGCACGCCACCGAACGCGGCGCCGCCGAGGCAGCCCAACTGGAGAGCGCCCTGTCGCGGATTTTGGAGCAGGTCAACGCGGTCAGCATGCAGGTGAGCCAGATCGCCACCGCCGCCGAGGAACAGACGGCGACCACCAGCGAGATAACCAGTAACATCCAGAGCGTGACCAGCGCGGTGCAGCTGACCGCCCAGGGGGCGCACCAGACGGCCACCACGGCCTCCCAGCTCGCCGAGGTCTCCGGCACGCTGCAGGGGATCGTAGCCAAGTTCAAGCTCTAGGGGCCGTAACCGGGGCGCCGTACCGGAAGGTAGCCATGATGAAACTGCGACTGAAATACCTGTTGGCCTCACTGTTCCTGGCGCTGCTGCTGGTCGGGAGGGTGGAGGCGGACCCTCCTGACTGGAAGCCCACCGCGCTCCCCCTCAGCACCCAGGAGCGCGCCTGGCTCGCGTCCCACCCGGTGGTGCGCGTCCGGGTCAGTCGCAACTACCCCCCCTTCGAATTCTTCGCCGAGGGGCGCTTCCAGGGCATGGCCTGGGATTACCTGGAGATCCTGGGGCGGGAGCTGGGAGTAACGTTCCAGCCCGCGCCGGACATGCCCTGGGGGCAGGCGCTCTCCTCGCTGGAACAAAAGACAGGGGTCGACATGGTGCTCATGATCACGCCCGATCCCTCGCGCCGCAGCTTCGTGGAATTCACCGCCGAATACCTCAGCTTCCCGCAGGTCATCTTCACCAGGAAGGACTTCCGGTTCATCGCATCGCTGGCCGATCTCAACGACGGGAGCGTAGCCACCGAGAAGGGGTTCATCGAGGCGGAACGCCTGCGCCGCGACCTACCCCACCTGAAGGTCGTCGAGGCTCCCTCCACCGCGCGGGCACTCGAGCTGGTCGCCACCGGTGCGGCCGACGCGTGCGTGGCGAACCTTGCGGTCGGCAGCTACCTGATGGCGCAAAAGGGGCTGGCAGACCTCAAGGTGGCGGCGCCGTCGATCTACCCCGAGGAGACGTACGCGGTCGGGGTGCGCAAGGACTGGGCCCCGCTGGCGCGCATCCTGGACAAGGGACTGGCTGCTATCCCCCAGTCGCAGAGGCAGCAGATCCAGCAGCGCTGGCTCTCCATCCGCTACGAGCACGGCCTGCGCCCGATCGACATCCTGGCGTGGGTGCTGGGCGTCGCCGTGGTGGCGCTTGCCTTCATCCTGCAGTTGCGCCGTATGGTTCAGCACCGCACCGCGGAACTGGAGCGGGTGATCGAGGAGCAGGGTCGCACCGAGTCGGCGCTGCGGCAGCGCGAGACCGAGCTGCAGTCGCTGTACATGGCGGCCCCCATCGGCATCGCCTACGTCAAGGACCGGGTCATGTTGCGGGTTAACGATGCGCTCTGCAGGCAGTCCGGGTTCAGCCGCGAGGAACTGGTCGGCAACAGCACCCGCATCTTCTACCCCTCGGATGCGGCCTGGGAGGCCGCCGCTGAGAAGCTCTACCAGGAGTCGGTCATCGAAAACGGCGCAGCCGCAGAAATGCCGCTCTTCACCAAGAACGGCGACGCAACCGATGTGCTGGTCAGCGTCGCCCCCCTCGCGCGGGGCGACCTGTCCGCCGGTTACGTCGCCATGGTGCTGGACATCACGGAGAGGAAAAAGGCTGTGCTTGCGCTGAAAGAGAGCGAGGAACGTTTCCAGACCATCTTCAACGAGAGCCCGATCCGCATCGTCTTGAACGAACTGGAGCGGGGCACCTACGTCGACGTGAACAAGACCTTCTGCGAGGTGGCGGGGATCTCCCGCGAAGAGGCCGTCGGCAAGACCCCGGAGCAGTTGGGGCTGATCACGCACGAAGACCACGAACGGCTGGTGGGACTTCTCACTCGCAACGGCAGTATCGAGCAGGAAGAGATCGTTTCGGTCATGGAAGGGGTGGAGACCGTCGCCCTGCTTTCCACGCGGATCATCGAGATAGGGAACGTGCCGGTCGCGCTTTCCATGCTGCAGGACATCACCGCGCGCAAGCGGGCCGAGGAGGCCCTGATCCAGAACGAGAAGATGACCATGATCGCGGGGATGGCGGCCGGCGTGGCGCACGAGGTGAACAACCCGCTGGGCATCATCGCTCAGGACCTGCAGAACCTGGAACGGCGCCTGTCTCCGGCCCTGCCCGGCAACAATGCGGCGGCCGCCAAGCTCGGGCTCGACCTCGGACTGGTGGAACGCTACCTCGAAGCCAGGGAGATCACCGGCTATCTCTCCAGCATGCGCAAGGCGGTGAAGAGGGCTTCCCTCATCATCTCGGGCATGCTCCAGTTCAGCCGGGCCAGCGGAGCCAAGCAGCAGCTGGTGACCCTGGAAGAGGTGATGGAGCAGTCGCTGCAGCTTGCCCTGAGCGACTTCGACTTGCGCACTCGCTACGATTTCAGGAACCTCAGCCTCGCCAAGGAGTACGATGCCGCAGCACCCAAGGCGTCGTTGTGCGTCCCGGAGATGGAACAGGTCTTCATCAACCTCCTGAAGAACGCGGCCCAGGCCCTGCTGCACGAGGGGGCCAAGGGGGCGCAAATCCGGATCAGGACCTGGCACGACGCCGAACGCGTCTTCGTCTCCATCGCGGACAACGGC